>JAALKD010000010.1 GCA_011088215.1 Sphingomonadales bacterium | reverse complement strand
ATCCGCTTGAGGGCACTACTATTTGTGCCAAAGCCATGCCTAATGCGCTTGCGGTTGTCGCGATCTCCGAGCGTGGAGGATTGCTGAATGCCCCCGATGTATATATGGACAAAATCGCTGTAGGCGGCGGATTGCCAGACGGTGTGATCGACTTGGACAAGTCAGCGACCGAGAATGTTCAATCGGTTGCAGCTGCTAAGGGCAAAGACGTTAGCGCAATGATGATCTGTGTGCTGGACCGACCGCGTCACGCTAAACTGATCAAGGAACTGCGCGGCCTTGGCTGCGGTGTTTCGCTTATCGGTGACGGCGATATCGCTGGCGTTATTGCAACAACAGACGTGAAAACCGGTATCGATATGTATATTGGCTCTGGCGGTGCGCCCGAGGGTGTGCTTGCTGCTGCGGCGCTCCGCTGTATTGGTGGCCAGATGGAAGGCCGGTTGCTTTACCGTAATGACGATGAGCGCGCCCGTGCCCGAAAATGGGGCATCGAAGACCTGCACCGGAAATACAATATGATGGAACTAGCGTCTGGCGACGTTATTTTCGCCGCCACTGGTGTGACAGACGGTGCGATGCTGCAAGGGGTGCACCGCACGCCTGAAGGCATCACGACTGACACAGTGACAATGCGCTCACACACCAAAACCATTCGCCGTGTGCAAACCTTGCATGGCTACGACAAAGAGGACCTCGTTTGACGGAACAGCCCGAAGCCGAGCAAGCAAACAGTCAACCTAAAGCATTATTGGGCGTTGCAAATTCCGCGTTGGGTCAACGCTGGTTGCAGCGCCCTTTCATTGCCCGCCATGCGCAGGCCGTTTCTGACCAGTTGGGCGTTTCGCTAACCGTTGGTCAGTTAATTGCCGGGCGCGGGGTGTCGGTTGACGACGCCGCTGTGTTTTTTAAACCTTCATTACGCGACCTGATGCCGGACCCTGCGAGCATACTGGATATGACAACCGGCGCCCGCCGTATCATCCGCGCCATCGATTTTGGCGAAAAAATAGCGGTTTTTGGAGACTATGATGTAGACGGTGCCACTTCCAGTGCACTGCTGACTCGCTATTTCAAAGCTCTCGGCGTTCCGATCCGTGTTTATATCCCTGATCGCATGGTGGAAGGCTACGGCCCCAACGCTGCTGCGATGGAAAGCCTGCGCCGTGAAGGCATTGACCTGGTGATCACTGTCGATTGCGGCACGCTGTCGTTTGAGCCTTTGAAAGCCGCCAAAGACATTGGGCTGGAGGTAATTGTGGTGGACCACCATAAGGCGGAGCCCACATTGCCGGATGTGGCGGCCCTGATTAACCCGAACCGGTTGGACGATGAAAGCGGGCAGGGGCAACTGGCTGCGGTTGGTGTCGCCTTTATGCTGACGGTTGAGATTAACAAGCTGTTGCGCGAGGCAAACTGGTTCAAGGCCGAGAGGCCAGAGCCCGACCTGAGACTTCTTTTGGACATTGTTGCCCTTGGCACGGTGTGCGATGTGGTGCCTTTAACCGGCGTCAACCGTGCGCTGGTAACGCAGGGCCTGAAAGTGATGGCCGGGCGCCGCAATGCCGGCATAACCGCGCTGGCAGACGTGGGGCGGGTTTCTGAGGCCCCTGGCACCTATCACGCCGGATTTGTATTAGGCCCCCGGGTCAATGCCGGTGGCCGAGTGGGCGAAGCCGGGTTGGGCGCAAGATTGCTTGCTACCGATAACCCTGCGGAGGCCAGACAGATTGCTGAAAAACTGGATGCTTACAATGGTGAACGCCGGGTGATTGAAGCTGACGTGCTCAAGGAAGCGCTAGAACAGGTTGAGAAGGCAGTGGGCATTAACGGTGCACCTGATACGGTAGTGATCGCCTGCGCCGAGGGCTGGCATGCTGGCGTGATCGGCATCGTTGCCAGCCGCCTGAAAGATAAATATCGTCTGCCCGCATTGGTGATTGCACTTGAAAACGGTGAAGGCAAGGGCTCGGCGCGTTCTATCTCGGGCGTGGATCTTGGCGCAGCGGTGATTGAGGCTCAGCATAAAGGCCTATTGATCAAAGGCGGCGGGCACGCAATGGCGGCTGGCCTGACAGTGGCAGCCAACCAAGTTGAGGCCCTGAGTGCGTTCCTGCGCGATCATATGCGCGCAGCTGTTGCCAAGGCCTCCAGCAGTCAGGTGCTGAAAATCGACACGGTTATTGCTCTGTCAGGGGCGACCGCTGAGCTGATTGACGATATCGAGCGGGTAGGGCCGTTCGGCGCAGGCAACCCCGGACCGCATTTTGCCATTCCGGAAGTGGACCTGTTGAAGGCTGACCGGGTGGGGGAGAACCACCTGCGCTGTATTTTTAAATCCAAAGACGGCAGCAGCATTAAGGCTATGGCCTTTCGCCAAGCGGACGAGCCGCTGGGGCATTTGCTGCAAACCGGTATTGGCAGGCGCTTTCACATTGCAGGCAAGCTGAAGAAAGACACCTGGGCTGGGGGTGGTAAAGTAGAGATAACGCTGGATGATGTGGCGCTTATTGGCGCGCCTTAGCCGGGCGTGTGTTAGTGGCTTCTGCGGCGCCGGGATAAAAAAGCAAAAAGAGGTTGACCCAGCGGGGGTGGCTGGGTATCTAGGCGTCCGTTGCGCGCTACAGTGGTCCCTTCGTCTAGTGGCCTAGGACGCTGCCCTTTCACGGCGGAAACACGGGTTCGAGTCCCGTAGGGATCACCATCAAAAAAGCCTCGCTTTCGCGGGGCTTTTTTTGTGCATGTTCGCTTTCAGGCTGAGCAGCATCTGGGCTATTTATCATTTTGCGAGCGTGAAAACACTCCAAAGTCCACGTTGGATGCCGGGTGTGACGGGCATCACAGCAATTTTCATAATTTTTGCTCATAGATTTGAAACCAACACAGATGTTGGGGAATGTTTTGAATTAAAGGAGAGTTTGATGTTGAAAAAGATGTTGATGGGATTCCTTCAGGTTGGGTCTTTGGCCGCTTGCGATACCAAGCTCAATGATGAGGTAATCATTGTAGGTCCGTTGAACATGGCGAGCGATTCTAACCCGCAATCTGTCATTGATGATAGTTGCCGCGCACTGAAACTTAAATATGTAGCGCATGACACATTCGCTGACTCCGATGGACACGTGAGTGTGGTTGTACGCTGTGAGCGCTTACCTAAGTAGGCACGCTTACTGCTGAAAATTCAGTTGGTTTCCAGGCTCTCAACATAAACATAGATAGCAGGAGGCTGGAAACTACGGCTAGGTTAAGCGTGATCAATTCGGGTCTTTATGCCTGATTGCCGACGTTCAGATGTTTGTTTTGGGTGTCTACCGCCCACCGCGAGTGAGGCGGAGCCCAATTGACTGTTTGACGTATATCAAACGGCGGGCACCGGTTTTGTTTCAAGTTCCTCATATTCTGATGTTTGGAGCGATTCTTGATGAAGCATGCATACAATGGTCCGCCACTACTTGCCGGTGGATACCGGATTTTCTTTTTCGCCGCAGCCCTGTGGGCGGTTGTAGCGTTGGTTTTCTGGCTTTTCTACCTGACGGGTTATGCAAGCAACTTTGATACAGACATGCTGCAGTGGCATGCCCATGAGCTGGTCTTTGGCTACGGCGGTGCTGTGGTTGCGGGCTTTGCCCTGACCGCGATCCCCAACTGGACAGGCCGAGCCCCGGTTTCCGGTGCGTTGCTGGGTGCGCTTTTCCTGCCGTGGCTAGTTGCTCGAATTGCCTCACTGGCGGTGCTTGCTGGATACGTAGATATAGCCACCGCAGCATTGGCGGAAACTGTGTTCTTCATTTTCTTTTTGGGGTTGGCAACGCGAGAGGTCGTTGCAGCCCAAAACGCCAGAAATTATAAGATTATTGTCTTTTTTGGGTTGCTGGTAATCGCCGCCGCCGCCGGCAATCTCGAACGGGCTGGTGTGCTGGATATGGGTGTTGCTGGTTGGCGGGCGGGGCTTGCGGCATTGATATTGCTGGTTTGCGTTATTGGTGGACGCATTATTCCTGCCTTTACCGGGAATTGGATGCGGTTGCAGCAAATGGAGAAATTACCAGTACCATTCGGGAAATTTGACGCAGTATGCATCCTGATTACAGCGGCGGCGCTTGGTTTGTTTGTCGATGAGCGCGACGGGACCGTTATGGGCGGGGTTGCTGCCCTTGCGGCGGGTCTTAACCTGATGCGCATGCTGCGCTGGCGCGGGTGGAAGACCTTTAGCTCACCAATTGTGGCGGTGCTGCATGCCCCCTATCTATGGGTAGTGGTGGGTTTTTTGCTGCTGGCGCTTTCAGCATACGGCGTTGTTGCCCAGACTGCTGCGCTGCATGCCTGGACCATTGGCGGTATTGGTGGAATGACCCTCGCGGTTATGAGCAGGGCATCTCTCGGCCACGCCGGGTTGCCCCTTCAAGACAGTCCCGCGCTAAGCAGTATCTATCTGGCTATCAATCTGGCCGCCGCGGCGCGTGTGTCCGCCGGAATTTGGCTTAATTGGTCGCCATCACTGATTGAGCTGTCGGGTCTGTTGTGGTGCGTAGCCTTTCTGCTATTTCTCGTCCGCTTCGCGCCAATATATTTTAGGCGTTGAAAATGAAATAGGATGCTAGCCCGAGGCTACAAATATAGTAAGCAGGGGAATCACAGTGTACGGCGAACCTCATTGTTTTGGGTGGCACCTGTCAATTCTAGCAGTTCAATGAATACTGGAAGGTCTCGTATCGGGTCGAAAACAGGGTCCACTAATGCCAGAGGCAAGTGTTTTGAGCGCTGGCGTGCCGCTGCTGTAAGAAGTTCCAGTGCGCGGTTGGTTTGGCCTGAAAGGGTATATTCCGCCGCCAGAATTTCTATCAGGGTTCCGGTTTTCTTGTGCTGCTTTTCCAACACGCCGATGTGCCAATCTCGAAATGCCGCCATTGACTGTGCCAGTGGGGTAGTAGTGCTGCCGAGCCAAAGCTTTTGAACTGCCCGTGCGGCTTGCAGTGCTTTGGTTTCGTCCTGAAGTGCGGTTGCTGTTTTTAACTGGCAATATGCGGCGGCCCAGCTATTGGCTTCAAGCACAGTCGCTTCCAAGCATAGACCGTATGCCGCATCGAAGTCTCTGGCGTAATAATGGAACCAGCCGTGATCAACCCTGATCAGAGCGGAAACCGGGTCCAGCTGGTACGCCTTGTTTGACGCTGCGATAGCAGCCGTGTGCTCACCTTTGAGGGTCTCGAGCATAGCCTGCATCGCCCACGCCTCAGGTAATTGTTGGTTGCTACTGGTAAGCGCGTGACTTGTGTGTGTTTGCGCAGCTTCCCAGTTCCAGTCTCTTGACGCAGCTATCATGGCGTTAACCAAGTGCGCGCGCGGTGTGTTCTTAATATCCATTGCGGCCAGAGCATGGGATTTTGCCTCGTCGTACTGGTCGCGGCGAACCGCAATTTCCGCCAATCCAGCAATTGAATTCGCGTGGTTTTCGTTGTGTTCCAGTGCGTCGCGGAAATAGCTTTCCGATCTGTTCAGCGACCCGGCGTCGCCTCTGTGCATCAAGTGAGCGCCTTTGAGAAAAAGCGCTTCGGCAGCATCAATTTCAGGCGTCGTTTCCGGTGTATGTATAAATTCAGTGGGCAAAGCCAAAGCGATGCCGAAGATCGTAGCAGCCACCATGGGTATAGCAATTCGCCATTTTACACGTCGGCGCTGTGATTTAACGGTGACGGCCCCGGTAAATCGATAGCCTTCGCGCGGTATGGTTTCGATGAGAACAGGCGCTGCGGCAACCTCACCCAATGCACCGCGGATGTCCCGGACGATCAGCGGAATTGCCTTGGCGTGATCAATGGCCCGGTGACCCCAAAGGTGGCGGCGGATCGCAGCGTGCGGAACGGCTTCACCGGCATTTTCCAACAGAAGCTTCAGGACTTGTAGGGCCTGGCGACGCAGTTTGATGCGCCGCCCGCTTCGAAGTAATTCGAGGGGACTGGTTCGAAGGGTGAATATTGAAAAATGCAAGTCGGTCATAAAGTCATAGTAGGGCCGGTATTTGCATTGCCTCAAGGGATTAGAGACCGGATGAGCATAAATGTATGTCGTGTGGAAATTTAGGAAAATTTAGGAGGACGCAGGAACCAGCAATAGCTGACAGATATACGGCGAACTTTTACATTTATGTCAGGAAGCCATCATGCGTTATTCAAATAGATACCTTTACCTTGTAGTCGCGATTTTTGCCGTATTTTCAGCTGGGCAAGTCGCTGCAAACCCGAACTCCGCCGCCGAAAAGCCTGAAACGCCGACTGTTGCACTGGAAAAATTACTAGGCGAGGTTATCCGGGGCGGCGAATGGCGCACGCCCAATCCAGATTACAAACCCGGAGAAAATGCACCCACTCATTATAGCACTCGATACAGCTGGGGACCTTACAAGCAACATGTTACCGGTGAACTGGTCGGTATTTTCAAAACTGACGAGGGCGAAAAAGAAATTCGTTTCTGGACGCTTTATGCTTTCTATAACCCTGTTATCCGAAAGGCCGAAGCATATCAAATTGGCTGGAACGGCTCGATCGCGACCGGCAGCATGTATCGGAACGCTGACGGTAATCTGCAGATTGAGCAGACCTTTTTCGGGGTAGATGGCAGCGAAAAGGACATGAAACATGAGGAGAAGATGGATAAGTCTGGCGACTGGTTTATGTCAGACGTTTTTGAAAAAAATGCGGCCGGTAACTGGGTAGAGGCCAGAGATTGGATTTGGACCAAACATTCAAAAAGATAGGGCGATAGCTCCCCGCTAACTTATTGGGGTTCAAACAATAAAACGCCTTGCCTGTGCAGGGCGTTTTATATCAACCATCTGATGTTGATTCAGGTGCTAACTCAATCCTGCATTTAAACCATAAACATAAATAGCAGGAAGCTGGATACAGCAACCAGATTAGCGGTGATGAGTATGGGGGAAGAATGACTATTGGGTCTCATGTTGGGCCTCGTTTTTTTCTTATTATTGGCGTTTGTTTTTGTCGTTGTATGGCCACTGATTTTTCGTGCGGCCTCGCTGTAGGGTGCATATAGGTACCGCCTGTCAGTGTTTAAAGCCTCACAGATCACAAGTGTGTGTTTAATATCGAGATACTCGTGAACATCGTTGTCACAATGGTTTTTCTCGATGGCAAGCACCACATTGGTTGTTGTTGTCTGGATGCGGGGCAAATTGTTTGTGTTTTGTTTTTTGCATTAATCGCCGTTTTCTAACGTGGGAAGCTTTCGGCTTTCATCAAGCGGACGGTGGACCAAGTCTGACTTGCTCCAAAATTTCGCCATAAACCTGAATTAATCAGCCAGCAGCGGTGGAGGCATGCCGCTGCCTGCAACGTTGTCTTCTGTGTTCTGTTTGGACGACGTGTAGTGCTTTTCGTTCATTGCCGGGCAAGCTATAATAGGGTAGCTGTAGGCCAGATTGCGAATTGTTGGTGGCAGATTGATGATGCATATAAATTTATTGAAAGTAACGTTTGTTGCAGCCTGTGCCTTGGTGGCAGGTGCGCAGCCGGTATTGGCCGAGCAAACTTCCCCGGATGAAGCGTCGGTGTTGCGCTTGCTATCATATAATATTAACGGCTTGCCAAAAACCCTGACCAAAGGCAAACCGCCGCTGTTCAACCGCATTGCGGAGATTTTACGCGAACGGCGCACCGCAGGCACACAGCCGCATGTGGTGCTGTTGCAAGAGGCCTTCGATAAACGCACGTCAGTTATTGCGGACACCACGGGCTACAAATATGTTTACAAGGGGCCGGGCCGACGCGACACATCTCGCAAGGGCCGGGCACACTGGACCCAAGCAACGCGTAAAGCATACGCCCTGCGTCCTGATCCGCAGAAAATTGCCGGTAGCGGGCTATATATCCTGTCGGACTTTCCGATAATGGATGCGCGCTACAAAGCGTTCGATAGCGATGAATGCGCAGGGTTTGATTGTTTGTCTAACAAGGCCATCCAGTTTGCGCGCCTGCAGACACCTTTTGCTGACCAGCCGATTGATATTGTGAACTCGCACTTTAATTCGCGTGGTTCGGCCAAAGCTCCGGGCAAGATTGTCCTCAAGGCGCACAGAAAACAAACTGATTTGTTGGTTAAAATGCTGGGTGCATTCAGGAAGGGGTATCCCATTGTTATTGCTGGCGATTTCAACACTAAGCAGGACAAGCGCTACACCTATTTTTCCGAGAATGTTAACTTGATGGATGCAGGTAAAGTGTGCCTTTCTAATAAGGCCTTTTGTTCCTTAGCTGCCGGCACCAAAGAAGACGAAATATTATACCGCACCAATGACAAACAATTTTATGAAGACAGCGCGGCAGTTCGTCTGCAGCCGATTTGGGCGGCACGTAATTTTACCGAAACGCTGGATGGCAAGCCACTGTCTGACCATTTGGGTTATGAGGTACATTACCGGGTTTTAACAAGTGAATAGGGTGATGCGCGCGGCGGTGGTGTGTAGCCTGGTTGCTTTCACGGCTGGAGCCACAACGGGCGTTACAGCAAATGATGTAGATGTCAGCTTTGGCGGAAAGCCGATCTATATTCAGGCAGACGAGTTTGAGGATGACCGCAAGGCCGATAGCTGGGCCGGGCAGATAGGCTTCGGGCTATCGGTTGCGCCGCGCTTTGTTGGTGCGGACGAGCATGTTGCCAGCGTCGGCTTTGATGTGAAAATCAGTTACAAAGACACTATATTTCTCGAGAATAACCGTATCGGCGCTCTTTTGTATAAGAATCGTTTTGTGCGCGCAGGCGCAATAGCGCGCTGGAACCTGGGTCGCATCGACAATGGCTCATTGAGCTTGCTTGAGACTATTCCCGAGGTGGATGATGCGTTTGAGGTCGGTATTTTTGCAGCAACTTCGCTGTATAAACTGTTCCTAACCACTGAAATATACTTTGGTGCGTCTGATGATTTCACTGGCACCAGCGTTGAAGTAGAGGCGGGCTATACGTTTGAACCCACGTCAAAGTGGCGGGTAACGCCTATTTTAGGCGCAGTTTGGGGCTCCAGCGCGTTTTTAGACACTTTTTATGGCGTGCAAGAAGGCAACCCGGACTTTGCAGCCTTTCGCCCGAACGGTGGGCTTTCTGAAGCATATATCGAGTTGGCAACCGAGCGTCGGTTTGGTGAAAACTGGTTGTTTAAGGGCAGCTTTCGCTTTTCGGAACTGTTAGGCGATGCCGCTGACAGTCCTATTGTGCGTTCCGCCGGTGGTTCACGTGACCAATTGCAGGCATTTGTTGGCATTGTCTGGTTATTCTAGATGAACATGAAGTACCTATTTGCAATTGTCGCGATTTCCGCCGCTTTCGCTGGAGTGTTTGTAATGAAAAGCGAGAATGAGACTATGCATGAAGACTTTGTTGACGTGCGTGTGGCTGTCCCCGGCATTGTCGCCACGGCGCGTTATGCAGGCAGCGACAATTTTATTGGAAGGCCAGTAACGGGCTATGAGGCTGACAAGGTTATCGTCTCGAAACCGTTAGCGGTAGCACTTGCGGAGGTCCAAGCTGAGCTGGTGGCAGAAGGTTTGGCGCTTAAACTGTTTGACGGTTACCGCCCGCAGCGGGCAGTGGATCATTTCATACGCTGGATCGCCGACAGCGATGACACCAAAAACAAAGCAGACTATTACCCCGATGTAGCCAAGACGGATCTGGTCAAGCAGGGCTACATTGCAGAAAAGTCGGGCCACAGCCGGGGTGGATCGGTTGATTTGACCATTGTGTCGCCGGGGCCGGACGGCGGATGGGACGAGTTGGATATGGGCAGTTCATGGGATTTGTTTGATGAAAAATCCCACGCTGGCTCAACTTTGGTCGATGCCAGTGCGCAGAGCAATCGCAAAAAACTCACAGATTTGATGGTGAAACACGGTTTCAAACCCTACAGCGAAGAATGGTGGCATTTCACCTTAGTCGACGAACTGTACCCGAATGTCTATTTTAATTTTCCAATAAAATAGAAATATTTGTCGTTATTATTTAATTTATTACATTCAGTAAATACAAACCTAAAGACCGATTTCTTTTGCTGTTTGGTGAAGCGCAGTACGGGCTTTTTCGACCAGTTCATCAATTTCTGTTTCGCTGATAATCAGCGGCGGACACAGGATCATGCTGTCGCCGACGGCGCGCATGATCAAGCCGCCATTAAAGCAATGCTCGCGGCATTTATAGCCCACGTTTAATTCGCTATCGAACGGTTTGCCACTTTCTTTGTTTTGCACCAATTCAAGTGCGCCTAGGAAACCAACACTGCGTACATCACCGACCAAAGGATGATCTGCTAGCATTGCCAGTTGTTTGGCGAAATAAGCTGCGCGCGGGGCCGCGGCTTCGCCGACTAGCCCGCCGCGTTCCAGTATTTCGATGTTTTTAAGCGCTACCGCTGCCGCTACAGGGTGGCCAGAATAGGTAAAGCCATGAACCATTTCGTCATTACTGCAGGCAATCTGGTGGGCAAGGTCACCGCCCATGGCCACCGCTGATATGGGCTGATAACCGCTGGACAGCCCTTTGGCCATGGTGATTATGTCGGGCGTGATGCCATAAAGGTTGCTACCGAACCATTCTCCGGTGCGGCCCCAGCCACAAATAACTTCGTCAGCCCACAGTAAAATACCGTGTGTGCGGCACAAAGCTTCAATTTTGGGCCAATAACCGGGAGGTGGTGGCATCATGCCACCGGCACCCATCACCGGTTCGCCGACAAATGCAGCGACATTTTCAGGGCCAATCTCGAGAAACTTGGCCTCAACCGCAGCTACGCAGTGGTCTGTAAATTCTTCCGGTGTCATGTCACCGCCAAACTTGTACCAGTGCGGTGTTGGCCCCACATGATGGATGCCGGGCAGGGGCAGGTCGAACTGCGGATGCATGCCCGATAGTCCTGACAGGCTGGCAGCAACTGTTGTTGAGCCATGATACGCACCTTCGCGGGCGACAAATTGTTTACGGTTCGGTTGGCCCTTCAGGTTCCAGTAATATTTAATCAACTTGTATGCGCTGTCTACTGCTTCGGAACCCGAGCAGGCAAACAATATCTGGTTTAAATCACCAGGTGTTTTTTCTGCTATCTTGGCAGCCAATTCGGTGGCTGGCGGCGTAGATGTGTTGAAAAACAGGTTATAATAAGCCAGTTCTTTCATGGTCTTATACGCTGTTTGTGCCAGTTCCTCGTTACCGTAACCAATTTGGGTGCACCAAAGGCCGGCCATGGCATCGAGTATCTTGTTGCCTTCGCTGTCAAACAGATAAACACCGTCACCACGGGTGATCATGCGCACGCCGCGTTCGCGCAGTTCGGGGTGTGCGGTAAAAGGGTGCAAATGATGGTCGGCATCCTGGCTTTGCCAGAATTTGGTGCGGTTGGAAGCTTGTTGTTCGTTCATATTATACCGTCAACAGAAGGTAGCGGGTTTCCCAAGGGCTAAGAACAGATGAGTAGCTGTCATACTCCATTTCCTTGGCGTCCAGGTAGGTTTCAATGAAAGCTTCGCCTAGAACGTCTTTCAACGCGCTGCTTTTGCGCATGATTTTAATACCGTCCAAAAAATGGCGCGGCAAGGCGCGGCTGGTAACATCGTAAGCCGAGCCGCGGAACTCAGATGATGGCGTCAATCCTTCTTTCATACCCAAATACCCGCAGGCCAGGGATACTGCGATCGCGAAATAGGGATTGACATCCGAGCCTGCGACCCGGTTTTCGATGCGACGGCCTTCCGGTGTTCCGCTGGGCACGCGCAGACCCACAGAACGATTTTCCCGACTCCAGTGGGTGTTTGTGGGTGCCGAAAGGCCCATGGCAAAGCGGCGATAACTGTTTACAAAAGGCGCTATCAGCGGCATCGCTTCCTTGAGGTATTTCTGCAAGCCCGCGATGTGCGACAAAAACAAAGGTGTATTTTCGCCTTCAGCGCCAGCAAATATATTTTTGCCGGTTTCCAGGCTTTCTACTGACTGGTGGATATGCATGGCGCTGCCAAAACTGTCCGGGTAAGGGCTGGCCATAAAGGTGGCGAACATATTGTGGTGGATAGCCACTTGCCGCAAGATTCGCTTAAACAGGAATGATTGGTCCGCTACACCCAGAGCGGGCCCGTGAAACACGTTAAATTCAAACTGGGCGGGGCCAGCTTCATGGATAAGGGTGTCCACATTGATGCCTTGCGCCTCGCAGGCGTCATAAACGTCATCAAAATAGGCGGAAAATTCATCAAGACTGTCGATAGAGAAGGGAGCGGAGCCGCTGTCACGCCTGCCTGAAGCACCAACTGCGGCGGTGGGGCTGGCTTCTACGTCTGGCTGGCGTTCCAGTAGGTAAAATTCAAACTCTGGCGCCACAATCGGGTTCCAGCCTTCGTCTTCATAAAGTTTAAGAACTCGCTTGAGCACCTGCCGAGGCGAAAACTCCACCGGAGAACCATCTTCAAGTTCTGCGTCGCAGATCACCGCCGCAGTTGGTTCTGACTGCCAGGGTGTCATGCACACGGTGTCCAGATCAGGCTTCAAGATCACGTCGCGTTCGGTTTCACTGAGATAGTCATTGATGGCGTAATCGCCAGTGATTGTCAGTCCAAAAACGGTCTCAGGCATGCGCAGACCACGGTTTTGTAATCCTTCAATGAATTTGACACGCGGCATGGATTTGCCGCGGGCAATACCCGCATTGTCAGCAATCATGCATTCGATATCATCGATTTTTTCTTGTTTTAACCAAAGATCCAGTTCTTTGATGCGAGCTGCATCGCTCATAGATCACCTATTACAGCTGCCATTGCTGGCCGCAGTCCTTCTCGATTTACGCGCTATATATCACGGCCATATGACGATTGGTAGTTCCGCGCGGCATTGCCGAATGCCTGAAACAACTTGTGAGACTGCGGATTTGTCCACGATTGCCATTCAGGGTGCCATTGAACGGCCAATGCAAAGCCCAACGCTTCGGTAACTGATACCGCCTCAATGGTTGTATCATCTGCTTCTGCTTCTTCTGTCAGGTCGTTCGCCAAGCGGTTGATGCCTTGGCCGTGTACAGAATTGACCATGAACTCGTTTTCACCGATGATGCGGTGCAGTGCACTGCCTTCTGCCAGTGTAACCGAGTGGGCAGGACCATATTGAACATCAACCGGATCTTCGCCGTTTTCGCGGTGATCAAATCGCCCGTCCACTTCTTGCAAGCGTGGGTGTAACGTGCCGCCCAGTGCCACATTTAACTCCTGAAACCCACGGCAAATGCCCAACAGTGGCAGGGCCTTCTTCAATGCGGCGGGAATGAGGCTAAATGACAGCTCATCCCTTGCAGGGTCTTCATGTTCGCCTGCCGGAGCGGGAGCCATGCCGTATCGCGCACGTTCGACATTGCTATAACCCCCAGTTAACAAGAGGCCGTCCAACCGCCCAAGAAAATCTTGCGCTGAGACGCGATCGGTCATCGCGGGAATCAATAAAGGAACACAGTCGGCCGACCGCACAACCGCCTGAAGATATTTGTCACCGGTTTGCTGATACACATGCAGGCCGTGCCTGGCAGTTTCACAGATAACGCCTATAACCGGTTTCATATGCTTTGTTTCCGCTGTTTGTTTGTGGTTTTTGCTTCGGTTTCCTCATGCCACTGGAACAGGTTCATTTCGATGAAAACAAAAGCGACAATCCAGATGAAAGCGTCCCAAAAATCGAGGAATTCGCCGTAAAGTCCCCAAATGATTGCGGCGGTAACAAGAATTGAATAAAGCGCGCCCTTAATCCAGGCATTGATGCGAAATAGCCGGGCGGATAGCGCGCCTCGCACTTGGAGGTAAACATCCACCCATAGTACAAGCACAATCATCAGCCAGGTACCCGAATTGATAACTTCGGTATATCCAAGCAAAATGGCGTCTTCATATATTTTGCTGCTTGCAATAATGCTGTCAGCTTCGTTGATAAAGTAGGGCGCGGTACCGACTTGAGCGCAGTTGTCTGCCGCCAAGGCTGCGTATGTATCAATATTGACCATATAAGATAGTTGAACGCCGACCACTTCGCAGGCATTGACAATTTCGGCGAGGTTAAAGTCCAGTACAAAAATCAGCTTACCGTAATATCCAAGGAACGCTTTTACGATAAAGAAATAACAAATGGCTGCAACGCCGTTTATAACCCAACGCAGCCAGCCTTTTAGCTTTTCGTCATCTACAACCCAAGTTTCCAGTTCAAGCATCAGCAAAAGTACAAACCAAGCCACGGAATCAACTGCTTGGGCGAAAGCGTCGGTAAAATTGGACAGGGTAATACCATTCCTGAACCGGTGTTCAGACGCCATAAAGTCCTCAAGGGTGAAATGCACCACATTGTATAAAATCAACAAGTAAATGGCATATTTCAGCGTTTGGTAAAGCGTACTGGTCTTAATTCCTAATAATGTACCGGAAAGTGCCATCAAGAAACTGCCTGTAATCTGTATCGTTGCCGCTATTGCACCTGCGAATATCAATGCTCGCAAAAGTGACCATAAATATCGGTGGGTTTCAAGGCCGGAAAATTTGGTGCCTGACGGCGAGCGGCCTGATTTTCTCGATATCGTCTTGCCAACGTATAGGGGCTGGCACTATAGTTTCGATTGATTGTGTTGGGGAGCAGTGAATTGTTTTTAAAGATGATTTATAGAAATATCTAACGCGGTAGGATCTTTCTCGCGTGACCGTTGAACAAGAGATCGCCGATTATTTACGCAACTATCCCGACACCCAGGTTGTCGAGATACTGATCGCTGACATCAATGGTATCTTCCGCGGAAAGCAAGTGCCTGTTGATGCTCTTGGCAAAATCGCCATGGGCGAGGTGTACTTTCCGATCACTACGTCTTTTTTAACCACCAACGGAGCCAACGCCGAGCTCACCCTTGACGAATTTGGCAGTGATCCGGACCGGCGTTGTCAAATGGTGGCAGGTACGCTGAAGCCAGTACCTTGGGCCCTGCGTCCAACGGCCCAGGTGATGATCGAGACCCTGGACGAGGACGGCACCGCCTTTTTTGCCAATCCGCGCACGGTAATGAACCGGGTTTTGGCGAGCTTGTCTGAGATGGGCTTAACGCCGGTGGTGGCGTTCGAGTATGAATTCTTTCTGTTTGAGATGAATAGCCAACCGCCTCAGCCGCTGGCACCGCCCAACGGCATGCCGAGAGCGAAAGACGCCAATTGTTATAACCTGGATGTTTACAAGGACTTCGAGCCGCTTCTGGCTGAAATTGAGCAAGCAGCGCTGGCACAGGGCATCAACGTTACCAATTTTGTTTGCGAATACGGTAACGGCCAGTTTGAGGTGAATCTTAATCATTCACCGGACGCCATGCAGGCTTGCGACGAGGCCATGATGTTGAAGCGGGTTATTCGCGGGGTAGCGCACCGACACGGGTTGCTGGCCAGCTTTATGGCAAAACCGCTCTACGACGAAGTGGGCAACGGTCTGCATGCGCACGTCAGCCTGCTGGACGATACCGGCCAGAATATTTTCGCAGCGGATGACGGCGAAGAACGCTTGAAGCACGCGCTGGGCGGTTTGCTGGAGACAATGCCTGCTGCGACACCGTTTTTTGCCCCCAACGCCAATAGTTACCGGAGATTTGACGCCGAATGGTTCGCGCCGGTCGTTCGCAATTGGGGTGAAAATAATCGCCGCTTGTCACTGAGGTTGCCCATGTCGGACCTAGCCAATCGGCGGTTCGAACACAGGGTTAGCGGGGCCGATGCTTCGCCGTATCTGGTGTTGGCAGCAATTTTGGCGGGGGCCCACCGCGGCCTGGTGGAAAAGTTTGATCCGGGCCCGCCATTGGGCGAATTTGACCTAATTGATTTTAAAGACGTTTTGCCGTCGCGGTGGAAAAAGTCACTAGATACATTACGGGCAGACACGGTGTTTATCGACTATTTTGGGGGTCGTTTTGTTGAGTTATATCTGCAGGTTAAGGAAAGTGAAGAAGAAGAATTTCACTGTGCCGTTACCGCCGCGGACTATGACCAGTATTTAAGAGTTCTTTAGTTCAAACAGTTAGCAGTGAACCCCATGAGAGTACGCGACCGAATTCATACCGACCAACTTCCGCCGTCCTATTATGCGGCGACCAGCAACTATCCTGACGGTTTCCGACGAATAGAGGGCAATGAGCGCGCCGAAGTGTGTGTTGTGGGCGGCGGCTATTCAGGCGTTGCCACAGCACTTGCTTTGGCTGAAAAAGGCGTTGATGTGGCGTTGGTTGAGCAAAACAGTATTGGTTGGGGCGCGTCGGGACGCAACGGCGGCCAGATTTTGGGCGGTTTTGGTCCTGAACTTGGTGAGGTTGACGGATACGCGAAAATATTTGGACCGGCAGCCGATACCATGTGGCAGGCAGGTGTTGAATGCGTAGATATCGTCCGCAGGAATGTGGAAAAATACGCCATAGACTGCGACCTGACTTGGGGTTACTTCGATGCTGCGATGAATAAAGGCCATATGAAGGACCTGATTGAGACCAAATCCGCGCTGGAAGGGCGCGGGTTTCCGCACGCACTGGAACTTGTCATCGACGAAAATATTTCGTCGGTTGTGGGTTCCAGCCAGTTTGTCGGCGGACTGATAAATAACGGCTGGGGGCATTGCCATCCCTTAAATTTGGTGCGCGGCGAAGCTACAGCTGCAGCTGGTCTCGGCGTAAAAATTTATGAAGACGCGCGGGTTTCCAAGCTTGAATACCAGGGCGATAGCGTAGTGGTTGATATGGACTGGGGCCGGGTAACGGCGGACAAAGTTGTATTGGCCTGTAACGCCTATTTAGGCAATCTTGTTCCCAAACTTGCCAACCGAATGCTGCCGGTAGGCAGCTATATTATTGCGACAGAACCACTTTCGGATGATTTGGCTGCAGAAATTTTACCTGGCAACCACGCGGTGTGTGACCAACGCTGGGCGCTGGATTACTTCAGGCTTTCTGCTGACAAACGCATGTTATTCGGTGGTGTTGCCACATATTTGGGACTACATCCCAAGGATTTGGTCAAAAAAATGCGACCTAAAATGCTGAAAGTGTTTCCACAGCTGAAGGACGCAAGAATTGATTATCATTGGGGCGGATACTTGAGCGTAGGCCTTAACCGCATTCCGCAAATTGGCAGACTGGACGAGCGGACATACTTCGCGCAGGCCTATGCCGGCCACGGTGTTGCTGCGTCGCACGGCGCTGGGCAGATGATCGCCGAAGCAATAACTGGCGATGACAGGCGATTGGCTATGATTGAAGCCGTGAAGCACCGGCCTTTCCCTGGTGGGCGTTTGTTGCGCAAACCGGCGTTGGTTGCTGGCATGGCGATTGAGCGTTTAAAGGATTTCGCAGGTTTCTGATCCGGATTCGATCACCAAAGTAGGAAATTTGGCTTTATGGCCGAAAAATTAGCGGGCATAGTTGCATGATGCCACAGCAGTTTACGCAAAATGACGCTAGGAAATTCCTGAAACGCGGCTTTGACGCGCTAAACCGCCGAGACTTTAAGGAAGCGGGCGCATGTTGCCAGTTGGTGCTAAAGTATCTGCCAAAAACTGTTGATGCCCATTTTCTGATTGGCCTGATCGCTATCGAAAGCAGGGACTGGGGCACTGCCACGCGGGCTTTTAAGAATGTGGTGTCGCTGGAAGCGGGTCACGTGGCGGGTTGGGCCCAGCTATCGCGGGCCTTCGTCACATCCGGTCAATATTCCAACGCGGAAGTGGCACTGTCAAAAGCGGCGGCACTTGACTGTGATGACCCAATGGTTTTTGACGTGATTGGCACCGTGCATAGCCTGCTGGGCGACCAAAAGCAGGCGTTAGCTTTTTATGACAGGGCAGCTGCGGCATCGGGCAGTGTCATTTTTGAGCTTAGCCGAGCGAAAGCTCTGATATTTCTGGGCCGGCTGAGTGAAGCGTCGGTAGCACTGGATGCGATGCTGGTTGAAAAGCCGGAAGTAGCGCAGGCGCACTGGATGAAGTCGCGGCTGGCTACTGCAAATTCAACCGAGCATATAGAAACGCTTAAAACATTGGCGGCAGCCGAAAACTGCGCGGACAGCGACAAACCGTTTCTATATTATGCAATCGGTAAAGAGTATGAAGACCTGGGCCAGTGGGACGCAGCTTATAGTGCCTACGCGCATGGCGCGCAGGCTCGCCGTGCTGAGGTGACATATGATGAAGTCGCTGAGGAGGCCATGTTTGCGGCGCTGGCTGAAACTTTTGATGGAAAATGGCTACGGGCTGCAGGGCAGGGTAACCCTGATGTTTCGCCCATATTCATTGTGGGGCAACCTCGTACAGGTACCACGCTGATCGAGCGGATCATAACCGCTAATAGCGATGTGGGTTCTGCCGGGGAGTTACAACAATTTGCTATGTCGATCAAACGCTTATCGGGTGTCACGTCGCCAAAACCGATGACCGCAGAGATTATTGCAAAAGCAGCAACCATAGACCCTGCAACGCTGGGTTCTCTGTATCTGGAGACGACTAAGGCTGTTAGGCCGAATACACCACGCTTTGTCGATAAAATGCCTGTGAATTACCTGTATGTACCGCTGATTGCGGCTGCCTTTCCCAATGCGAAGATACTTCATGTAACTCGTGATCCGATGGATAGTTGTTTTTCCAGTTACAAGCAGCTTTTTGCCGACGCCTACTATCATTCCTACGACTTGGAGGAAATGGCGCGGCACCATGCGCGGTATCGCAGATTAATGGCGAAGTGGTCCGATATACTTGGGGAGCGTATACTTGAAGTTAATTATGAAGCAACGGTTGAAAAATTGAATGTAAGTGCAAGAAGTATAATTGAATATCTGGATTTACCTTGGCAGAGAGAATGTGTTGATTTTCACAAGCAGTCGTCAAGCGTGACAACTGCCAGCGCTGCCCAAGTGCGGGAAAAGGCTCACACGCGGTCGGTGGGGTTGTGGCGCATGTATAAAACACAGTTGGAACCAGCGCGGAAAATATTGAAGTCTGAATACATTATCTGATAACTTGAACACAGTTTTATGATGTATTCTGGAGCTTAAAGTAGAATGTTTTATAATTTGAGGTTCTGGTGTGGTTGGAGGAAAATATGCATACAAACACCGATGGAAGTGGACTGAAATCAGCCTTGGGATTGAGTAGGATGCTAAAAACCGGTGTTTCATTATTGGCGCTGGCAGCGGCATCGCAACCTGCGGCGGGCCAAACTGCAGGTCAGTTGGATGGTCTGGTGATCGAAGAAGTGATCGTTACTGCGCAAAAACGAGCGCAATCGGTTCGCGACGTGCCTATTGCCATAACGGCCTTTGATGCGGCCTTTGCTAAACGCACTAACCTTGATGACGTGAAAGACCTGATTAAATTTTCCCCCGGTGTTGCGGGCGATAGTAAGGATAGCTTCATTGATCAGGTGAATATCCGCGGTATTTTAACCAATGATTTTGGGGTTGGTGGGGACCCATCGGTCGCTTTCTTTAAAAACGGTTTCTATCAAGGCCGCAACGGTGCCGTTGTATCGTCGTTGTTTGATATGGAGAGAGCAGAGGTGCTGCGCGGTCCGCAGGGCTTCCTGTTTGGACGTAATGCTATTGGCGGCGCGATCAGTGTGCATACCGCAAAGCCGAAAATCGGTGTTAACGAAGGCTATGTGGAGGCCGGAGTTGGTGAACGCGGTATTCTTGAGTTCGAAGGTGCGTTGAATTTAGCAGTGTCAGACAAATTTGCCGTGCGGCTAGCTGGCTATCACAGCGAGGAAGATGGCTATGTGGACAATTTGGCGCGCCCAAATGATGATCGGCTAATTGCGCATGATAAATCCGCATTCCGCGGCACTATCGCATATGAAGGCAACAGTTTTAACGGTTGGCTGTCTGCCGAGTACGAAGACCGGGAACAAAGCGGTTCGGTTTATCGTGCCATCATTGATGATGAGATTTTCCCGTTGCTGCAGGACAATGTGCCGGGCGTACAGCTGCGCGGAAACAACCGCGACATAGACAGTAATCATGCGCTCGGTAATTTCGATAACGGTAAGATATTCAATGTAAACGCCGAGCTGAATTTTGACATGGGTTTCGCTACCCTGACGTCGCTCACTGGCTACAAAGATCATAAATATGAATATGCCGAGGATTTTGACGGTCTGCCTATTTCAGTGAATGACTATTCGCAGGACCAGGACGGCAATTATTTTGAGCAAGAACTTCGATTGGTCAGCGAAACCGAAGGCCCGCTTAGCTGGTATGCTGGTGTGTCCTACTACCAAGAAGATATCGACTCGCTGTTTTCCCAGCGTATTGATGAAGAAACCATTTGCGGTGCCTATTATTATTATACCTGCGCTGACCTGTTTGCTTACTGGGAGTATCCGGAGTTTACGCCCAGCGCCAATCAGCTGACAGAAAGCAATCGGGTGCGCGGCGATTACAAAGGTTGGGCCACCTATTTGGACCTCAATTATGCGGTAACAGACCGGTTGGAGCTGGGCGTTGGCCTTCGCTACAGCAAAGATACCAAAGACTTTGAGATTAACGTCTTGCCAGTGGATAGCGAGCTTGGTCCCTTCTATATATTCGGTGTAACAACCGACGGGTTTATTTCCAGCAGCAACAGTTGGGACGACCTGACACCGCGTTTTGTAGCGCGTTATAGCGCCAGTGAAGACTGGACCATCTACGCTAGTGTGACCAAGGGCTTTAAGGCTGGTGGGTTTGGCAGCTTCGCCATTGTGCCGGGGCCGGACGGAGTTGACGACGATTCTGTTGTGCTGCCTGGTGGAAGTCCCAACCAATTCGACCCTGAAACAGTATGGTCGTATGAGGTGGGGGCCAAGGGCGATTTGTTGGACAGGCGTTTACGCCTGGATTTCGCAAGCTATTACTATGAATATACCGATCTTCAGTTGAATTTCTTCGATAACGGCGACCGGGTTGAAAATATCGGTTCGGTCAAGGCATTCGGCGTGGAGGGGACAGTGCAGGCGATTGTCTCTGAGAATATCGATTTGTATCTTGCCGGTTCCTATAACGACAATGAGATAAACGGCGCTGAACAGATTGCCGGGTAACCGGTTGGGTGACATTCCTAAATGGGTCCTGGCAGGTGTTGCAACCTACCACACACCGATAGGGGATACGGGCGAACTGACTGCATCGATTGATTTCAGGACACAGAGCAGCGCCTTTGGCGGTATCGAAAATCTGATTGTTGCCCGTAACGATGGTTGGACCGACGTTTCGGCACGGATTGGATACAGTGATGAGGCCGGTTGGTCTGTAGTTGCCTATGTGGAAAATCTGTTTGATGCAGTTTATTTTGATGGCACCAACGAAGGCGGCGACATCCAGCCTCACCATGCATTCGGCGTTAGCCGACCGCGAACTGTTGGGGCGCGGTTGACCTACCGTTTTGGCAGTTAACAACGGCGAAAGCTTCCCGTTCCGATATTAGAGCATTGACACCGGTCAGCTAATGGTTGATCGGTGTTCTTAATTCTAATCAAGTTTACGAGGTGTGCCATGGCGCATGACAACGAACGTATCAACGATGATCTGGCGGCTTACTGGATGCCCTTCACTCCTAACAAGGGTTTTAAGGCTAATCCCAAGCTGCTCGTGGGCGCTGACGGGCTTTACTACACCACCAGCGACGGCAGGCAGGTGTTTGACGGCTCGTCAGGCTTGTGGTGCTGTGCCCTGGGCCATAATCAGCCCAAAATTGTTGAAGCAATACGTGAGCAGGCTGGCAAGTTGGATTACGCGACGCCGTTTGGCTACGGTCATCCTGCCGCCTTCGAGCTTGCCAACACCCTTGCTGCACGTATGCCGGGTGATCTGAACCATATATTTTATACCAATAGCGGTTCAGAATCGGTGGAAACCGCGCTTAAAATTGCGTTGGCCTATCACCGGTTGCGCGGTGAGGGCGAGCGGGTTCGCCTTATCGGGCGGGTTGGCGGGTACCACGGTGTTGGCTTCGGTGGCATCAGTGTTGGTGGCATGGTCAATAACCGCAAGTTTTTCGGGGCAATGCTGCCCGGCGTGGACCATATGCCATTGCCGTACGACGAGGCGATGAAATTTTCTCACGGACAGCCCGAGGGCGGTGTGCAGTACGCTGACGCGCTGGAAGAAATTCTGACCCTGCATGACCCCAGTACAGTAGCGGCGGTGATTGTGGAACCTGCGGCAGGGTCTGCGGGTGTATACGCGCCGCCGAAGGGTTACTTGGAACGCTTGCGGGAAATTACCAAAAAGCATGGCATTTTACTGATTTTCGACGAAGTAATCACTGGGTTTGGCCGGCTGGGCTATGCCACTGCTGCCGAACGTTTTGGTATAGAGCCTGACTTGATCACAACCGCAAAGGCGCTGAATAACGGTGCAGTGCCCATGGGAGCGGTTGCAGTGCATAAAAATGTCTATGATGGATTTATGGACAATGGCGGCGAAGGCGTGGAATTTTTCCATGGTTATACCTATTCGGCGCATCCGCTTGCTGTCGCCGCGGCGCAGGCCGCGCAGGCCCTTTATGACGAGCTTGACGTTTATGCAAATGTTCGGGCGCTGGAAGGTTATTTCGGTGATGCCATGCATGCGTTGGGGCAGGTCGACACCATCGTTGATGTGCGCAACATTGGCTTCATGCCAGCGCTGACCTTTGCTCAAATCGACGACAAACCCATGGGCCGATCATCGCAGATATTCCAGAAGGCCTATGAAAACGGCCTTAAAGTTCGCTTGAGCGGTGATCATATCGCAGTCGCACCTCCGCTGGTGAGTACAAAAGAAGACATCGATATTCTTGCTGCCCGGCTGCGCAAAACCATTGCGGATGTAGGGTAGGCCACACCAATCATGAAGGAACGCGCGCAAAAGATGATGCCAGCGAGCCGATTGGGTCGTTTGGTCGTCGGAGTTTTGCTGGTAATTGGTGGAATTTTAGGGTTTCTGCCCGTTGTTGGCTTTTGGATGATTCCGCTCGGGCTGATTGTTCTTTCAGTCGACTTTCCCTTCATTCGCCGTCGCCGGCGGCGATTGGAAGTTCGACTGGGGCGCTGGTGGCACAAAAGGCAAGAAGAAAAGGCAGCTAAAACGGCGAGACAGGCAGGCAGTAATTCGAAACAGGACCCAAAATGACCTTAAGTAAAACATATGTAATATCTATTGATGATGTTCGCTCTGCCGCCGAGCAGCTGGCAGGGGTGGCTGTGAGAACGCCGCTGATTGAAAATATCAAGCTTAATGAAATTGCGGGCGGGCGAGTATTCGTAAAAGCTGAAAATTTGCAGCACATGGGGGCTTTCAAATTTCGCGGGGCCTATAACCAGTTGTCGAGGTTGACGGAAGATGAAAAGAAACGCGGCGTTCTGGCTTTCTCCAGCGGTAATCACGCACAGGGCGTAGCCCGTGCGGCTCAATTACTGGACATTCACGCAACGATTGTGATGCCTAAGGACGCGCCGCCCCTAAAGCTTGCGGCCACTCACGCTTGCGGCGCTGAGGTGGTTTTATATGATCGTTATAAAGAGGACCGTGAAAAGGTGGCTTTGGCAGTGGCGGGTGAAAGCGGCGCGGTTGTTGTGCCGCCATACGATGATCCGTTGGTTATGGCCGGGCAGGGCACATCAGCGCTTGAGGTTGTAGAAGACCTGACAGCAATGGGGATTAAGCCAGATCAAACGCTGATTAATTGCGGAGGGGGCGGTCTCGCTTCCGGGTCATTCACGGTTTACTATGACGCTTTTCCCGATATTCAGGGCTATGTAGTTGAGCCTGACGAGTTTGACGATGTGAAACGGTCACTGGAAAGCGGCGTTATCCAGACGGTTGATTTTGGTGCCCGTTCCATTTGTGACGCGCTGTTGACACCGAGCGCGGGCGAGCGAACATTTCCAATTATACAGGACTGCGGGGCGAAAGGCCTAGCAGTCACAGACGATCAGGCGCGAGCAGCCGTAGCATTCGCGGCCAAAAACCTGAAGATGATCGGTGAGCCGGGCGGCGTTGTATCGTTGGCGGCAGTCCTGGAAGGCAAAATCGACACCAAAGACAAGGTAACTGTTTGCATAATTTCCGGCGGCAACATCGACCCGGAGATGCTGGCTGATTGCATGGCGCGATTTTAGCGCACGGAATATCGAACAATTCTGCTTTTTTGCACTTGGCGGGCTAGTGTGCTTGGGGTATAGAATGTTTGATTTTGCGCGTAGGGGCGACGCGGGTATTACGGAAACCGCACCTCTAATGTGATGACAAGCGGTAATGTTTATATGGGAGACGAGGCCATGGAAATCGAAGATCAGAAAACCACTTTTGATGGCTTTGTACGGTATACTGTCCGTTCAGTGATAGCGATTGTTGTTGTTATGGGCTTGCTGGCTATGTTTGTGGCCTAAGAGCTAAGGGCGCAACTATTGATAAAAGTACAAAAAAAGGCGCCGTAGGGCGCCGTTTTTTTTGTCCAGCCACCGCGCGGCTAGTGGCGGGGTATAGCTTTCAACTGATACAATCCGTTTTTCAGATCACCGAAAAGCTCAGGAACATCCGGGTGGTTGATCGGCTCGTCGGTCGCATCAGGCATCAAATTCTGCTGAGACACATAGGCCTCATAGCTTGATTCGTCATTTTCCGCGAACAGGTGGTAATAGGGCTGATCTTTCTCGGGCCGGATCTCGGCGGGGATAGACTCCCACCATTCTTCCGAATTGGCAAATTCGGGGTCCACATCAAAGATAACGCCGCGAAACGGGAAATACCGGTGGCGCACGACCTGGCCGATATTAAAAAGCGGTGACTTCGAAATTGTTGGTGTTTGATCCATTATGGAAAGCTCCTTAACACCGGGTGAGATAGTCATCATTTGCCTATTTGTCAATTGCTCAGCCTTACTGGCTGGTGTGGCGGCAATAAGGCCCTGTAACAACGTATTTTAACGGCATCACATTTACCGGGCATGAACGGCGTATAAACCTTGATTTCGGTGAATATCAGTCCGGTAAGCGAATCTTAACCCCGTTATGGCATCATGTAGTGGTTGTTGACCCATATATGCTGTCTCAAAACTATCACAAAAGTGAAACTAATTTGCAGCGTGGGCTTGCAATTTAGGGGCGACAAAAAAGAAAGAGAAGAAAATGACCCACCAAATTAACCACGACGGCCTATCGAGGCTTGTCCATTTAGAACTATCGCGCATGGCTATCAGCAACCCGCTGGATGCACAACGTGTGCTAACTGGCATGATCGGCGTTTATGACAGTGACGGTTCTTTTATTGCGAGGGAAGTTGGTAATTTCTACGCCAATACAGCCGCTTGCACCGAAACCACTTGCCACTAATCAAGAACAAACCTGACGGGCGAATGCTTATTTGGGCGCCAATTCCCAGCGCCGCCTTCAAACCTTGACATGGATGTGGCTGTATATTTGAGAGCCTACTAGTGATCTGGCTCTAATAATTTGTGCAGATGTACAATCACATATTTTGTCATGGCATCGTCGACATTGGCCTGACTTACACTACGCCATGCATGTTCTGCTTCACTGTAGCTGCCATAAATTCCGACGATATTAACTTTAGACAGGTCACTAAATTCCAGTGATTGCGGGTCCTGAACCTGTCCACCAAATACCAGATGAAGAAGTTGCTTGTCGGCCATGGCATTGTTTCCTATTCAATGTTATCGATATTATCGCCAGTTGCGGCATATCGTAATATTCTGCTGAGACGGCGCTTATGTATCAAATTCGGCGTAAAAGGCCACCTTTTTTTGTTTGTTTCTATTTTGACGGTACCGGAGTTTGAATAACAAATGGCTAATACAGAGAATTTCCTGATTTCGATTGTTGGACGTGATCAGGTGGGTGTTATTTCCGAGGTGTCCAGTTATCTATTTGATATTGGGGCCAATCTGGCAGACAGTTCTTATGCTGTTCTGGGCGAAGGATTTGAATTTTCGGGCGTTGTTACCTTCGCGGCAGCGATCGATACCGCTGAAATTGAAACAGGTTTGAAAACACTGGCAACACTTGACGCGGCGCGTATCTCAATTGTGCCGTTCGATTTTGACACCACACGCGGTGAAACTGCAACGATTAGCCACACTGTTGAAATTACTGGCGGCGATCGGCCTGGCCTTGTTGCGCGCATGAGTGAAGTGTTGATGGACTATGACGCCAATATCGTTCGTATGAGCAGTAAACGGTCCGTTGATGAGCATGGTGTTGCACATTACCGCACACGGTTCGCGGTTAGTGTTCCAGCCAATCGGGCTGATACATTGGCGGCTGCACTGTCCAATACGGCGGGAAGCCTGCGCCTTAACTGCGATATGGAACCAGTATAAAAAAAGGGCGCCCACGGCGCCCTTTTTGGTCGTTTTTATGTTCAAAGGTTTAGCTGGTTTCGGCAGTGGCAGACTGTTCCTTGAGCCAGTCAATCAATCCGTCCATGCCAACCTTTTTCACTTTTGCCGAAAATACATCCCGGTTGGTGATCATCAGGTTAATACCTTCGAACTCCAGGTTAACGATCTGAAACTTGCCGTTTTTCTTCCTGATCCGCCAATCTGCCAAAATAGGCTGTCCTTCATCGCGTTGGACCTCGGTTTTAACGAAAACATGGCCGTTTTTACCAGATGCCGGTTTGGTTCCAATAACTTCCAACTGGCGAAAACCGATTTGGGTCATTCGTTTGTCGAATTCGGCAACGATATAGTCGCTCATCGCCGCCATATATAGCTTGCGCTGTTCTGACGACGCAGTACGGAAATGCCGCCCCAACATGCCGCGGGCAAGCAGGTTGATGTCTGTAGCCTGTTCAAAAACCGCGCGAAAGGCTATCGCGCGTTCTTCTTCGGTTAGTTTGCTGTCGCTCCATGCCGCTATGGTCTCACTGGCTATGGTTTCAACAAACTCTATGGCACCTCGGGTGTCAGTTGCAGCGGTGCCCTGTGCATGGGCGGGAAAAGCGGCTGCAAACAGTAGGGCGCAATATATGGCTATTTTTTTCATTCAGTCCTCGCATTTATTGTTTGCCGCAACAATTGGCGACGGAAAAGCCGAGTAAACTTTACTCAGCTGCTTCCACAGTCGCTTCGCGCAAATAGGCCATCAGGTCTTTGCGGTCTTGCTCCTTTCTCAAACCGGCAAAGGACATCTTGTTGCCAGGAAGAAATTTCCTTGGCTGGGCAAGCCAGCTGTCCAATGCAGTTTCAGTCCAGTCAAACTCCGCTTCCATAAGTGCCTTTGAATATTTATAGCCGTCTGCGGTCCCCGCTTTTCTGCCGAAAAGGTTGTCCAGATTGGGGCCAATGCGTGTTCTGGCAGTTGCTGTCAGGTTGTGGCAGGCGCGGCAGCGGTTAAAAAGCCGTTTGCCTTTGGTTGCATCACCTGCGGCAGACAGAGTGATATCGTTTGCATCAGTTGCAGATACAGACGCCGACAACAGGCTCGGCGTTGCCACCATGGACAAAAAAATCATGGCTTTAAGGGTGGATTTCATCAGATACTCCAGTTCACTCAATCAATTAATCAAAATATGGTCCGTAGATTGGCGAGTCTGCCTGAACCTACGGTGAATATATAGTCTGCCTAAATCGCTGACGTCGATATTACAAACCGTCGCAGCTCAATGATATTTCCCGGCCAGCAAACTTATTCGCTGGCCGGTAATTTTGCTTTCCTATTTTCCCTCTACGTAAGGCTTGATCTCACCAGATCGTATTCTCGCGATATAGTCGACCAGCATGGCCTTCACTTCCTTACGCAGTAGGAATAGCCCAAGAATGTTCGGGAATCCTATTGCAAGCAGAAGCGAATCCGCCATGCCCATAACCGGCCCCAATGACATTGCAGAGCCAATGATAAGAACAAGCAAATACGATACTTTAAAGGCAAGGTCGGCATTCTTGTTGTTGCCGAACAACCACAAGAATGAGCGTTGGCCATAGTAGAACCATGTGATTGAAGTTGAAAAAGCAAACATCACAACAGCAATCGTCAAAATGTAAGGGAACCAATCAATAACGGTGGCAAAGGCTTTCGACGTAAGGCCGATCCCCGCGAGGGTGCTAGTATCTGATGCATCAACTGATCCGGTCAAAATAATCACCAACGCTGTGATTGTGCAGATCACAACCGTATCGATGAAAGGCTCCAGTACAGCGACAAGGCCTTCAGATACTGGCTCTTTGGTTTTGGCCGCAGAGTGGGCGATAGAGGCTGAACCCAGGCCTGCTTCATTAGAGAAGGTCGCCCGGCGCAAGCCCTGGATCAACACTCCGATAATACCACCGGCAACGCCGTCGCCTAAATGCACAGTGAATATCTGGCCAAATGCAGCAGGGATGTCACCAAAGTGACTGAAGATAACCACAAGAGATGCCGAAACATATGTGATTGCCATTATTGGAACCAGCAGTTCGGTCACATGGGTAATTTGACGAATGCCTCCGATGATCACCAAGCCAACGGCTGCGGCAAATATAATGCCGAACAACCATGGCCGCCCGAAGAAGAGGCTGCTTTCGCCGCCGGTAAGGGCGGACAATTCATTGGTGAATTGAATCGAGGATTGGTTGACCTGGAACATCGCACCGGCACCGTAGGCGCCACCAATAATGAAAATAGCGGCAATGACCGCCAGAATCTTTCCTAAATTCGGCATTCCCTGCGCCGCCAGACCTTTGGTCAGATAATACATCGGACCGCCTGAGACCACTCCGTTTTCGTCGATTTCGCGGTATTTGACACCCAGCGTACATTCAACGAATTTGGAGGTCATGCCAAACAGGCCTGCTAATATCATCCAAAAGGTTGCGCCTGGACCACCGATCGAAATTGCTATGGCAACACCTGCGATGTTACCGAGGCCGACCGTGCCGGATACCGCAGCAGTTAACGCTTGAAAGTGGGTAACCTCTCCGGGGTCAGTAGGATCGTCATACGTACCTCGGACGATGCGAATCGACTGGCCAAAATATCGAAGGTTTGGAAAACCCATATAGAAACTGAAGAAAATACCGCCGCCCAAAAGCCACAGCACAATTAAAGGAATAGGGGGAAGCGCACCGATTATATCTTGCAGCGTGAAAAAGATCACAGCGTCCACTTTGGCGCTGATGGGCCCCATGACGCTGTTGACAGCATCAGAGAAGGTGCCGCTGTCTTGGCCAAAAGCAGATTGACTCATCATTGTGATCGTCGCGCTGATAAGCGCGGTAAGTGCCAAAAGGCGTTTCATACAAATTTCCCCCTAAAGAAACCTAGGTCTGTCGCCGGGTATATGGGTTCACCCGTACGAATGTTATGAACGGTCAGCTCAATTCCGACCATTCTTCTATGCGGCGCATGCTAGCCGGTATGAAGCTTTGGCTCAATGGAAAGATGGTGCAAGTCAAAAAAGGGTGAAACCGTGGCAGTGCCCTGACTTTTTGGTGATACTTAAAACTTATGTCTGATTTGCCCAAATTGGCCTTCGCATAAAAGTTTAATAAGCTTTTAACGGCGAGTTAACTTGTTTGGCCTAGGCTAAAAAAATGGCATCAAACAGCGCATTACCGCGCTTTACCTATGCCGAAACATGATTATATAGGATGGCAGCCGTGTCTGACGAGAGCACCCTTTCTAGCGCCGATGTAGCTAAACTACTGCAGGATCCCAACAGCAATAACCGCGCCGTGGCAGCTGAAAAAGTTGCGACAGCTTTTTCCGGCCCTGCCTTGTCTGACAGTGAACGGGCCATTGCCGAGGATATATTCCGAGTGATGTTGTCCGACGCCGCTGTGCGGGTGCGGGAGGCGTTGTCTGACAGCCTCAAAGACAATCCGATGGTACCCCACGATGTGGCCGCCACACTGGCTAAGGATGTGGAATCGGTCGCCATGCCGGTCATTGAATGTTCGACAGTTTTAAACGACGAAGATCTCGTGGAAATTGTAAAAACCCGTAGTAGCGATGTGCAAAAAGCAGTAGCAGGTCGGAAAACGGTTTCGGCCCGGGTTGCCGACGCACTTGTAGACAGCGACGATGAGGCTGTGGTTGCGGCACTGGTCAGTAACAGTGGCGCCGCAATGAATGAAGGTACGCATGAGCGCGTGCTAGATAATTTCGGTGAAGCAGAAGCTGTAAAGAACCCAATGGCGTTGCGGTCAGATCTGCCTGTGGCAGTATCAGAACGCTTGGTAACGATGGTTTCCGAGCAGTTGCGTGACCATATAATGACCCACCACGAAATTTCACCGGCAACAGCTGCAGATTTGTTGTTGGAAAGCCGCGAGAAAGCGACGGTTTCGTTGGTCGAAGGCGGAGACCAGCAGTCAGTTCAAGAATTGGTGGACCAATTGGATTCCAACGGGCGGCTGACACCGACTTTGATGCTGCGGGCCCTTTGCATGGGTGACACGTCATTTTTCGAAACAGCTCTTGCCAAACGGGCGAAAATTCCGGTCGCCAATGCATATAAACTGGTGCATGACGGTGGAAAACTAGGGCTTAAAAAATTGTTTGAAGTAACTGAAATGCCACCACAATTTCTTAATATGGCGCGAGCAGCGCTCGATGTGTCCGTCGAGATGGTGAGCACCGGAGGTGATGACCGGGATATATACAAGAAACTGATGATCGAGCGGGTGCTTACGCAAGTCGAGGATGAAGTCGATACAGAAAATCTTGACTATCTGATTGGCAAGCTTGGCGCCGCCTCATCTGGCACGGTGTTGCATTCGGCTACCTAATGATACAACAATGTGATTGAAGGCCCAGTTTTTGCTGAGCTTTTTTTATCGCGACAGGCCCGGTAGCCACAAAGCAATTTCTGGCCACATCAATACAGCGATCAGTCCCAGAATTTGCAGAAATACGAACGGAATAATGCCGCGGTATATATCCCTCAGGGACACTAGATTGCCTGCGGCGCCTTTCATATAAAACAGCGCAAAGCCAAAGGGCGGCGTCAGGAAACTGGTTTGCAGATTCACTGCCATCAAAATTGCAAACCACATTGTGGTCATACCCGGGTCAGCCAAATGATCGCCAAAATCAAGATGTGCGATGATAGGAGCAAACACAGGTAGAATGATCAGGGTTATTTCGATCCAGTCGAAAAAGAAGCCCAGCAAAAATACAGCGATCATCAATATTAATAAGACTACCCAGGCGCTGGTGCCGCTGGACTGAATAATGTCCAAAATCTGATCGTGGCCGCCCAAAAGGGCAAAGACATAGGAAAATGCAGTTGCGCCGACAAACAAGCCAAACAACATCGTGGTGGTAAGGGTGGATTGCTCGACCACGCCTTTTAGCACGCTGAATTTTAGTTCACCGCGAAACAGTGCTAACAGCAACGCTCCGAAGGCGCCGACGCCGCTGGCTTCAGTAGGGGTGGCGAAACCACCGAATATTGAGCCAAGCACCGCAACGATCAACGCAAGTGGCGGCAGAAAACTGCGGGCAAACATGCCAATAGATAGCGGCGCATCATCAGCTTTGGTAACCAGCGGCGGCGCGAGCCGTGGGTTCAGGCTGGTGCGTACTAGTATGTAAAGAAGATATAGACTGGCCAGCAATAGGCTGGGTACCACGGCTGCCAAAAACAGCCCGCCCGCTGATGTGCCTAGTAAATCTGCCATCACCACCAGCATAATTGACGGTGGCAATAGGATGCCCAACGTGCCTGACGCAGCGATAGTGCCAGTGGCCAATGGCCGGTCATAGCCGCTGTCTAGCATAATCGGCAGTGCCATCAGGGTCATCATCACCACGCTGGCACAGATAATACCGGTTGTCGCGGCGAGAATTACACCGAGTACTGTGACCGACAACGCCAGCCCGCCAGGTATGCGCCGGGTCATTAATTGCAGGGTGGTTAGCAAGTCTCGGGCAATACCGCTTTTCTCCAGCATGGTGCCCATGAAGATAAACATAGGGATCGCGACGAGGATTTGCTTGTTCACCACACCGCCAAAAATCCGACTGACCACGAGGAAAAAACTGTTGGAGTTTTGTAGGCCCAGCGTGACCCCCAGCAGCCAAAAGCCCAGTCCTACCCCGCCAAGAACAAAGGCAACCGGATAGCCGCTAAATAACAGAGGGATAAGCACAGCGAACATTAAAAACGGCAGAATTTCGGCGATTATTTCCATCAGGTGCTGCTAACAGGATGTTGGTTTGGCGCCTGTTTAACCTCAGAAAATTCAGTTGCGCGGCGGTCCGGGCCGGAGCCAAACAGAAAAATAATCGCTTGTAGCAGTTTTGACGTGGCAGCAAAGCCAAGACCAAGAAAACCAACAGGAATGGCGGCTTTGATCAGCCACCTGTGAGGCAGTCCGGTCGCAGAGGGCGATGCTTCATCGTATTCAATAGCATATCCCACATAGTCGAGGCCAAACCATGTAACCACAGCGATGTACGGCAGCAAAAAGACACAGCAGCCGACCAATTCGACCCACACTTTGGTTCGCGGCTGCCATTTTTCGCTGAAAAGCTCGATGCGAACGTGAGCGTTGCGGTTATATGCCCAGCCCAGCGCCAGTAAAAATAATGCGCCGTGTAGATGCCATTCCAGTTCCTGCAATTTTGTTGAGCCGATGACGAACCAGTTACGCAGGGTTACATCAGTAACGATGACTGCGATCAAAGCGACGATAAGCCAAGCCCCCATACGACCCATAAGTTCGGCGGCGCGGCGCAACCAGGCGGAAATTTTAAACAGTCTCGCCATCATTTTCTTTTCAGGTACCCGCGCTCTGCCCAGCCCTTATATTTGGCCCTAAATGCTGCCAGCGATGCCCAAACCCGTGCGAATTTAGGGTCCTCCGCCTGCAGGTCAGAGGCAACTTCATCCCATGCGACCTCTAAGGCGACTAATATTTCTGGTGACCAAGTGTGGATTTGAACACCTTTTTCTTCGAGGCGAGACATGGCATCGGCTTGCAAGGCTTCGCCTTCCGAAACCCCGTGGCGCACATTGGCCGAGCATGTGGTTTCAATCATATGTTTCTGGCTCTCGCTCAGGCCGTTCCACGCGTCTAAATTGATCATTAATTCGAAGAAAGTAGACTGTTGGTGCCATCCGGGCAGGTAATAATGCTTGGCGACTTCATAGAAGCCCATGCGTTCATCAACGGCAGGCATGGCATATTCGGTGGCATCGATGGTGCCCAGTTCAAGGGCTTGGTATATCTCTCCGCCGGCAATTAACTGCGGCGCAGCGCCGATTTTTTCCATCACTTTACCGCCCAGACCGAAGAATCGGATTTTTAGGCCCTTGAAGTCATCGATTGAAGTGATTTCCTTCTTAAACCAACCGGATGCTTCTGGCGGCGTCAGTCCGCAGATAACGCTATGGATATTGTGAGTATGGTATATTTCATCAAACAGCGCTTTACCGCCGCCAAAATCAAACCAGGCAAGATATTCGGGCGCCGACGGGCCAAAGGGTACAGACGCAAACAATTGCAGTGAGGGCTCTTTGCCAGCCCAGTAACCGGGTGTGGACCAACCAGCTTCCAGCGCGCCGTAACTTACCGCATCAAATATCTCAAAAGGGGGCACCAAAACACCAGGTTCGTGGAACTTCAAATTTATCGCGCCACCAGAGATGATACCAAGTTCGGTTGATATACGTTTACCGAGTGTTCCAATTTGCAACAGGGTGGAAGGGTATGTGCTGGACATGCGCCAATTAACTGGCTGGCCAGTTTTGTCCTCCGGCGGGCTCTGTGCTTGATCGGTTTGCTGGCTACAGGCAGTTAAGGCACCGGCAAGCACTAAAATTCGAGATAGTTGAAACATGTTAATTCCTATATTTTCAGCAATACTATCCGAATTTTTTAAGAGATTGTCCCAGTAATATGTAAAGTTTACCCATATCTGATGAAATCAGGGTGACAGACATGGCGCTGCCCTTATCGCCGATCATGGCTCGTTCCATCAAACCCTCGAAGTCACGGCAGTAGCGAGCCACTGTTTCGCGGAACTCGCTGTCGGATTTGAACTTGTCTGCGATAGCCTTGCGGGTGGCGCGGTCGCCGATTTTCAGCGTGCGACGCATGAACACCGATTTGTCGCCCTCAAGGTAGCTTTCCCAGGTGCTGTCAGGTAAATCGTGCGACAGCGCTTTATTTATGTCGATGGAGACCGATTGCAGGCTTTCCATTAACAATGCGGAGGTGCGAGCGAAGTCATTTTTCGTTGCTGAAACAATGCGTTGCTCGATTTCCGAGGTTTTTTCGATAAATTGCTCGGCCTGCAGGGCGATTTTGTCGGATTCGTTGCCCAGGCGCATTGCCAAAAGGGCACTTTCCTTCTCGGCCTGATCAGCGCTGCTTTGATAGTTGGTCAATACCTTGTCAAGGGTGGCCTGCATTTGTTCCTGCAGGAAAGTTATGCGTTCGTTCGCTTTGTCACTTATGGCCGTTAGGCTGTGAGTAAGTTCTTCACCTGTGTTTTCTACCGATTGGCGCATGTCGGTTTGTGCGCGCTCGGTTTGATCCATCAGGGTTTGACTGGCGGCATCAAGGCGTTCCGCTGCGTCGCTTGAACTTTCGGCGAAGCGGGCAATTTGGCCGTCCATCCGCTCTGTTGATTTATCAAGGCTTTGAATTACGTCAGCGGCCTCTTCAATGATTCGTTCCCGCTCGCCCGCGAAGGCTTCGGCAGCGCGGCCCAATTTTTGGCTAGTGTCATGGAGCTGTTCATCCAGTACAGTTGCATTTTTTGTAAGTTCGTCGCTGCGGGCCTGAACGGTGTCGGCGGCGCTGGACGCCTTGCTCTCAATATCGACCACCATGCCGCCAAGTTGTTCCGATTTTTCAGCAAGGAAACCCTCGGCTTCGCTGGCTTTGTCTTGCAGGGTGCTGCTTTGGGCGGCAAAACGTTCTGCCGCTTCGATCACTTTGTCCGCTGCATCACCGGATGCAGCATTAAGGGCGTCGCGCTGACGGGTCAAATCTTCTTCGAGCCGGGAAAGCTTCATCCGAGTATCATTCAACAAGTCAGATAAAACCCCACTTTGCTCACCCATTTTGCCTTGTACAACTTCAATGTCGTCGCTGGTTTTCTGTGATTGTTCGGCAAGGCTCTTGGCTTCTTCGTTGATTTTTTCAGCGGTGTCTGTGAGAGATTCACCTGCCTGTTCGCCGACTTTGGCCAGTTCTGCCATCTGGTCCTCAACGCCCGCTCGCAACTGGCGGATATGTTGCAACGTACGTTCTGCCGTGGCTTCAGCCTCTTCAGCAGCAGCTAGGTTTTGCGTTGAAATAGTATTCATTGTGGTCTCTAACGCACGTTTGGCGCGTTCGAGACCGTCTTCAAGTACCAGGTCTACCTGCTTGGCATGTTCAAGTACTTGCTTACCGGTTTCTTCGGTGGTGGCCAGCGTTTGCTCATTTACCCGCTCGCTTATCTCAAGCGCAGAAGCGCTGTGTGTTTCCAGAGACTGACCCGCTTCCTCCAACATGGTTTTAGCGCGAGTGACGGTGTCGATAACCTGTTCAGACATGGAGTGCGCGCGCTCCGAGAAAACTTTCGAAACGTCGTTGGTGCTCTCCAGCGCTTCGGTGGCGGCGGTACGAACTTCACCAACGTGAGTGCGCAGACTTTCCTCTATCTTGGCGGACTCGGTTGCAGCAAGCTCAGCCAGTTCTTTCAGGACAGTGCCCTGAGTTTGCATATGGTCGGAAAGTTCAGCGGAACGCCCCTCAAGGCCTTCCACATCGTGGCGGAACTTCTCCATGCCCCCTAATACTTTGTCGGTAACTGACTGCAGGCGCAGCTCAACGTCTACGGCGATGTCCTGAACTTCACTAACCCGGCTGCTGACATGTTCTCCAGCCTTGTCTAAGCGGCTTTCGAAGTCTTCGGTAGCTTTGCCGAATGCGTCCAGGCTGCTGTCTACTCGCTCGCGCGCTCGGTCAGCGGTTGCAGCGGCAGACGAACCTGCGCCCTCAACTCGGGCACTCATATCATTAACATTGGTCTCCAGCGCGGTGATTCGGGTCTCAACCTCGCCGGTTAACTCAAGAATAGATTCGCGTTCGCGGCTCAGGAGATCACGGATGCTGGCGGTACGGGCTTCGGTATCTGCAGTCGCAGAAAACAAATCGCTAATTTGGGATTGGAATCGATCTTCCAAATTGGCCAGCCGGTCCGAAGCAAGGTCTGCGACCGCATCGATGTTGGTTAATTCTCTAGTAAGTGAACGATTCAGATGCGCTAAGCGTTGCTCTGCCACCTCAACCGGCGCGACGGCGCGGTGAAGGTTCTGGGATATGGCCAAGCGGCGTTCCAAAAGGGGGTCGGTACGCTGGAAAGCCAACGCAATCAACCAGAAAATTGCAATAGGCGTGCTGTAACCGGCGATAAGTGTGGAAAGGCCTGCTGGATCGGTTGCCAGAGTGCCAGCAGGCGAAAGCCCGAACAGATAGTAAGCGGCAACTCCGGTCCATGCTAGCGACAAAGCGCCCGCCAATACGACTGGCAGTAGGCGGCGACGGTTGCGCGCGCGCATATTTGCCTGTGCATTGTCTGGAGCGCCGTCCGCACCCGCGGCATCTGCACTATCATCTTTTTTTTGCATTTTCGTATCCGGTTCAATATCCGGGAAGTCGTGGTCTACTCTTGACATTATTGCAGTCCCTCAGCCCCAATCCGTCAGCTTGACACAGTTTCATTTTCACGTGACAGCGTCAACCATTGCATCGATTTCGACGGGTCTGACGCCTTGTTTGTCACGCAGATATGGCAAAAACATGGATTTCAGGTAAAGTGCTTCAGCAAATTGAGTTGAAACAGCCAAGATCAAGGGACAGATCTATGACTGAGTTGATGATAAAGACGCAAAAAGCGACGAAAAAAAATACCGCTGGCTCGAAGGGTGGCGGGCTGAGTGCCGCCCAGAAGCGCTATCTGCAGCGGGGTTTAAGCGAGCCTGGAGGGAAATTGCCGCTTTTTGACACACAGGGCCAGCGGATCAAGGACCAAACAATTAAAGCATGTATAAAAAATGGTTGGTGCGAACCATGGTACCATAATCCAGTAAAACCCGACTGGCTGGTTTGTAAACTCACTGAAGATGGCCGTTCAGTCCTGAAGGCCAAATAGCAGTGACAAATTCTAATTGGGACGAAACTATTGTTCTGGATGTTTCGCATCTGGAAGAGTTTACCGGCGGCGACCGGGATCTGCGGGCCCATGTTTTGACAATTTTCATGGATAACGCGCCGTCTTACCTTCAGATATTATGTCGGCCCGGCAACGAAAATTGGCGAGCAGATGCCCATAAGCTAAAAGGGGCGGCCCGCAGCATCGGAGCATGGCGGCTGGCAGTAGAGGCCGAAAGGGCAGAAGCGTTCGGATATCCAGCGCAAGATGACCCTCGACGTAAAAGATGCAGTCTCGAATTGTTGAAAAGACTTGAAGAAACAATTTCACATATTAAACAACTCATTAACGATTGATAGGTTTAATGGCTTTGACCGCCCGCACCAATAAGCGGCTGTATGTTGGCGGCATCAACAATGCGGAAGCATAAGGGTTCCAGATGAGCGACTATGATTTTGATAGAGTGAATGTGCTTGTGGCGGAAGACAGTCCGTTTATTCGCTCGCTGCTGGTTAATTCGTTAAAAGTTTTAGGTGTGGGTAATGTTTTCGCGGTTGAGCACGGCGGCGACGCCATCCATTTCCTGAAACGCGTGAAAAACGAGCCAATGAAAGTTGGCGTGCAACAGGTCGATATCATTATATCCAATTGGGATATGTCGCCGATTGACGGCATGATGTTCTTGCGCTGGGTACGACGTCATAAAGACAGCCCTGACAGGTTCGTTCCTTTTATGCTTATCACTAGCTACACGGAGCCTGAGCGCATCGTTCAAGCGCGCGAGATGGGTGTCAGCGACATGCTGGCCAAGCCCTTTACCATTAAACATATTGGCGACAAATTGATTTCAATTATCGAGCGACCACGACAGTTCGTTCACAATGCAGAGTTTTTTGGTCCGGACCGTCGTAGGCAAAAACTGGGACCGCAAGGTCCGGAGCGCCGTGTGCTGACCGACAAAAGTGAAGGCGTGGAGGTTATTCGTGGATAAAAGTAAAGTCATCGTTCGCTTTTACCGATTTCCAAATCGCTTGAGAGATAAAACCGCTGGACTGGCGCCGGGCAAAGCGAATATTTCGCAGGAAGCGATGGAAGCTGCCGAGGCAGCGCTCAACAAGATGTCAGAAGACTACCCTGATTGGGTGTCGAGTCTACTGGTAAAATTGCAAGAACAGCATGGCCGCTGCGTTGATACGCCCGAAAAACGCCATGAATTTTTTGAGGAAATAAATCACATTGCGCACGATATGAAGGGGCAGGGTGGTACCTTCGGTTACCCCCTGATTACCAAATTTTCTGATAGTCTCTATGGGTTTACCGTTAAGCGGCCTGGTGAGATCACCGATAACCAGATTGAGCTGGTTAAATCACACGTGGATGCGATGCGCGCCATTATTCGCGGGCGAGTGGCAGGTGATGGCGGCGAAATTGGCGCTAAGTTGAGCGAAAGCCTGGATGAGGCTATTGCTACATATGAGGCTTCATAACAGTTTGTTTTCTTGGCCCGCCAGTTAGACCAAATTAGGGACTGGGTTCTTTAGGGTATCTTTCTACAATATATGACAGGATGCACAGTGTGCGCCGCTGCATGATAAAACTTGCGACCATAAGTTAGCGAGCAGACTTGCCAAATGACGAGCCAATACACTAGCATGGCTGCCAACAAAACCAGCTCATCGCACTTAAAGCGCGGCTGTATATAAAACAAGGAATTGCAATGAAATTATCCCGCAGACAGTTCACGGTTGGAGCAAGTAGCTTGGCGTTTTTAAGCCTTGCCAAGAATGCCGCAGCGATTGCGCTTTCTGGCTCGCCGGCAACTGTAGCCGGATACGGCCCTCTGATACCTGACCCAGCGGGATTGCTCGACCTTCCGGCGGATTTTTCATACAAAGTTATATCTGAACTCGGCGATGTGATGGATGATGGGCTACCTGTTCCAGATCGCGCCGATGGAATGGGCTGCTTTGAGTTAGATGCTGATCGAGTCATCCTTGTTCGTAACCATGAACTCAGTGCGCACCACCATGACCTTGGCCCGTTGAAGGCTCTGTCCAGACCTGGAATCGCATCGTTTGACCATGACACAGCCGGCTTACCGCTGCCTGGCGGGACAACCACCATTGTCTATAATATGAAAACCGGTGAACGGGTGCGTGAACACCTTAGTTTGCTGGGAACAATTCGCAACTGTGCTGGCGGTGTTACACCTTGGGGCAGTTGGCTTACATGTGAAGAAAATGTTTCACGCGCTGGCGATATGGTTGGAAAAGACCACGGTTGGGTGTTTGAAGTACCTGCCAATGAAACTGGATTGCTGGACCCAGTGCCGCTGCGAGACCTAGGCAGATTCAACCACGAAGCCGCCGCAGTCGACCCAAAAACCGGCATCGTCTATATGACTGAAGATCGAAACGAAAGCCTTTTTTACCGGTTTATTCCAAATGTACGCGGTGAATTAAATAAAGGGGGACGGTTGCAGGCGTTGGCTTTTGCAGGTGAACCAATGTCCAGCCATACCCGCAATTGGGAAGGTGTGGGCTTTGAACCTGGTAGCTGGCGCAATGTCCGGTGGATTGATCTGGACAACACCGATAGCCCTGCAGATGATTTAAGATTGCGTGGGCATGCAAAAGGCGCCGCGATTTTTGCGCGCGGAGAAGGTGTGCACTGGGGTGAGGGAGAATTATATTTTACCTGTACATCTGGCGGTGTCGCCAAACTAGGCCAGATTATGCGTTATGTACCGTCTGCCAACGAAGGGCAGGACGGCGAGACTGAAACACCGGGAAGACTTCAGCTATTTCTTGAGTCCAATGACCCGGAAAACTTCAATTATGGAGATAATCTTACTGTCGCTCCGAATGGTCACCTGCTCGTATGTGAAGACCAGTACACTGAGGTTGTCGACAATCACTTGCGGGGTGTAACACCTGACGGTGGGGTTTATCCATTTGCCAGACTGCGTGTTCAGACCGAACCAGCAGGAGCATGTTTTTCGCCGGACGGGTCGACTTTATTCGTTAATGTCTATAGCCCGACCAAGACGCTAGCGGTGTCAGGTCCATGGGGCCGTCTCAAGTAGAATAGCCGTGCTTTGTAGAATAAGCGGCATTTTGCATATTTTTCCTGCTGACCTGACAGTGTAGTTGCACTGTTGGGGTAATTGCTTAAGACAGCCTGCGTTTATACAAAACCGTTTATACAACAGGTTTAGGGGTTTAGCGGTAGATCGCAAAGCTGGCTCCACTGATCGAATGTACGATTGTATTCCCAAAAGTAACTCCCAGCTTAGGTTCATTAGCCAGCAATAAATGACTGGCTTTGAAACTTCGATCACGACACGAACTTTAGCGAGGAGAATATCAATGAACTATGAATCAATCCGACAACCTGAACTGAAAAAGCCCCTGAGAAGCTCTCTTGTAGTATTATCTGTAGTAGGCGCATTTGCTGCCAGTTTTGTTGCGAGCGCAGATCAGGACAGAGGCCTTGAAGGCTGGACCAAAACTGCGAACGCAGCAGTGGATGATGTTATGACGTACCCGGCTATTGCTGCAAGACGAGGTCATTCTGGCCGGTCCAACTTTCGCGTGACCGTTGATAGGGCTGGCGATATTATTGCCAGCGATCTGGTGGAAAGCTACGGCAAGTATAGTTTAAAGTCTGCGGCACAGCGCGTTTTGAAAAATGTAGACTTTCCAGCTATTCCGGCGGATTATGACGGCGAAAGCCTGACCTTCAGTTTGCAACTAAATTATATTGTCGCGGGCAGTGCGCAACAGGCGCGGGCGCTGGAACGTGCTACAGAAGTACGGGGCGAGGCAGTACCTTACGCATCGTCTGGATCCATCAGAATACTGTCTGCGTCTGCGGACTAAATTAGAATGCAATAAGCTGGATAAGAGGGCCATATGGCCCTCTTATTTGTTTAACGGCGAAGTTCGCGCATTGCACCGTCAATGCCAGATAGGCTGAGGGGGTACATTTTATCCTGCATCAACGTTTTCATGATCTGTATTGATTGACTGTATTGCCAATGCTCATCGGGGATTGGATTTAGCCAAACCGCTCGGCTGTATATGTTGCTGACCCGGTTCATCCACACTTCGCCAGACTCTTCGTTCCAATGTTCGACAGAGCCGCCAGGGTAGGTGATTTCATAAGGGCTCATCGACGCGTCACCGACAAAGATAACTTTGTAATCATGTGGATAGGTATGCAGTACGTCCATGGTGCTCATATGGTCATTGTGGCGGCGCCTGTTGTCTTTCCAGACTCTGTCGTACAGGCAATTGTGGAAATAGAAAAACTCCAGATGCTTAAACTCGCTGCGCGCGGCAGAAAAAAGCTCTTCACAGATTTTGATGTGAGGGTCCATAGATCCACCGACATCAAAGAACAAAAGCAGCTTCACCGCGTTATGGCGTTCAGGTACCATTTTTATGTCCAGATATCCTTGGTGGGCTGTGGCGTGAATGGTGCCGTCCAGATCCAGTTCCGTCGCTTCACCTTCTCGTGCAAATTGGCGTAACTTGCGCAACGCTATTTTGATGTTACGCGTGCCCAGTTCAACACTGTCATCCAGGTTTTTATACTCGCGTTTGTCCCAGACCTTCAGCGCTCGACCGTGCCTGCCTTCATCCTGGCCGATTCTTACACCCTCAGGGTTGTAGCCGTATGCCCCGAACGGACTGCGACCTGCAGTGCCGATCATTTTATTGCCGCCCTGATGGCGTTTTTCCTGCTCCTCCAGGCGCTTTTTGAGTGTTTCCATGATCTCATCCCAACTGCCGAGGGATTTGATCTCATCCATTTCTTCTTTGCTCAGGTACAATTCGGCCAGCTTTTCCAGCCACTCTTTAGGAATTTCGGTGACGTCGTCGCCGATAAATTCAACCCCTTCGAATATCTTACCGAACACGCGGTCAAACTTATCAAGATTGCCTTCGTCTTTCACAAAGGTGGCGCGGGACAGATAATAGAAGTCATCAACGCTGAAGTTGGCACACCCGGCATCCATCGCCTCCATCAAGGTAAGATATTCCTTGATGCTGACGGGAATGCCGTTGTCTTTCAAAGCGTAAAAGAAATTGGTGAACATATTTTTTTGCCTATTTGGTCCAGCTACACGGTTTTGCGGCGGTTCATAAAGGCGAGGCGTTCGAACAAGTGAACATCCTGTTCGTTCTTGAGCAGCGCGCCGTGAAGAGGTGGTATCAAACTTGACGGGTCCTTGGACTTCAGTACTTCTTCCGGCAGTTCTTCTGCCATCAAAAGTTTTAGCCAATCCAACAATTCGCTGGTAGATGGTTTTTTCTTCAGGCCGGGGACTTCGCGAATTTCGAAAAAGATATTCAGCGCATCCTTAACCAATTTGTTAGAGATGTCCGGATAGTGAACCGCAATTATCTCTTTCATTGTTTGTTCATCTGGGAACTTGATGAAATGGAAGAAACAACGGCGCAGAAAGGCGTCAGGCAGTTCTTTTTCATTGTTAGACGTAATAATCACTATAGGTCGGTTTACAGCTTTTACAGTTTCACCGGTTTCGTATACATGGAATTCCATCCGGTCGAGTTCGAGCAGTAAGTCGTTGGGAAATTCGATATCGGCTTTGTCAATCTCGTCAATCAAGAGAATAGGGGTGCCGTCGCTGGTAAAAGCGTCCCAAAGTTTGCCTTTTTTGATGTAATTCCGAATGTCTTTAACTTTTTCGTCGCCCAACTGGCTATCGCGCAGCCGTGACACGGCGTCATATTCATAGAGACCCTGCTGCGCCTTGGTGGTGGACTTAATGTGCCATTCGATTAAATCGGTGCCAAAAGCCTTGGCGACTTCGTTAGCAAGCACGGTTTTTCCTGTGCCGGGCTCACCCTTGATCAACAACGGCCGGCGCAGGGTGGCGGCCGCATTAACTGCAATTTTAAGGTCGTCGGTGGCGACGTAATCTTCTGTACCGGCGAATTTCATGTGACGCGTTCTCCTGAGGCAATATATGACCGCCTCGAATAGGTTGTGTTGTTCGGTTTTGGTGCATTGCACCGCTATCGCCAAGACTTAGCCCGATGTTGCAATGTTTCCAATAACAAGATGTATTTTTTCCATGGTCTATGGCGCCGAACGGTAGACAAACAAAAACACCTCGCTCCATGTCGCATAGGCTGCGACCAAAGCAAGTGCAAAATATTGGTTCAGATACGTGTTATGAGCCGTAGGACAAGCCTACAACCTATATTGTATCGTCCAATAACAGGCCTTCCAGGCCTCTGTAGTAAGACAGGAACTTCAGTATATTTTCAGGCGGAAACTGTCTGATCACTTCACCAGACTCGTCGTCCACACTAAAATATACAAACCGGCCTGTTTCTTCGTCTTTGTCAATCCGCAACCGCGTATTCGCGGTTTGTTCAGCATCAGGAATAAATTCCTCAAGAAGCTCTGCGGCTTTTTCAAACGAATCTTCGATGGTTTTGGGCACTAGAGGCTCAAAACCAGTCGCATCCGGTTTAGTTTCTGTTTCACCTATCGGCGTAGCCGCCGGAGTCGTTTTGCGTTCAACGCTGTCTGACCCTGAACTACGCGGAGCAGGAGGTTTCAGGCTAAATACCTGAGAACTGCTGCCATTGCTGTCAATTTCAGTCATCGTCCACTCCGAACGAATAATCGTTCTTTGCAAATTACTGGCTGTATTACCCCGTTTTCGAAACTTTGGGGTTATCTGAGTTATTCAGATTCCAGTAACGGTCGTTAAAAAACTCTCGGATAGAGGCTGAGTGAGCCCTAATTGAACTCACCCAGCGCTAGTTCTATCGGAAGAGTCCGAGAACCGTCGAAGGCGCTTGATTAGCGATCGACAGTGCTTGCAGTCCAAGCTGCTGCTTCACCTGCAATGCTTGCAAGTTGGCAGATTCACTCGCGAGGTCAGCATCAACCAGGTTACCAATACCAACTTCGATGGCATCAGACAGCTGGTTAACAAAGTTACCCTGCAGTTCAAGGCGATTTGCGCCTGAACCCAACTCGGATAGTGCTGTGTTAACGTTTGCAATAGAGGTTTCGATGGCTGTAACAGCTGCAGCAGCAGTTGTTGACGTTCCAATACTCTGGGTTGCGGTAATAGTCACGTTACCACCACCAAGCGACAGGTCCTGAGCGGCAACGGTAATCGTGTTGCTGCCTGTGTCGTTGGTGATTGCGGTGATAGCGTCACCGCCGCTTTTCACAACGTTTGTACCGTTGAACTCAGCGTTTGTTACGATCGATGTGATTTGATCGCGTAGCTGGCCAAAATCGTTGTTCAGAGAGGTACGGCTTGCTGAATCCAAGCCAGCGTCTTTCGCTGCCACTGCTTTTTCTTTAAGTTGAATAAGCAGATCAGAAACCGCTTCACCTGCTGCAATTGCAACGTCAATAGTAGACTGAGACCGGTCCAGTGAAGATTTCACTGCATTTAAGCCAGACACGTCACCACGAAGAGTTTGTGCAATAGCAAACGTTGCAGCATCGTCTTTTGCCGATGCTACTTTAAGGCCAGTGTTAATACGACTTTGAACCGTACTTAGCTGGCTGCTAGTTTTATTGAGGTTTTGCAGGGCGAAAAGCGCACCTGCGTTAGTGTTTACCGAGAAAGCCATTTTGCTTCTCCTTTTTGGAGTTTATATCGAGCTTTTTGCTCGTAGGGACTTTTTGTCCCGAAAGCATAGCTGCAAACAGCGGGCCAACTTCGGCAAAATCTGCCGACCAAGTAAGTCTATGAAAAACATGAGTAATCGTCAGTTCACCAGAAGTGACTGATTGGAGAGCGTCTAGGTAATAATTGCCTATCAGGCAAGAAAGACCTACCTAGCGCCGTTTTGATGGGTAGAATTTGCCTGGTGGGCCGAGGCCCACCAGACCAATGCTTGTTACTGGAATAGCCCCAAGACAGCCTGAGGTGCCTGGTTGGCAATAGAGAGAGCCTGGAGCCCCAACTGTTGCTTTACCTGAAGCGCCTGCAAGTTTGCAGATTCTTTTGCGAGATCTGCGTCTACGAGGTTTCCAATGCCCACTTCGATGGCATCCTGAAGGCGTGCCACGAATTGAGCCTGCAATTCTAGACGGTTCGCGCCCGAACCAAGACGGGAAAGAGAAGTGTTTACGTTAGCGATTGACGATTCAACACTTGTCACTGCTGCAGCTGCTGTTGTTGCGGTAGCAATACCCTGTGAAGCTGTGATGGTTACGTTGCCACCACCCAAGGAAAGATCCTGCGCAGCAATTGTAATTGAATTGCTGGCATCATCATTGGTTATAGCGACAATTGCATCGCCGCCACTTTTAACAACATTGGTGCCATTGAATTCAGCATTTTCCACAATCGAGGTAACTTGATCCCTCAATTGAGAAAAGTCGTTATCAAGGGCTGTCCGGCTAGCCGTATCGAGACCGCCATCTTTTGCGGCAACAGCCTTCTCTTTCATTTGAATGAGAAGGTCCGACACGGCTTCGCCCGCTGCAATTGCTACATCGATTGAAGACAGCGCGCGATCAATTGAGCCGGTTGCGGCACGAATGCCGGAAACGTCTGCTCTGAGCGTTTGCGCGATGGCAAAGACTGCGCTGTTATCTTTAGATGAAGCCACTGATAGTCCCGTATTAATTGCAGTTTGTACTTTTCCTAGTGTCGCAGATGTTCGATTCAAATTGTGAAGTGCGTCCAGTGCTGCGGCGTTAGTGTTTACTGAAAAAGCCATGTGTCGTCTCCTTTTGAGAAAAATTGGGTGAGCTGTTCTGCTCTCTACCGCCTATTTCGCAAGGAGTGTGCCACGGATAACCTGTTGTAATTAAAGTAAAAAAATCGATACTTTTTATTGCGTCGGCAATAAGCGTCAACGAGGTAGGTAAATTATGCCAAGGAAGGGTGGTTTATGCCGGATGAAGTCGGGGGAATTTAAACAGCCCCATCGAGAAGATAGGCGGTGTTATCGAAGCTGGAAGTTGGCCAAAAAAAAGGGCCCCGGAGGACCCTTAAAGGTATTGTGATCCTTAAAGAACCACTTACCGGAACAGTGAAAGAACTGTACTTGGAGCCTGATTGGCAATTGACAGCGCCTGTAGACCAAGCTGCTGCTTCACCTGCAAAGACTGCAGTTCTGCACTTGCGCTGGCAAGGTCTGCATCAACCAGGTTACCAATACCAACTTCAATGGCATCAGACAGCTGGTTAACAAAGTTACCCTGCAGTTAAAGACGGTTCGCGCCTGAACCAAGCTCAGACAGTGCTGTGTTAACGTTTGCGATAGAGGATTCGATGGCTGTTACAGCTGCAGCAGCAGTTGTCGCTGTCGAAATGCCTTGTGCTGCGGTAATAGTCACGTTTCCGCCACCTAGTGACAAGTCTTGTGCGGCAATAGTAATTGTATTGCTGCCTGTGTCGTTGGTGATCGCGGTGATAGCATCACCGGCAGCTTTCACGACGTTTGTGCCGTTAAACTCAGCGTTTGTTACGATCGATGTGATTTGATCGCGTAATTGGCCAAAGTCGTTATTCAGAGAGGTCCGGCTGGCGGTATCGATGCCAGCGTCTTTGGCAGCAACCGCTTTTTCTTTCAATTGAATAAGTAGATCAGAAACCGCTTCGCCCGCTGCAATTGCAACGTCAATAGAAGACTGAGACCGGTCCAGTGAAGATTTCACTGCATTCAAGCCAGACACGTCACCCCGAAGAGTTTGTGCAATAGCAAAAGTTGCAGCGTCGTCTTTGGCAGACGAGACTTTCAAACCCGTGTTAATCTGGGTCTGGATCGTGTTCAATTGTGAGGTTGTTTTATTGAGGTTTTGCAGGGCAAAAAGCGCACCTGCATTGGTGTTTACTGAAAACGCCATAATAGTTCTCCGTTCTGAGAGTGTGTTATGAGCCTTTTGCTCATGAAAGCCTTTTGCTTTCGAAATCATACCTGCAGCCGCCGTGCCAATTTTGCCGAGTAACCCGGCAAATAATGTTAAGTTGCTGAAGTTATGTGTAAAATTTTAACTATCCAAGGCTGGATCTTCATTGGTGGGGCCGACAGAACTGGGAAACTATTGCCGCAGGCGGCAGAATTTTCTTGGCTGGGCGGGAAATTTTTGCCGCTTCGTGCAGTTTTTGCCTAGGCGATATCGGAAATAACAGAAATATCCTGAGTATCTGATCAAGATGGCGAAAAAAGCCGCACCTTGTCTGTGGCTATTCTGTTTTGGCGGAAATCGAGACAGACACTGGAATGTGCCGTGAATGTTTGGAAAGAAACAGTTAGAAAGGAACGATTATAGAGATGCGTTTACTGGCTTGGCGCTTTCAGCGTTGAGCTGTTGGCTGTTGGCCTGAAGCCTGGCTTGATCAGCAAGGCCTTCCATGATGGTTTTATTGATATCTATAAGGCTGTCGACACTTTCTGCACCGCGCATTACCTGCGACGAATGTTTGGAAACCCAAATGGAAAGAGAGACAATGCCGGCACGAAGTTGATCCGGTAGGCTGTTGCCCTTGGTACCGCAATCGCTTGAAAAAACTGACCACATACGCCGGTTCCAATCAAGGGCTGCAATGGTCTTGGGGTTGGTTACCGGTTGATTTTTAACTTCAATCAGCGCATTGGTAACCTGGGCAAATAGACGATACTCTACCTCACTGGGTGTTTCTGTTGACGTTTGGGCTTTTTGATATGCTTGATACGACATTTATATTCCCGGCTGTTCTTCTTTAACTATTGTCTCCAATGCGGCTTGTTTCAAAAGCGATAATTTTTTTGCAGCTCATCAGCGCCTTGTAATAGTTTTTGTCCATTACATCGCGGCTAATTTGAACACAGTCATTTATGGCGTCGGGGCTACTTATAGCACTCATAAATTCAGTCATACGCTTAACAAATTCTTCGTAAAACTTGTCGGTGTTACCCTGGTCCATGTACATCAACATAATCGGGAAATAGATCCGCTTAGCTGGTGAATTGACATCTTCTTCCTGCAAAATATCCTTTTCTCTTAAGATCGAAGCCTTGTTGTGAACGATCAAAGTCGTCCGCCGATCCACATTTGCAATAACCGCGCCATTTATCACTAAACGCTCGTCTGGTTTCAAAGAAAGCTTTAAGGCCATTCAATCCTCCCCGTGTGGTTCCATGTGGACAAAATTGCCCATGTCACTCGTTTACAATCATCCCAACCGTGTGGCCAGAATGACGCGAAAATAATAATATCTTCTTATACTATAAGTGTTTTTGTTGGCCAAGCGCCAGATTTTTTGTTGGCACTCGCTTTGCAATAACCATGACAATTATTGTTTGCCAGCAGGCAGGCATAAGGTAGCTTAGGGTAAGGACTACTAATGAAAACTGTTAGGCTTACCGGATTTGACAGGTTTGGAGAACAAAGTGGCAAGCAGTAAAAAGCGTCAGCGAAAAAAAGCACCGAAGCCGATACAAGCCAAGCGGGGTAAGCCTGGCTTGGTGCTGTCTGATGCGTCGATTAGAGATGTCAGAAGGTCGCTGAAGCTGGGGCAGGAGCATGTTGAGCGTCAAGAGTGGCCAGACGCAGTAAAGCACTTGTTGGTCGCGTGGAACGCAATGCCGGAAGATTTGACAATTTTAACCGTTCTGGCTCATGCACTAGCGCAGCTGGGCGTGAGGGAGTACGCAATTGAGGTTGTTCAGCGAGCGTTGGCTTTTCATGAACCTACAGCTGACCTTATTGGCATAATTCAACGCTTGGCGCTTGAAATGGGCATGTTTGATATTGCAGTCAAACTTGGTGTTCAGTTGATTGCAATGGCACCGGGTGTTCCGTCAGGTTATGTGAATTTGGCCACAGCCTATTCTGGAATGGACAAACTCGATGAAAGTATCGATATGTTGCAAAGTGCCTTACCGATGTTTCCATCAGATGCTGGCCTATGGAATGTGCTGGCAACCCAGGTGAGGGAACGGGACGGCCCTGACGCTGCTGATGTTTTTTTCGAAGAAGCGATGCGTCTTAGTCCAGACAACCCAATGATTATAAGCAATTACTCGATCTCATTTGGACGCCGTAACCAGCTAGACAAAGCGTTGGAATTGGCACTCAAATCAATTGAAATTGCACCGAATATCCCGGAACCCAGAATTGGCGCAGCCCAGCTATTGTTTTTGAAAGGGCAAATGCGGCAGGCCTGGGAGCACTATGAATTTCGATTGGATGTGCGACGAAAGTCCAGTCAAACACAACACTATACTCATAAGTTACCAGAATGGCAGGACGAGGAAATCTCTGGTAAGAGTTTACTTATTGCTGCAGAGCAGGGCATTGGCGATGAAGTCATGTGGGGATCTTATATTCCGTTTTTGTATGACAAAGCAGAGAAGTTATACATCGGCTGTGACCCTCGCCTTGTTAATATATATAAAAGACGGTTTCCGGACGCCGTTGTCTGTAGTTACCTCGACAGAATTGTCTCTGGCTATCGTTACCGAGTTTTTCCAGTGATTGAAAAAATGATGGCAGATGGTGACGCCAGCATTGACTATTATGTGCCTGTGGGAAGTGCAGCTAAAAATAGTTGGCACGCCACAAATGACATCGAGTCCCATAGCGATGGCTATCTTTCAGCAGACCTGGTTCGGGTTAAAGAGTTTAAGATGCGTGCCGGCGCGATCAGCCAAAAACCGAAAATTGGCTTGGCGCAGTGGCATCATTTCGTCTGAACGGTCTTTTCTATATGCTGGCATTGAAGACCTCGGCCCGCTGATGGCGTTATCGGATCAAGTTGACTTCATCAATTTGCAATACGGCGAAGTAACTGAAGAATTAGCTCGATTTAAAGAAGAATATGGTGTCACTGTCAATAACTTTAGCGATGTTGACCTGAAAGCAGATATCGAAGCGAATTTGGCAATCATGTCTCAGTGTGACTTGGTTGTATCGTCTTGTTCCGCTCCGGGTATGTTTGCCATGTCGTCGGGAAGGCCCACCTTGTTGATGTCCAGCGTGCCTCCCTGGTGGTGCTTTGGTGCGACGCCGCGCGTCCCGTTCGCTAAAGATGCGGGAGTGTTTTTCGGCGAAACCAGCACTGATTGGGAGGGTACCGTGAAAAAGGTAGTCCATGAAATACAAAAGCGATTGAGGCTCTAGACAGTGGGGAAACCATTTTTCATTGCCGAGGTGTCCAGCAACCATGCGGGAGATATAGACCGTTGTATGGATTTCATCCGTACCGCGGCAAAAGTAGGTTGTGATGCGGTAAAATTTCAGCTGTTCAAGATCGATCAGCTTTTTGCTCCTGAAATTTTGCGAGGGAGCGCGGAACATCGCGCGCGGCGGGAATGGGAGCTACCGCTTGAGTTTTTGCCAGAGTTGGCGAAAGAAAGCCGGGAAAATAACCTTCAGTTCACTTGTACTCCTTTTTATATAGAGGCAGTGCGTGAGCTGGAACCCTATGCCGATTTTTACAAAATCGCATCGTATGAATTATTGTGGGATGAACTTGTTTGTGCGTGTGCTCAAACGGGTAAGCCGCTTGTGCTGTCGACCGGCATGGCAACACTGGATGAAATTGGTCATGCGGTTCAGGTGTTTGAACAGGCCGGTGGCACGGACCTGACGATTTTACACTGCGTATCCGGTTATCCCGCTCCGGTCGACGCCTGTAACCTGGCGGCGATTGAAACAATAAGGCAGCGTTTTTCCCGCGACGTCGGCTGGTCTGATCATAGCCGTAACCCGGGCGTAGTAAATCGAGCGATAGATCGCTACGGTGCCAGAATGGTGGAATTTCACCTGGACTTGGACGAAGAGGGGGCTGAATATGCCACGGGTCATTGCTGGTTGCCTGACGAAATCGCTCCAGTAATTGCAAATCGCCGTGCTTTGGAGGCTGCGGATGGTGACGGTGTTAAAGAGCCAACCTCTGCTGAAATTGATGATCGCCTGTGGCGCGCAGACCCTTCTGATGGATTGCGACCCCTTCTTGAAGTGAGGCGTGCATGGGCGAAAAAATAGTCGCCGTTATTGGTGCGCGTCTCAATAGCAGTCGTTTGCCGCGCAAACAATTATTGCCGCTCGCCGGTGCGCCTATGGTTGAGCATATCGTGCGCCATTTGTCCCGAATATCAAACCTTGATGAGATTGTGCTAGCAACTACAGCAGATGATTATAACTGTGATCTTGTTGTGTGGGCAGAAGAAGCTGGTGTGAATTGTTACGCTCACAAAGGGGATGTGAATGACCTGGTAGGGCGCATCGACAGTGTGGTTAAAGCTCACGCAGCCGACATTCTCGTGTACGTATGCGGGGATAGCCCGCTGGTTGAACCAACAACAATTGAAACGTTGGTCACAAAACTGGTCAGTAACCCGATTGCAGACTGGGCCCGCATGGAAGAATTGCCTGACGGGCAGACATATATTCATGAGGGCTTTGCTATATACAAACGTCGTTTTTGGGACAAAATGGTCGAGGTTGCTGATAAGCCTTTCGAAAGAGAACATGTAGGTGCGGTGTTTCACGTTTTGGAAAAAGTGATGCCCGCTGCCACTGCATACGGACAAGAAGACCCTATTTATCACAGCATTGATCATCGTATTTCTGTGGATACGACTAGTGACTATGATTTTATGCGCCGTATTTATGATGACTGGTATGCGACACATGATGCAGCAACAATTGTTGACTTGCGTTGGGTTATTGGCCGATTGCAGGCTGAACCGAATTTACGCACCATAAACGCCCACGTGCATCAAAAAGCGGTTGCCGAGCAAAATCAAAAAATTACTTTGTTTACGCAAGCTGACCGCAAGGCAGGACTGGGCCATTTAAGACGAATGACTGTGGCAGCCAAACAGCTGCAGGACCATTTGGCGGCGTCTGTACGTATTGTTATACTGGGTGAAGAACAGCGATTGGATTGGCTAGACTTGTTGCCTCATGAGTGGCGGTCTACCGGTACAACGGAAGGTGTTTTTACCGAACTCTGTGAAGAAACACCATCCGTCATGCTGTTGGATTTGCAGGTGCTTAGCGAAGAACTTCTAGCTTTAGTAGAAACGATGCGTGGACGGGGCACAAAATTTATCTCCGTGGATGCTGTCACTGACAACGACTGTTTTGATGGCTATTACATTCCCTGTTTTTATGTAGCGGATAATCATAAAGCCCTTTTGAAGGAACGCTTGGTCTACGGGTGGGACAGTTATTTGCTGCACCCGGTTGCCCCGGAAAAAGAACTTGCCGTTGCCGGAACAAGCCTGATTGTCTTAACGGGTGGCGGTGATTTTTACCGTCTTGGTCAACAATGGCCTGCCATGCTTGATGCAGCGTTGCCACAGGATGTGTCCGTTACATGGGTGCAGGGTCCTTATGCGCAAACACCTGAATTGACCGGGGTCTCGGGGAGGCACCGTTTTACCGTAGTAAAAGCCCCTGCGGATTTGCCGGCCCTGATCGCTCAGCATGGTCTTGCGCTTTCTGTTTACGGTGTTAGTTTTTTTGAGTGCCTGCGTGCGGAGTTGCCAACAGTGGTTTATGTGCCGGAAATTCAGGCAAAAACATCAGAAATGGCGATGCTACGTGCAGAAAAAGTGTGTTTAATGGCAAATGAAGTTAGCGCATGTGTTGCGAAATTTGCTGATTTGTTAGAAGCAGACACAGAAAAGGCTCGTTTGACCGCCGCTTGTTCCGACTTGTGGCGTAAACGAGAAGAAATTCCGCCGCTTATCACTCTTTTAAGACATTTGGGTCAAGGTGCGACAGTATAATTTCTCTTGGCATGGCATGTGCTTATGATCTTTTGACGTATATTTTAGGTGCTTTTGATGACGCAGAGTGACCCGATATCAAATTATGTATGCCCAAATGGCCATAATCACACTGGTGAAGTGATTGACCAGCGCGGAGAGTTTCAAGCGCTCGACTGTGTTGTCTGTGGTTTTGTGCATGCTGTTCCATTGCCAAGTTCTGAGGAGCTGGCAGAGTTCTATCAGTCAAAGTTTTACGAAAGTGACCGCAAAGTTGATTACTTTGAAGCGCAGGCTGCGCAGAAGGATTGGTGGCACGAGTTGTTCGGCGAACGACTTGCTGCATTTGAATCAGAATTAGGGCGTAAAGGGCGAGTACTTGATCTTGGCTGTGGGCCTGGTTTTTTCCTTGCTTTCGCCAAAGAGCAAGGCTGGGAAACTGTTGGGGTTGAGCCTTCAGAAAAAGCTTCAGCATTTGCCCGCGACGAATTGGAGCTGACTGTTTACAATCAGGGTTTTGAAACACTGGACTCTGGCGCGTTGGGCCAATTTGATGTCGTATATTCCCACGGAGTAATTGAGCATCTGCAAAGCCCCAAAACCTTTCTCGATTTGGCATCTTCGCTGCTGGGTAATGATGGGCTGCTGTTTGTTAATTGCGCCAATGACTTTAACCCGTTTCAAAAAGCATTGCGCGAGACGCAGGACTACCCGTGCTGGTGGTTTGTGCCGCCGGAGCATCTGAATTATTTCACTGTCACCAGTCTTGGAAAGTTTGTTGAAGCCAACGGCTTTGCTGTCTCGAACCAAATAACCAGCTTTCCGATCGATATGTTCCTGTTGATGGGGGACAATTATGTGGAAACACCTGCCATTGGAAAAGAGTGCCATAGGCGCCGTGTTGCGTTTGAAGGAGCGCTTGAAAAGGCGGGATTGAAGGACTTGAAAACAGCCCTTTATAAAGCTTTCGCAGACCTTGATCTTGGTCGTCAAATTGATTTGATCGCCAGAAAGGTCTGATGTGAAAAAATTTGTCATAACAGGTGCCAGCACATATGGCGTGAAAAACATGGGTGATGACGCCATGCTTGCTTCGATGTTGCAGGGCCTAAAGCGGGAGGCGCCTGGATGTCAGATTACATTCCTGTGTCGCCACCCGGACGCAGATTACGATCAGGCCTTTGGTTTTACGTCTCTCAAAAACATGGACCATGATAGCAAAGAAGCAGCGGCAGGTCGTATTTTTTTGGGTATGAATGCTGGTGATCCCGATAGCCATTTGACGGCTATCTCTGAGGTAATCAGAGAAGCAGATCTGCTGATTATTGGCGGTAACAGCTTTATGGAAATTTTTCCCAATAGTTTGCTGAAAGGAGTTTCCAGTTACGGTGCGACCCTGGCAACACTTGCCCGCTTTTTAGGTACGCCAATTGCGCTCTATGGTTTGAATGTTGTGGATGACATTAAGGAGCCCACCACGCAGCAGCACGCCCGCTTTATGGTTGGCTCCGCGGCGGCAGTGACCATGCGAGAAGAAAGTGGCCGTCAGTATTTGGCAGGCATTGGTGTTGCAGGCGAACACATCGCCGTACTTGGTGATCCAGCGTTTGGCATGGAACCACAGGACTGCGCACGCACACCGCAAGAGATATTGGCGGCTGATTATATTAAATTGTCGGGCAAGCCAGTTATAGGTGTCGGTTTTCGCCATGAATATTGGATGGGTGATGAAGACGAATATGCTGTGATTAATCAGGCCCTGGCGGATATGTTGGACGATGTTGTGACGCGTTTCGATGCGCAATTACTGTTCATTCCCAATTGTACTTATACACTCGCTCACAGATGGCAGGATGACCGGCTGACGCACCGCGAAATCGCCTCAAAAATGAAACGACAGGACAATGTGTTTTGTGTAGAGCAAGACTTAACGGTGTTTGAAACATTCTCGCTGTTTCCGCTGGCCAGTCTGCATATTTCTAATCGCCGGCATTCCTGTATTTTTGCCGCCATGAATGATGTGCCTTTCCTATCAATTGCCGGCGTATTGAAGGGCCATATGCCTCCCTTCCTGGAAGAACTGGGTGTGTCGGGCCAAGTTGCCACGGTGGCTGATATGGACAGTTTGGCTGCCAAAATTACCACGACTTGGGAAACTCGCGATGCGCTCGTTGCTGCCATGCAGCCAAATGTTGCGTCGCTGGCAAGGCAAGCGAAACAGCATATTCCATATATATTGGGAAAACTGCAGTGACTGTAGCCGCCATCATACAGTGTACGCCTGCTGATTTGGTGAATTCGCATGACCCAGATGACTATGTCATTGGTAAATGTCTTGAAGCTGAATTCATTGATGAAGTTGTGATTGCTTGCCCCGACGACCCTGAATCTGTTTCGTTGGAACAGGCAGCCGCGACATGGGGCGTGCAATTATACAAAGGCAGCGACATGAACGTGGCCGCGCGCCTTTTGGGGGCCGCTCATTCGGTTAATGCGACTATTGTCGTGCGGGTTTTACTGCGTCAGTTTTATCTGGACGTGGAACAGTTAGAGCGCATGGTTGCCTTACTGAAGGCCAAACAGGCGGATTATATCGATTTACCGCCTGACTATAATTATGCACTTGCAGCTGATGTGGGTACGGTGCGGGCATTGTCGAAAGCTGTGGCACAGATTGATAGTATCGAGGACGATAGAAAGCGGTCTTCCATGCAGTTTTCGCCATGGGTTTATGTGGAAGAAAATCCGGATATATTCAAGCTGGAGCGCATTGATGGTGGCCCGGCTTATGACCCGTTCAGTGTTGAAGAAATTCGATCAAAATATGCGCGTTTGATTAGCGAGAATCAGACTCATTTTAAATGGAATTATCCAGCGTCCAGTTACGGTTTTATGGGCAAGTATCTAGCCGAAACAGACACCGTACTGGATATTGCCAACCGCGAAAATGGCCATATTGAAGGTGTCGAATATATAGAGGGTGATGCAGAAACATTTGTAAGAACAAACCATTTCGATGCAGTTGTTTCGCTGCATACGCTAGAGCATATACCAAACCCTGACGCGTTTTTTGAATGCTCCCTAACCAATCTGAAGCCCGGTGGGAAATTGTTGCTCGAGGTGCCGTTGTTGCTAAAGCATCCACTGAACAAGCCGTTGATGCCCTGGCACCATAAGGAATATGGCCTTCAGGAGTTGGCTGACGCAGCATCGAAGCATGGTTTTCATATTGATGAAGTATGGGCCAAAAAACGCCATGCATTTGTACCCATTGAATATGAAAATAGTAGAGTGACGAGCAGTCACGGTCGTTTAACGGCGGGGATTATCATCGCACATAGACCTGAACAGGAGGGCTGTGCCTGATGTGCGGTGTTTTCTATATTTATGACGGGACGAGAAGTGCTGATGATCTGCGACGTGACTATGCTTGCGCAGCGAAGAAAGGCCTGTCTGACCGTGGGCCAGACGGTGCGTCTGAGGCGCAAGGGGACCATTGGTTTGCCATGCACTGCCTGCTTTCAATTACTGGCTCAGCGAAGCAACCAGCTTTGTGGCAGCGGGGTACATACCTGTTCAACGGCGAAATTTACAACGATTGGCAGCAATATACTCCGGATTACGGAGACGCGGATTATCTGAAAGGCAGATTGGACACTGATGGTCTTGCGGCATTGCATGACCTGGACGGTGAATTTGCTCTTATTGTCATTGATGAAACAAATGGCTTCTTGCATCTGGCAGCGGATACCTTTGGAACAAAACCATTTTATTATGCCATAGAGAATGGGCGAGTTGGTGCCGCAAGTTATGACTATATTTTGCACCAGTGTGGTTTTGAAAGGGCGCAACGAGTGCCAGCAAACACCGGCCTGACCTTCCACTTAAAATCTGGAAAACTGGTTGATCAGTGCCTTTTAAGGCCCTTTGATTTCAATAGTCAAACCTGCGATAGCTTTGAGCCGTTTGCTGAGGCATTCACCTATGCTGTGAGAAAGCGTGCAGAGAGGGTACAGCGAAAAATATACGTCCCCGTGAGCAGTGGACATGATAGCGGTATTATTGCGGCCGAATTGGATGCGATGGATATTCCTTTCACCGCTTATGGTTTTCCCTTTGGCGAAATTGAAGAGATTTTCAATGAGCGGTATGCGCGATTCCGCAACAGAAATATCCGCTGTGAAATTTTGCAGCCAGACATGGCAGAGCTCGATCGTGTGCAAGAGGAATTGCAGACAGGTATTCCAAAGTTCCGCCTAGCGTTGGACTCTAATGCTCCTAGTTTGTATGCGGATGACGATATACGCAATATCACGGGGTATATATCTGCGGCTTACATCGCTAAAAAGGGTCGTGAGAATGGTGAGTTAATTGCGTTGTCGGGGCAGGGGGCTGACGAAATTATTTCCGATTATTATAATCCGCACAGCAATTCCCGCCGGTCTCATTTTCGCGGAGTGTGGGAAAAGGCAACCGAACCTTGGCCAAGTTTTTATGGTGGGTGGAATAAACTGTTTTTGGAATCAAACGAACGGATTGTTGGCCATTACGGTATTGAAACGCGTTATCCGTTCCTCGACCACGGTGTTGTACAGGCGTTTTTGAATTTGACGCCGGACATGAAACGGAATCGCTACAAAGGATGTATTGCACACCGGATGGACCAATTGGATTATCCCTATCATGATCGGAAGTTAGGTTTCGCCGGTTTTGAGCGAGAAACGCTCGACCGGAGCGTGGCAAGCGGTTAATAGTTAGGGCGTTGAGATAAAAGGAAAAATATGTGGCAGACCTTAAAGAAATTGCAAACACCATCAGGATAAATTGCCTGAAGGCTATCCACGCAGGGCGGTCTGGTCACCCAGGCGGCAGCCTTTCGATCGCAGACATGCTTGCGGTGTTATATTTTAATGAAATGAACGTAGACCCTGCCAAACCTGACTGGAACGAGCGGGACCGTTTCATTCTTTCTAAAGGCCATGCTTGCCCATCGTTGTACGTAGCCTTGGCGCAGCGGGGATACTTCCCGATGGAAGAAGCCTTGAAGCTCAGAAAAATTGATGGTTTTGCTGAGGGGCACCCTGATGTGCGGGTGCCGGGCGTTGATGCGCCTTCTGGCTCGCTGGGTATGGGGTTAAGTCAAGGGCTGGGTACGGCGTTGGGTGCGCGGCACCAAAGGCTTGGTTTTCGTACGCATGTGATTTTGGGTGATGGCGATATGCAGGAAGGTAACACCTGGGAAGCTATTATGTCTGCCGGACATAAAAAAATGGACAATCTTGTAGCGATATACGATTCCAACAAGCTTCAGGGCGATGCCCCCGTTAGCACACAGTTGAATATGGGTGATGTTGGCGAGAAGGTCGCAACTTTTGGCTGGCACGTCATTTATGTGGACGGTCATGACACGGATGCTTTGCAAGTTGCGCTGGCCGAGGCTAAGGCAACCAAGGGTATGCCGACCTTCATTGTGGCGGACACCATCAAAGGCAAAGGAGTTTCCTTTATGGAAGATGTATTGTTCTGGCATGGCAGCGTGACTATGACGGATGAACAGCTGGCGGATTCATTGAAGGAGCTGGAACATGCTTGATAGCACGCTTCAATATTGGAATGTTGGTGAAGATGTCTCTGTGAGGGATGCATTTGGCCGGGTGTTGGTGCATCAGGCAAGGGCCCGTGAGGATTGGGTTTTGCTGGATGCTGACGTGGCAGGCGGCACTGGTGCCAAGCCACTGGTAATCGAGCACCCCGACAGAGTGATGCAGTTTGGTATCGCCGAACAGAATATGATGGCTGCAGCAGGCGGAGTAGCAGACACGGGGCTTATTCCCGTTGTTTCAACCTTCGGCGCTTTTGGTTGCATGCGAGCGCACGAACAGTTCCGCACTGCAATTGCCTACCCGGAACGTAATGCCAAATTATGCTGTTCCCATATTGGTCTGGATGTCGGGCCTGACGGTGCGACTGCCCAGATGCTTGAAGATTTGGCAACTATGCGTGCCATTCCAGGCGTCACGGTTATCAGCCCCGCAGATGCGAATGAGTTTATGCAGGCGTTTCGGGCGATTCTCGACCACCAAGGACCGGTTTATATGCGTATTGGCCGCAGCCCCACGCCTGTTGTGTTTGGCGCGGACCATACATTTGAAATTGGTAAAGCCACCCGCGTGCGGGAGGGCCGCGATGTGACCGTTATCGCGACAGGTGTAATGGTTGCCCGAGCTATTGCTGCTGCAGAAACGTTGGCAAAAGAGGGGATTTCAATACGGGTTGTGAATATGGCGACTATAAAGCCGATTGATGTGTCCGAAGTTGTTGCCGCCGCTAGCGAAACAGGAGGGATTGTATCGGCCGAAGATCATAATGTGTTTGGTGGCCTTGGTAGCGCCATAGCGGAGTGCGCAGCTCAGCACCATCCTGCCAAAATGAAATTCGTCGGCGTGAAGGATACCTTTGGTAAATCAGGCGAACATGATGAATTACCGGCCATGTTTGGTATTGATGCGAAAGCGATTTACACTGCATGTAAAGAGTTATTATAGGCTAGTAATATAATGGAATTAAAAGATAAAGTAGCATTAATTACAGGCGGTTCACGTGGCATTGGCCGGGCAATTGTTGAGGCTTTTGTTCACGAAGGCGCCAGTGTTTATTTCACCTATTCTGCCAATGCGGCAGCAGCAAACGAAACATGTGTATCCTTGGGGCTACCGGTTGACCGTGCCGTACAGGCTGATGTGCGAGACCGTGCAGCGCTTAAGCAGTTGATGACCAAAATTGAGGTTGAAGCCGGACAATTGGATGTGCTGGTTAATAACGCGGGCATTAACAATCCTACTGACTTTGATGAAATCACTGATGAAGATTGGGACGAAATTCTAGGTGTAAACTTGAAGGGCCCCTTTGTGGTCACGCAGGAAGCCATTAGCCTTTTACGGAAATCGGGTTCCGCCAGTGTCATTCATATTGGGTCGGTTTCCGGGCAATATGGTGGGCCGCGTACGGCGCATTATGCTGCGAGCAAAGCCGGGCTGATTTCGCTCGGGCAGGTTATTGCGCGCTTTTTGGCACCTGACGGTGTGCGCAGCAATACTTTAGCCGCGGGACTTATTTCTTCTGAGATGGCGGCCGCGGGCCTTGCGAACCCAGCGGTGCAGGCAGCTGCAGAACAAGTTGTGCAAAAACGTATGGGGACGGTTGATGAAGTGGCACAAACCGCTGTTTTCCTTGCTTCTGACCGCTCCAGCTATGTGACGGCTCAGACAATCAACGTGAATGGCGGTTTGTACTTCTAACTGCAATTCAAATATAAAACTCAAAATTACCACTCGAAAATAACGAAAGATTTTAGCGTGTTAGATGCTTTTGGATTTAAGCTACCAACAGAAATAATAGGGGCCCCAGGTGCAGCCCGTGATCTTGCAAATATCAGCAAACGGTTTGGCGAAAAGCCGTTGTTTGTTTACCCGGTACAGTTGGCAGATCTGGCAGTGACGTATCTGCAAATGCTGAAAGATGCCGGTGTGACTGTTGTGGCTTTTGAGCAAGCAGAGCCCGAGCCTACCATCGACTATATTGATGGTGCTGCCAGTGATCTGAAAGACCAAGGCATTGATGTTGTCATTGGTTTTGGTGGTGGTAGCGCGATGGACCTGGCAAAAGCCCTAGCCATCGCTCTGACACAAAAAGAAGGCATATGGATGTATGCTAACTTGTCTAACAGACCGCCTTTGCCGCTTGAAGGCGCTGTTCTGCCGGTCATCACGGTGCCTACAACGTCGGGTACAGGCTCTGAAGTTACTCCCTATGCCGTCCTTACCAAGCCGGACACTCAGCAAAAGGGCACTATTCAGGAACCTGCTATTTTTCCGCGTGTCGCAATCATTGATGCTGAACTGATGACAGGTATGCCTAGTGATTTGACCGCGTCAACCGGCCTAGACGCGTTTGCGCACGCACTTGAGGCTACAATTAACGTATCCAAGCAAGCGCCAATGTCGGAACTGTTTGGAAAAGAAGCAATGAAGCTGGTTTTTGCTAATCTCAAAGGAGCAATCAGTCAGCCGAACAACATGGAGTATAGGCAGAATATGGCGCTCGCCGCTGCGCTCGCAGGTATGGCAATCTCGCACAGAGGAACAACTACAGCGCACGCGATTGCGGAACCCTTGGGTGCACTTACCCATATTCCACATGGCCTCGGCGTCACAATTTCTACGGTACCAGTTCTGCGTTACACCATTGAGGGTGCACCTGAAGGGTTGGCCAGTTTATGGCGCGAAGTTTGCTTAGGTGAAAAGCTGGAAAGCGAGGGCATGGAAGCCACGGCGTTTGTTGATGCACTCAATGCGCTGATCACTGAAGTTGGAATGAATAAAACTGTTGAAACTATTATCGGAAAAGGTAAGTGCCAGGGGCTGGATGAGAGACTGATTGATAGCATCATGAAATTTAAATTTAGACCGCTGAAGCAGCACCCTGTCGAATTTGACGCGAAATCACTCCGCCCAATTGTACGGGATATTATCTGGGGATCAAAATAGATGGTTGAAAGAACACACCGAAGAAATATCCGGGAAGTCTCGGTTGGAAACACGCGGATTGGCGGCGGCGCGCCCCTTATGGTGATAGCCGGGCCATGTGTGGTTGAGGATCAGGGTATCTGTATTGAGGTTGCCGCGGAAATCAGACGCATAACCGAAGAGCTCGGCCTGGGATATGTCTTTAAGGCCAGTTATGACAAGGCGAACAAGACGATTGCGGGCTCATACCGTGGCCCGGGGGTGAATGACGGTTTGAATACATTAAAGGCTGTCAAGGCTGCGGTTGGAGTGAATGTAACGACAGACGTGCATGAGCCGGAACAATGTGCGGAAGCGGCCGAGTATGCCGACCTGCTTCAAATTCCAGCGCTGCTTTCCAAGCAAATTGACCTGATTAAGGCCGCGGCTGCGACCGGCAGGCCAGTAAATATCAAGAAAGGGCAATTTACTGCCCCGTGGGAGATGTCCAACGTGTTGTCTCGTCTGTCTGATGATGGATTTGAAAACACGGTGGCGACGGACCGTGGTTACATGTTCGGATACCAGACGATGATTGTTGATATGCGCGGCTTGCAGATTATGTCCACTTTCGGGAAGCCGGTTATTTTTGACGCTTCACATACTGTGCATGGCAACGAAACAATTCTGTCTGGAACTGACTTTAATCATCGCGACTTTATCAGACCGCTTGGCCGCAGCGCCGTGGCCAATGGCGTAGACGGTATTTTCATTGAGGTGCATCCTGAACCTGAAAAGGCATTGAGCGACGGAGCTGGCACACTAGCATTGGCGGATGTTGCTGTTGTTTTGAAAGAATGGGCTGCTATTGACCGTGTCTTGGCGGAGAATGCCTGATGCGGCAGGCCAAGCCAATTAATGATGACAAGGTTGCCGAATTGAGCGAGCTTGCACGCCGCGTGCGTGTTGATAGCATGCGAATGATTCAACATGCGGGTTCGGGCAGCCCAGGCAGCACACTCTCTGTTACGGATGTGCTTGTTTGGCTCTATTTTCATGAAATGCATATCGATAGGGCCGATTGCAGGTGGGATGGGCGTGACCGTCTTATACTTTCGAAAGGGCAGGCTTCACCTGCATATTATTCAATTTTTGCTAAGCTGGGCTGGGTTTCGGAAAATGAGTTGATGGGGTACCGCGGTTTTGAGACCCGAATGCAAACTCATCCTGAATATGACACCATTCCCGCCATTGATTATACCAGTGGTAGCTTGGGAATGGGGCTGAGTGCTACCAATGGCATGGCACTGGCAGCGCGGTATCTGGGAAAGAACGATCTGCGTTTCTTTTGCATTATGGGGGACGGCGAGACCCAGGAAGGCCAAGTGTGGGAAGCAGCCATGACCGCAGGCCACCATAAGCTCTCAAACGTGATCAATGTCATCGACCGCAATGTGTTTCAGGGTGACCGCGCCTGCGCTGATGTCATGAGTCAGGAACCTTATGCTGAGAAATGGCGTTCGTTCGGGTGGGACGTGAAAGTTGTGGACGGCCATTCTTTTGCTGATCTAACGCGCGTGATGGCCACCTTTGATCCGACAAAACCAAAGCTGTTGATTGCCGATACTGTGAAAGGTAAGGGGGTTAGCTTCATGGAAGCTGACAATGCCTGGCACACTGGTGGCCCAAAGTTTGACCAAGCTCGCCTTGAGCGGGCGATGCAAGACCTTGGGGCAGTGATATGAGCAAACAGGGGCTTCGCAAAGTATATATTGAGCGGCTGATTGAGCTCGCTGCAACTGATGACCGCATCGTGTCACTGGATACTGACTCTCAGGAAGCAACGATGGCGGATAAATTTGCAGCCGTTTATCCCGAGCGCGCCTTCACCTTTGGTATTGCCGAGCAGGACATGGTGTCTGCCGCTGGGGGCATGGCAACAATGGGGCTCGTGCCGTTTGTGAACAGCTATTCCATGTTCATTGCCATGCGAGCATTGGATCAGGTCAGAAATTCCATCGCCTATCCGAATCTCAACGTAAATTTTGTGCTGAGCCACCACGGCCTTGACGCAGGTGCCGACGGCGTAACTCACCAGCTTACCGAAGATATTGCCATATTTCGTTCCATCCCTAATCTTGTGTACTTATCGCCTGCGGATGCTGTCGAAATGCGGCAAATGGTTGATTTTGCGGTTAATTATGATGGTCCGGTGGTTATCAAGTCCGGTAAAACCATGCAGGAAGATGTGCACGACGAAAACCATACCTGGAATCTCGGTGTACCCAGCATTCTGCGCGGCGGCGAAACCGTAGTGATTGCCGCGACGGGAATAATGGTTGCGGAAGCGTTGGTTGCAAAAGAAAAGCTAACTGCTTTTGGCATAAATGCGCGCGTTGTGAATGTCAGCACGCTCGCGGGTGATAGTGGTGATGCGTTGCTTGACGCCTTTGCAGGATGCAAACTCGTTATTAGTATGGAAGACCACTCTATAAACGGTGGTTTAGGAGGCAAATTGGCCGAGTTGTTTTCAGAACGACGTCCAACTCGTCTTATCCGCCTTGGTCTTGGGGATACGTTCGCTGAATGCGGCCCGCCCGCCGACTTATACCGCAAATACGAAATGGACTCGGATGCTGCCGTCAATCGTGTGAAAGGAATTCTGGATGAAATCCCGGATTTTTTATCCAACTGAGGTTGTGATTGAGGCCGGCGGACATCGAAGTCTGTTGACCTACATGCCCAACACCAAACGCCTTTTCGCCGTAACCGGGCATAACGCTATGGAAAAAGCGGGTGTGCTGGACACTTTGCGCGCTCAGTGTGCGTCCGCCAGCATCGACCTTTGTATCCACAAAGGCATTTCTACCAATCCCTTGCACACCGATGTGGATGCTGTTGCGGATGCCTGCCGTGCTTTTGGCGCGGATACGATTCTCGGCTTGGGCGGCGGTAGTTCGGTAGATGTGGCCAAAATGGTTGCCATGGTTATGACCAACGGTGGCAGCTGTTGGGATTACATCAGCATAGGTGGTGAAAGCCTGCGCAAGATTGAAAAGCCAACGTTACCGATGATTGCTGTGCCGACTACCTCTGGCACGGGCTCAGAATCAACCCCTTATGCGGTGGTTACGCATGCTGAAACGATGATGAAAAAGGGAATGGGCCATCCGTATTTATACCCAACGACAGCGTTGCTGGACCCCGAACTACTTGCGCTTATGCCGCTTGAACAGGTCGCTGTCACTGGGTTTGACGCCTTTGGTCAAGCGCTTGAGGGGTATACTTCCGGCCGCTCAACGCTGCATTCTGAGTTTTATGGCTACTCTGCACTCAAATTGATCGCCGAAAATTTTGAACGAGTTTATGATTGCCCAGATGATCTGGAGGCCAAAGCAAAAATGGCTTGGGGCGCAACGCTGGCAGGGCTTTCGATCGGTCTTGTGGATGTTAACCTTGCCCATGCCATGAGCCATCCTCTTTCGGGCCGGTTTGATATTCAACATGGCAGGGCTGTCGCGCTATGTACTGCACCTGCAATTTGGTTTAACCGCGCGGATGTCGGCGATAAATATGGCCAGACAGTCGCGTTATTTGGCCACAGTGCTGGATCTTCGGACCAATCGGCTGAAACCCTGATTAAAGTTTTTTATCGTCTTACTGAAAAGTTCGGTGTGGATATCGAATTGAAAAACTATGGGTTGGGTGATGTGGATATGGATGCAGTTACCACTGACGCCCTAGAGATTGGGGCTATCAATACCAACGTGAAGCCCGTGACGCATGAAGACGTGCGGCTCTTGTTCACACATGTTTGGGAAGGTCGATATGCCTAAGCGATTGCTTATCATCGGCGCTGGCCTTGAACAAGTGCCAGCTTATCAACTGGCTAAAGAAAAAGGCCTGCATGTAGTTGGCACGGATATGGATCCTGATGCCCCAGCGTTTGAATATGCTGATGATACGCTTATTGCCAGCACTCGAGATGTTGACGAAACCCTTGCCGTCGTGAAGGCTTATGTTCACACATGTCCCATAGACGGGGTTATGACCATAGCGAATGATGTTCCTTATACAGTTGCCGCAGTAGCCGAGGCGCTTGGATTGCCGCATGCGAATAAGGATGCAGTTCGTAAACTTACCAACAAAATTCACATGAAAACGGCGTTTATGGAGGCCAGCGTAGCAACACCTGATTTCGCGACTGTCCATAGTATGCCCGAACTTGAAGAGGCCATAAAAGGTTTTGAATTTCCTCTGATATTGAAACCAAGCGATGGTCGCGGATCAAATGGAGTTTTGTATGTTGAAGAAGAAACGGACCTGAGTTGGGCTTTCACGCATTCAATGGCCTCATGTGGCAACGGCTTGCTTGTTTTAGAAGAGTTCGTGGATGGCCCACAATTGTCTGTTGAAGGCATGTTTGTTGATGATTGCTTTCACTGTGTTGCATTTGCAGATCGCAACTATAGCAACCTGCCGGAAACTAAGCCTTTTATTGTCGAAGATGGGGGAACAATTCCATCTCGATTTGGCGATGGCCTTTTGGAAGAGATACGAACAGTAATTGAGGCAGGTGCAAGGTCGCTTGGTTTAAACTGGGGGCCGGTAAAAGCGGACATTGTTGTCGGGGATAACGGAGTTCCCCAGATCATTGAACTCGCGGGTCGTTTGTCTGGTAATTATCTGGCAACCCATCATATTCCATTTGCGTATGGCGTTGATTTGGTTGGAGCTATTATTGACTTAAGTCTTGGATTAAAAGTTGATAATAATTTGTTGAAATCAAGCCATAAAAAATATCTCGGTGTAAGATATTTTTTCCCCGCAGAGGGTGAAATAAAAGCCATTAAGGGTGAGAAGGAGTTGGCCCAAGATCCGGCAACCTACAACTTGGTTATTTATGCGAAAACAGGTGATCATCAGGCGGCGATCAACTGTCATGCTGCGCGCGCGGGCACTGTCATGATGCGCGGTGAAACATATGCGGAAGCCACTCAAAAAGCTGAATGGGCTGCAAAAACCATTAAGTTTCAGATAGAAAAAGAAAACTGATAGGTTATTGTGCCTCGGTGGAATTACCGGTTGCATATACAGTTTTTCATCTAAATTTGGCTTTTTCTTCAATTGAGGAAGAGGAACGGCAGATTGTTATTGATCGCTGTTACTGGCCACTGCTGAAGTTGGCGCAAGACGGGTTTCCCATCGGCATCGAAGCAACAAGTCATACCTTGCTGGAAATAGACAAACGCGAACCTAATTGGACTGCAGCTTTGCGGCGGTTGATTTCGGAGGGTTCGGTCGAATTTATTGGCAGTGGTTACACACAGATGATTGCTCCGTTGGTGCCCGCCGAAGTTACTGAAGCAAACTTGATGCTTGGTATGAGTGACTACCAGGAAACACTAGGCGTTCGGCCCCAAATAGCCCTTATTAACGAACAGGCCTATTCACCAGGCATTCTGCCGCTGTACAAGGCTGCCGGGTTTGAAGCGGTTATGATGGACTGGTCGGAGCCTTCCAGCCACAATAACAATTGGTCAAAATCATACGCCCATCGACCGCAAACTATTACGGGTGCAAATGGTTCTCAGATGCCGGTGATTTGGTCAGATGCCATGTCATTCCAAAAATTCCAGCGCTACGCACACTCTGAAATTGGCGCAGATGAGTATTTTGAATTTCTGGGCCTGCAGCTGGAGCAGGGCGCCCAGGCATTTCCGCTTTACACCAGTGACGCTGAGGTTTTTGATTATCGGCCAGGTCGATTTGGTTCTGAAGCAGGCATCGGCGCTGTGTCTGAATATGAACGAATTGCGCTGTTATTAAAAGCGTTTCAGGGAACAGACGCTGTGAAATTGGGTACGCCGCGTGATGCCTTGGCCTTTTTGGCTGACGACGCCACCCCCATCCAGTTGGAAACCGCACAGGCACCAATTCCTGTTAAAAAACAGCGAAAATACAACATCCTGCGCTGGGCCGTTACTGGCAGAGCCGACTTGACGCTAAACACCAACTGCTGGCGGCTATATGAAAGTATGTTGGCCGCAGGTGAATTAAAAACAGGCCAATGGCGAACCTTGTGTGAACTGTGGGCAAGCGACTACCGAACCCACATTACCGAAAAACGTTGGTCCGTGTTGATAGGCACACTTGAGAAAAACTTTCCAAGTAGCTCCGGGTTGGCGGCGGCGAATACGAAATATGCCAGCCATCTTCCGGCTGATGTTAAAGTTGAACGTGTGGGCAGGTTTCTGGTGGTTGAAACGCCGCAGTTTCATCTGGCTCTCAACTGTGGACGAGGGCTCAGTATTCAGTCATTTGGGCCGGGGACATATATTCCGGCACAAGCTGGGGCCCCGGCAAAAAATGGTTTTATCGGTACGCTGGCACACGGTTTTTTTGATGATATTGAATTTGGGGCAGATTTCTATAGCGGCCATTTTGTCGGCGAACCAGCGACCAGCCCTAAAATAACGGACCTGACAAAGTGTGAACCAGTGATTTCCTTTGTACCTGAAACTGGCCTTGTGCATATCACCGCTGACATTGAGACAACGCTGGGAATGATACAAAAAACTATTGAGTTTGAATTGAACTCCCATCGGATCACCGTCTCCTATCAAGGTATTTCATTTCCACTGGCCAACGGTACTTTTAGGTGTGGGCACATTACACTTAATCCGCAGGCATTTGACCCTGAAAGCCTTTATTTTCAAGCGAAAAATGGTGGTCATACACCTGACTGGCACGCGCTGTGGGATAGGACCACTGTTATCTCGTTAGATCATGGCGCTCCTGTGTCCAGGCTAGTGTCCGCATCGACTGGTTTAGGGCTTACCGACGGGGTGCTTGAGTTCGGCGATGCAGCAAATTATATAAAGCTATCGATGGATCGGATTGATGCCGCCGGAATTGGCTTGATTACTGCAAAGCCAGTATCGGATAGTTTTTTTGTACGGGCGGCCATAACACTCGGCGAATCTGATGAGACGGTTAGATCATTGGAGACGGAGGTAACTACAAGTCTGCCGGATCCAAAAATACGCTATTCAATTGAGTTTGGTGAACAGCCTAAGCAGTTATAATAAAAGAATTTCTTTCTCTGAATTGCTCTGGATGTTACCTTGATTAAATATAGCAGCCAACAGATGGAGCGATTGTCATGGCGCTAAATGGCTTTGATAGTTCGAACGTGGATCTTGACGGCAAATCGATCTTGATTACCGGAGGAACCGGGTCGTTCGGCAAAAAGATGCTCAAACAGCTGCTTCGGCATCATAACCCCAGGCGGGTTATCATTTTTGCCCGCGGCGAATATAACCATTTTTTGCTACAGACCAGTATTAATGAAGAAGACCGTAAAAAGGTTCGCTTCTTTATCGGTGACGTCAGGGATATGGAGCGGGTTGCCATGGCAATGCGCGGAATTGACATCGTTATTCATGCCGCTGCCCAAAAGCAGGTACCGTTGGCAGAATATAATCCTTTCGAATGTATTCGCACCAATGTGATGGGTGCCGAGAATGTTGTGCAGGCATCGATTCAGGCTGGGGTTGGTCGTGTTTTGGCGCTATCGACCGATAAAGCCGTTAATCCGATAAATTTTTACGGTGCCAGCAAATTGGCGTCCGACAAAATATTTGTTGCGGCCAATGCGTTGGCAGCCGGTACGGACACACGTTTTTCAGTTGTCCGCTACGGTAATGTTCTCGGTTCCCGCGGTAGTGTCATACCCTTTTTTCGCAAGCTTCTCAAAGAGGGCCAAACAGAGCTGCCTGTAACAGATGAGCGTATGACCCGCTTTTGGATCACCCTCGAGCAAGCCGTCGATTTCACTATTTCATGTATCGATGTGATGCGTGGCGGCGAGATTTTTGTTCCAAAAATTCCGTCCATGTTGATTACTGACTTGGTTAAGGCTTTAGCACCCGATGTGGGAACCAATATTGTTGGAATTCGTCCTGGTGAAAAACTTCATGAACTGATGATTACCGAACATAATGCACCAACGACGCTTGATCTTGGAGATCGCTATATCATAGAGCCCGAATGGAGTTTTTGGTCGAGACCAGCCCATAAAGATGATGGTCATCCGCTGGTTAAAGAAAATTTCGAGTATACTAGCGACCAAAATGAAGAGTGGATGACGGTTGGTGCGCTGCGCGATACGCTTGAATCAATCCCTGACGAAGGCGAGTAGCCTAGCGTGACCGACGACTTTCTACCATATGGCCGTCATACCGTTGACCAAACAGATATTGACGCAGTTGTTGATGTTCTGACGAATGGACCACTGACTTGTGGCCCGAAAATTGCCGAATTTGAGAGTGCCTTCGCAGCGTATATTGGCGCCAAGGAAGCTGTAGTTTGCTCCAACGGTACCGCGGCCCTGCATTTAGCGGTAATGGCTGCCGGTTTGAAAGAGGGCGATATTGCGGTCGTGCCCTCGATAACTTTTTTGGCTACGGCCAACGCTGTTCGCATGACCGGGGCGGAGGTTTGTTTCGCCGATGTTGACCCCTACAGTGGCCTGATGTCGCTGGACGGGTTCAAACGCGCGGTCGCTAGTTCGATCAGAAAGCCCGCCGCAGTATTGCCAGTACACATGAATGGTCAGTCCGGCGAGATGGCTGAAATGGCTGAATTTGCCTGTGCTAATGATATTAAAATTATCACCGATTGCTGCCATGCGCTCGGCGCGGATTATATCGCGGACGGGAAACCCGGTGATGGGCAGTTCGAAGATTTTGGCACTTTTTCACTACACCCAGTGAAATCAATCGCCATGGGCGAAGGGGGTGTGATCACAACATCCGACCCGGTTGCTGCCCAGTACATGCGAATGCTGCGGGGCCACGCAATGGAAAAAACACCGGACGAATGGCAAAGCCCAGCTGAGGGGTTCGCCGCCGATGGCAGCTCCAATCCCTGGTATTATGAGATGCAAATGCTAGGCTATAATTACCGTGCAACAGATATTCAGTGTGCGCTAGGTTTAAGCCAGCTTGGGAAACTTCCGACGTTTATCGCTAAAAGACGACAGATAGCTGATTGGTACGACAAACACCTGTCCGGTTTCTCAAATCACTTAAAGCCGATCGACCGTTCAGCCGCGTGCCTGTCAGCATGGCATTTGTATGCCGTGCAGATCGATTTTAACGCAGTTGATAAGGACAGGGCGGCGATTATGAATGAACTGGCGGCCAAGGGAATTGGTACGCAAGTGCATTATGTGCCGGTGTCAAGCCAGCCCTATTACACTGAACGATATGGGGAACAGGACTTGCCGGGCGCACAGTTTTATTATCAACGGGCACTTAGTTTGCCGATCTTCCCTGCTATGGAGGAGGCTGATGTCATGCGTGTTGTCGCTGGGCTGCATCAGGCTCTAACTCATTAGCACATAAAACTAACGGCAGTTTTATACGATACAGTCGACTGTTGTCGGCCCAAGCCCCCTTACTTTGCGGTGCCTGCAATTTAGCGGTGTTTAGTCTGGTACAAATATTAGAAGTTTAAACTAGTTCACGCGCGTTACGCATGTACCTCTATGTAACCCCGAAGAAAAGCCCACGACCTCCATGCTGATCTGCATGAAGGTCAATGAGCTGAAATGTCATAAATTGGTAGCTATTAGGCTGCCTCTATCCCTGGAAGAGGGAGAGAATTGATTGCGGCGACTGGTTGGCGATTGAAAGCGCCTGAATACCAAGCTGTTGTTTAACCTGCAGTGCCTGCAAATTTGCGCTCTCTTTAGCCAAATCTGCATCAACCAGGTTACCGATGCCAATTTCAATAACGTCTGAAAGTTGGCCTGTGAAATTCCGACTTTGTTCAAGCGCAGTAGAACCAGAGCCCAGCTTGGTCAGCGCAGAGTTAAGATTGTCGATCGCGTTGGATATATCTGTCACTGCGGCGGCGGCAGTTGTTTGTGTGGCAATGGCTTGTGCCGCAGTAATTGGAATATTTGCACTTCCCAATGTCAGCGTTTGATGCTGCACCGTCAATGTTTGCGTTGCATCGGCATTGGTAATGGCGACAATTGCGTCAGTGCCGCCGTCGATTAGGTTTGTGCCGTTAAATTCTGCATTATTCACCACTGACGTGATCTGATCACGAAGGGAGGTGAAGTCCTGCGATAGAGCTGTCCGACTGGTTACATCAAGGCCTTGGTCAGCTGCGGCAACTGCTTTTTCCTTCATTTCAAGAAGAAGATCAGATACTGCGCTGGCGGCTGCAAGGGCAACATCGACAGTTGACAATCCGCGGTCCAAAGACTGGCCTACAGCTGACAGACCGCGTAGATCACTACGCAATTTTTGCGCAATTGAAAATACCGCAGCATTGTCTTTAGCTGATGAAATTCTTAGCCCGGTATTGATCCTCGTTTGAGTGTCACCCAGGTCGTTACTTGTTTGGTTCAAATTACGCAAAGCGCTTAGTGCGCTGGCGTTTACATTAATTGAAAAGGCCATTTAACCTCTCCTGTTTATGACGTTTCAAAATAAACCGGTATCCCGGCATGAACAGTAATTAGCAAGAGGTGTGCCAATTTTTTGTATGCATAAGCTTATGTTTTTATTGTACTTTTAAGAAAGACAGAATCTGAATGGCTTTGACGGGAAAAAATTTCAGCGAAGTAAACAGATGAGTATGACCTGAAACTGCAAGATCTGCCGAGTTGGCTGAGGGAGATGAGACGCATCAGCCAGGGACGGGCACAAAATAAATGAGTCTTAGGAAAGTTTGGAGGGAGAGACGGGCGTTTTTTTTCGGGCAGAACGTTTTTTTGCCGTGGCTTTGCCGCCGCTCGCTGATGATGAGCCAAATGCCGGAGCAGCCGCGCCAATCGAAGCGGGAGAAAAGACACCACTGCGCAGGGCAGTTGACGTATTTGCGATTGATTGAGTGCTTCGTGTTTCGTTTTTTGTTTGCGTAGATACCGCTCTGGCAAGTTCGTTTAGAAAGCTTCTTGTGGATTGTTGCACTGCGGGCTTACCGTGCGGGGATAGGGCTGGAGAATTTACTGTATTTATATTGGGGGAAATGACCGGTGTTTGTGGGCCATTAACTGTCATATCAAATAACCTGGTTGAGGCTGAGTGACATAGGCTTAGCCGCGCGAGAAACCTGGTAAGCTGCATTGTTTCCATAGGCCACAATAGGCCGGTTTTGCTTCGCAACTTCCTCGCCAACGCTTTTTATAAGGCCCTCTGCGACTGATTTCAGCCGCAGCACAAGCCGGGCATGGTCGCGGATGATTTCCCGAAGCTGGTCAGTAATGAACTTGATATATTTACGCTCACCGGAATCTTTAGCGCCTAGCAAATGCTCATTCACTTGAAGCTGGTTCATGGTGTTTTTGTATTCTGCGATGAGTTTACTTTTTTCCCCGTGCAAGGACTGCGCTGCTTTGGTTTCGCGGTCACGGAGAAGAGCGGTCTCGCGGGAAATTAAATCGCATAGTGATCTGGTTAATTTGACCAGCTTTGCACTTGGACCAGTAAGTTTGGCCTCAAACGGTTTCAGGTCTTCCGGAAGATTAGGACTTGATTGTACCATCTATCCCTCCTGAAGTTTAAGGATTTCCCGGTACACAGAATCTGCGATTCCAATACCACCTTGTTTAGAAAGAGACTTACCCATTTCTTCGACCATCATTCCGCGGTAAACACTTTCAGCGTGGCCGCCGCCCATAAAACTGTCTGTTGGGACAGTTTCGAACATTGGTGCCAGCATCTGTGACAGAAACACCGCTTCGAACTGCTGTGCAGCTTCTCGAGCGGTTGCTTTGTCCATGCCGCGGTAGCGGTCGGTGTTCATGCCAGACTGTGACGCCTTAAGTTGGGCGTCTATCAACTGGCCTTGAGCCGCATTTACGGTCAGCGCTTGCATTACATCACCTGAATTTCGGCTTGCATGGCACCGGAAGCTTTTATGGCCTGTAGGATAGAGATCATATCGCGCGGGCCAATGCCCAGTGCGTTCAGACCGTCCACCAGATCTTGCAAGGTAACTGCAGGTGCAAGAACTGTAAGGCGCTTGTCACTGCCATCGTCAACTTCAATGCCGGTGCGGTTAACGACTTGTGTTTGGCCGCCCTGAGCAAATGCGCCTGGCTGTGATACCTGTGGTTCTTCTGTGATGCTAATCGTCAGGTTACCCTGTGCAATGGCGACGGAATTGATGCGCACTTCTGCGCCGATAACAATGATACCGGTACGTTCGTCAATGATAACGCGGGCTCGCTGGTCAGGAGTGATTGCCAGCTGTTCAATGTTAGTTAAAATGTCGACCATAGCCAAAGGATGGCCGATAGGCCGTTCGAGCTGAATTGTTGCTGGGTCAAGTGTGCGGGCAAGCGACATTTTAAGGTTTTTGTTTATCGCTGCTGTGATCCTACGTGCTGTTGTCAGGTCTGGGTTATGCAGCGAAAGTTTTACTGAATTCATGTCGGACAATTCAAAGGGCAGCTCGCGCTCGACGATACCGCCGTTTGCAATCCGCCCGTTTGTGGGTACGCCTTGCACAATGCTTGCTGCTTCACCCTGTGCGCTGAAACCAGCAACTGCCACAGCGCCTTGTGCCACTGAGTAAACCTCGCCGTCGGCACCCAGTAGGGGAGTTGCGATCAGAGTGCCACCCTTAAGGTCTTCCGCGTCACCGAGCGAACTAACCGACACATCAATGCGCGTCCCTTGACGTGCAAAAGAAGGCAAGTTGGCAGTTACCATTACCGCAGCTACATTCTCGGGCCGCATCACGGTTTCTTTGGCGTTGACGCCCAAACGTTCCAACATGGCAGTCAGGCTCTGCTGGGTGTAAGGTACATTCAAGAATGTGTCACCGGTTCCGTTGAGCCCTACGACCAGACCATAACCAATCAGTTGGTTTTCCCGGATGCCTTCAATAGCGATGATGTCTTTGATGCGTGACGGCGTGGCCTGTGCTGACTGAACAGCGAACAGCAGGGTCGATAGTGCCAGAGTGAGGAAACTCAATGTTTTTGCTGTGCGATGCATTGCTAATGTCCTTGTTTGCCTACTTGTCAGGCGAGTCACTACTATTGATGCGTATAAAAGCGAAATTCGTGCCAATATTGTAATGGGTGTAATGCTTTGAAACCATTGCAATAAAAAGAACGCTTTCGTGGTTTACGACTCATAAAAGGAATTATTTGCCGGACAAACGCTGCAAGACTTGCTCTGACAAGTGCAAGCGCTTAGATTGGACACATGAAGATAAGCGGCCCAGGTCAGATTCACTCTAAGTCTTTGAAAAAGACATCGAAACAGCATTCAGCCGGAACAGGCGAATTCTCACGCAAGCTCGATTCGTCTGATGCTTCAGATGCGCCGCAAAATGTTGGTGGCGCAGCACCATTGACGCACCTGGACGCGTTGTTGTCCCTGCAAGAAGTTCCAGATAGTACGGATGGCCGTTCTAAGGGCCTCGCTCGGGCTAATGAGATGCTCGAATTACTTGAAGAAGTCCGCAAGGGAATTTTACTGGGCGCTATCTCGGAATCCAGCCTGCGGAGTTTGGCAGACATGGCGCGCAATCAACGCCAAAACGCTGACGGCTCATTGAAAAATGATGATCGCTTACGCGAGATTCTGGATGATATTGAGCTTCGCGCAGAAGTTGAATTGGCGAAATTAGGTTTGTAATTCAACTAGATAGTTTATCCAATTATTACTTAATTCCCACGACATTTTTTATGTCAATAATTCATCTTGTTTCGGAACCGAGAAAACTCTATAAAGCGCGCAGCCTTTTTGGGGTGACCCGAGGGATAGTAGACGAAAGCGTTTGTTAGGGAGTAACTATGTCCGAGACAAATTCAGGGGTTAAATTGCCGAAAAATTACATGCCGTCATCGGAAGAGGATTTTATGAATCCGAGACAGCAGGAGTATTTTCGTCGCAAACTGAACGATTGGAAAGACGATATTCAAAGAGAGTCCGCAGAAACCTTGCAAAACTTGCAGGAAGATAATCTGCGCGAACCTGATGTAGCTGACCGAGCGTCGTCTGAAACTGATTGGTCGGTTGAACTTCGTACCCGAGATCGTCAACGTAAACTTGTTTCCAAGATCGATTCAGCACTTCGTCGTATTGAAGAGGGCGAATATGGTTACTGTGAGGTAACAGGTGAACCTATTAGCCTCCGCAGACTGGATGCTCGTCCCATCGCTACAATGACTATTGAAGCACAGGAAGCGCATGAGCGCGCTGAAAAAGTTCACCGCGACGACTAAATTTGAGTGCGAAGTTGTTATGAATATGAGGGGGCTTTGGCTCCCTTTTTTTTGCGCAAAAAAAAAGGCCGGTCCCATTTCTGGGTCACCGGCCACTGCAAGTATACCACATGCAGAATTCAAGTTGGCTTTATTAAATATCTCGGTAAGTAGTTTTCTTTAGCTAGCACCTCCTGCTGTTACTAGAATGGGAATACGATGTCATACAGTTGGGTCCCATAACGTGGCTGTTGGACATCGGTAATTTGCCCTTTGCCGCCGTAGGAAATTCTTGCCTCGGCGATTTGGGTGTGGGCTATTGTGTTCGAGGAAGAAATGTCTTCCGGGCGCACAATTCCTGCGAGCAGAAGCTCGCGTTTTTCAAAATTCACTCGTACTTCCTGACGGCCCTGGATAACCATATTACCGTTGGGCAAAGCATCGGTCACGATTGCGGCGACAGTCATATTGATTGCTTCGCTGCGGTTTACTGTGCCGCTGCCGTTGTAGGAACTTGTCGAATCTGCTCCGACCAGAGCACCAGGACTAAAAGCATTGCGACCAGCTTCGCTAGCGCCGCCAGCAGAAGGGTTTTCACCGAATATCGCTCGAGGCAATGTAGCTTCCAATCCCAGGAAGTTATCTAATCCTGCATTTTCAGCAGATGTGCGGGCGCGTGTTGTCGTGTTGCCGATCTGGGCGTTGTCCGAAATCGCAATGTTGACAGTTACGATATCACCAACACGGGCGGCACGTTGGTCTTTGAAAAATGCCCGCGCCCCGGTTCGCCACAATGAATTCGCTTCATGACGAGACGGCGTGTTGTCGGGCATAGGTAGGCTGATCGAGCGCTGCGTTAGCGGCGCTTTTATATCCTTAATTGGAGTAAGCTCAGGTGCTTTGCCTATGTTGCCAACCCGGTCAATGCTGCCGCAAGCCGCAAGGGCAATCATTGCAGTTCCAAGGGTCAAATTTTTGATTAACCTGCTGTGCATCGCACATCTCCTGTTGGGTCGATTTTGTTTGGCTGCATAATTACTGCCGCTTTATCGGTCGCGTGTTTCATTCTCAGCGCGACCCGAGGGCGAGCGTTGGCCCTGAAATTATTTCTACCTGACCGGTGCGCACAATTCTGGCGTCGACCGTCAGTCTTGTTTTGGAGTTGATAACCCGAATGGTGTCGCCGATGCCGCCATTTTCCAGTGCTTTGCCGCCAGCAGACAATATCATCGCTCTGGTGCGTACGGTCATGGTTACAGCGTCACCCTTAGCAACGGCAATCGGTGCCGATATATCAGTGTTGCTAATTGGTTTGCCGGTTCTTGCTGGACGTCGGACTGTCATGCCAACAAGTTGTTGGCTGTTTAAGATCACTCGACCATTCAACCGCTTCGCAGGAAATTTGATCCAATTCAGGTCTTTAGCTTGGATCACTTCGCCCGGCATTATACTGGTATTAAATACTGGGATTACCCTAACCTCTTCAAGAACACCGTTCAAATTTAGCCTGGTGGGAACATCGCCGCCAGACGGGATTAAAAGAGTTGCGGAAAAACGGTCGCCTTCATCCGCCAGGGAGAACGTCCAAGCAGGGAGGGGGGGGGGGGGGGGGGGGGGGGGGGGGGGGG
>JAALKD010000146.1 GCA_011088215.1 Sphingomonadales bacterium | reverse complement strand
ATAGTCGCTTAACATTTGAACAAAACGCCCTCCGACAAACAAGCGGCGGTTCATTGCGCGCCGTGCTAATGCGATCCTGTGAAAATCTGGTTCCAGGATGAGGCACGGGTTGGCCAGAAGGGAACTCTAACACGTATATGGGCCGAGAAAGGCACGCGTCCCCGAGCGCCGCGCGATACCGGTTACACCTCGGCTTATATCTTTGGCGCCGCCTGTCCGCAAACAGCTCAAACAGCCGCGCTCGTCATGCCACATGCCAATTGCGAGGCGATGAACGCACATCTTGAAGAAATCTCCAAAGCCGTTGCCCCGCAGGCTCATGCTATTGTCGTGTGTGATCGCGCCGGGTGGCACCTAAGCGCGAACAAGCTGAACCTTCCAGATAATATCAGTTTACTGCCGCTGCCCGCTTACGCACCAGAACTCAACCCGATGGAAAATGTCTGGGAATATCTGCGCAAAAACAAACTGGCGATCACGACATGGTAGACATATGACGAAGTCGTCGACGACTGTTGCAATGCCTGGAACTTTTTCGCCAACGACACAGACGCAGTCACAAGAATTACCAAAAGACAATATATTGAACCGGTCAATGTTTAAGGCCGTTGGTATTAGAATCAGGCTTCTTGTTTCTTGGCAAGTCGATCTAGTGCAGACGCATGTACGTCAACACCATAGACTTTCTCACCTGTCTTTTTGTCCTCATAGCTGAACTCACGGATGCGTCCGCTAATTCATAGTAGATCGCCAACATTTACTTCATTCTCAATGAAGTCCTGGGAGTGTTTCGCCCACACATTAACGGTGTTGAAATGCGGATAATCAACGTATTCATCACCCTGCTTCTTTTGAAGGTTCGATGCGACTGTGACTTTAGTAACGCTATCCAGTTTTGCAGCTCTAACAAAATTACCGATTATATGAACTTCTGCGCAGTTTCGAGACATACAGCGGAAAAAAGAAAGGCTGGGACGTTCCGGGGTCTGCGAACCGCGTCGATTTTGAGGGGTTGGTCGTCGCGCTCCGGGCACATTGGCAGCTAATTTCTGCAAGGTATTCTGGTGTCGAAGATATCACCGTCATAGGTGTCGATTTGACAAAGAGAGACATGTGAAATGCTATATCCCGTATTGGGTTGCCCGTAGCGCTGACTGGTAGTGCATCGGTAAGACGACTGCGAGTGGATTTCAAGGGGCGCGGCAGCCCATGATCTTCCTGAACGCAGCGATGGGTGCCTACCCTGGTTCGGTTTGGGTGCGCTCGTTCTGGCTCTGGCGATGACGCCGGATACACCTCATGAATAAGTCGAAACGCTGTAACCGGACAGATACTTTGTGCATGATCCCTGTGGATAAACGTTGCTTCAAGTTGGCCTTGCGGTGGTTACATGGTGGTTACATGAACTCAAAACGCAAAAAGCCCGTCGAAATGACGGGCTTTTTTAATGAATAATATCAGATGTTTAATTGGTTGCGGGAGTTGGATTCGAACCAACGACCTTCAGGTTATGAGGCTGTGATTATTGGAAGAAAGTGGATGATTTTGGCTCTCTTGGTGTACATGTATCGTACATGCATCTCCTTAAGCCATGGACAGGTAATGCCAAGTTGATTTCAGGATTTATCTCTGATAAGGGTGGGCTATGAATATTCCTGTTACTATGCCCCGTTTGAAGGGCTTCCGTTATCCTCGTGAAATCATTGCTTACTCTGTGTGGGCTTATTATCGCTTTGCCTTGAGTACAGCGGATGTTGAAGACCTGTTGGCAGAGCGAGGCGTAATTGTCAGTCGGGAAGCAGTCCGGCTATGGGTCAATCGCTTTGGGCAACATTTTGCACAGTGTATTCGGCGTGATCGACCGCGTCCGAATGACAAATGGCATCTTGATGAGGTTGTTCTCTTGATTGGTGGCAAGAAACATTGGTTGTGGCGTGCGATTGATGCAACAGGAGATGTCCTTGATATTCTTGTTCAAACCCGCAGGAATGCAAAGGCTGCAAAGCGGTTTTTCAAAAGACTGATTGGGCAGTTTGGCGAGCCAAGGGTCGCCGTCACTGATAAACTGCGCAGTTACACCAAGCCGATCAAAGCACTGGCTCCGAATGCAGATCACCGCGCTCATAAAGGCTTGAACAATGCGATTGAGGTATCCCACCGACCAACCCGCAAACGAGAGAAGATATTTGGTCGGTTCAAGTCACATCGGCAAGCCCAGAGGTTCTTGTCAGATCATGACCAAATTAATCTAATCTTCCGCCCTCGTCGTCATCAACTAACCGCAACTTCATACCGTCATTCCCGTTCAGATGCTTTCGACCTGTGGGCCGAATATACTGCCCAAATGGTAGCATAAAAAACCCTTAACCGCACTTTCTCATTCAACGTTCGGTAACTTGGCAATACCGCCGAGATATGTAAAGAGCCGCGCGGATTGAGCGTGACTTCATTAACAGCTGCTTCCGCCTCTTCTAGGGCCTCTAAAACTTTTAACGCACCAGAATAAAATATTCGCCTCTGCTCGGTTGGCTGGATAGAACGTGTAGTTCGGTTAAACAGGCGAATTCCAAGGTATTTTTCCAATTCACCAATCCGAGATGAAGCAACAGCGGCCGAAACACGGATGTCACGACCAGCAGCCGACATACTGCCCAATTCGTAAACTCGAACAAACATTCGAACAGGTATTGCCAAGTTACCGAACGTTGAATGAGAAAGTGCGGTTAAGGGGTTTTTA
>JAALKD010000074.1 GCA_011088215.1 Sphingomonadales bacterium | reverse complement strand
TACAAGCCACGATCATTTACCGAGTATGTGGGTGAACGCGCGCCACTTGTGGTTTCATTCACGGCGGCTTTTGGGCGGCACTTGACGGCAGCCAATTCAGGTTTCCGGCCAGCGAATTGAACCGGGAGAGCGTGAATTATGCCTCGCTGAGCTACCGGCTTGTGCCAGAGGTTACAGTGACAGAAATTGTCGACGATGTGCGCCGCGCGGTCCGTTGGTTGGCGGACAATGCTGACGAACTGGGTTTTGACCCTGAGCGTATTGTCCTTGTGGGGCACTCTGCCGGTGCTCATTTGGCTGCGATGGTAATGACCAAAGCAGATGCGCCGAAACTTGCCGGCGCTGTGTTTCTAAGCGGCGTATTTGATTTGGAGCCGGTGCGCCGCAGCTATGTTAACGATGATGCAAAAATGAATGCCGAGGAGGCGAAGACCAATAGCCCGGCGTTATTGGCACCTGCAGTAATCTGTCCGGTCCATATTTATGTTGGCGACAGTGAAACCGAGGAATTCAAGCGCCAATCGCAGTTAATGCATGATGCCTGGTGCCAGAAAGTGCCTGCATGCACTCTTTCGGTGTTGGGCAACCGCAACCATTTTAACATTGTTTTCGACCTGACACTGCTGCAATCGCGGCTGTTTAATCGCATCACGGCAACAGCCAAGGCCGGGTGCAATGTGACAGACCTTGCTGCCATGAAGGTGTTTGACCAGGCGGATAAGCTGGCGTGCGAACGTGCAAAGTTCCAGATGCCGGAAGGCGTGATTTATCTGGACGGTAACTCGCTTGGTGCCTTGCCGAAAGCTGCGCCAGTGCGGGTGAAGGAAATTGTTGAAAAAGAATGGGGTGAGGGACTGATCAGAAGCTGGGGTGAGGCAGGTTGGTACAAAAAGCCACTTGAGCTGGGGGATCGTATCGGCGGCTTGATCGGTGCAGCAGCCGGTCAAACCGTCGTTGCTGACAGCATTTCGGTCAATTTGTTCAAGCTTGTTTGCGCGGCGCTAGAAATGCGCTCGGGCCGCAAACGGCTTATAACAGACGAAAGTAATTTCCCGTCCGACATATATGTGCTGCAGGGCATTGAGCGCATTTTGCCCGGTGTGGAAGTAAAACTCATCGGCCGCGACGGTAGTCTCGATGAGTTATTAGAGGACAGCGCCGCCGCTGTATTGCTAACGGGCGTTGATTTCAAAACCGGGGCCTGCTTGGAGATGCAACAGGTGACGGAACGTGTGCAAGCGTCGGGGGCACTGATGATTTGGGACTTGGCACACAGTGCCGGTGCGCTGTCTGTTGACCTGGACTACATCAATGCTGATATGGCAGTGGGTTGCACATATAAATACCTAAACGCCGGCCCCGGAGCGCCTGCATTTCTTTACGTTGCCTCGCGGCACCACGCCGTGGCTCGTAACCCAATTAGCGGCTGGTTTGGTCACAAAGACCCCTTCGCTTTCGATGCGGATTATGCACCAGCGGATGGCATTCGCCAGTTCCTTGTCGGCACGCCGCCGATTGTCAGCTACGGCGCGCTCGAGGCTTCGCTGGATATATGGGAGGGTGTGTCAATGACCGATTTACGTACTAAAAGTATGGCCATGGGCGATTTGTTCATCGAACTTATGGAAGCCCTGGACCCTTCCTATGGTTTCACGCTCGTTTCTCCGAGAGATGCTAGCAAACGTGGCAGCCAGGTTTCCTTCCGGCACAAGGATGGCCTTGCTATCATGCGCGCCCTGATTGAAAAGGGTGTTATCGGTGACTTCCGTGCGCCTGATATTTTACGTTTTGGTTTCACGCCGCTGACGCTTAGCTTTGAAGATATCTGGCAAGCGGTAAATATTCTGAACGACATCATGAAAACCGGAAGGTGGCGCGATGTTTCAAGTGATCGCGGCGCAGCAGTCACCTGAAAGCAGAATGCTGTCAGGAACCGAAACCTACAGCAGGTTTTTGATATCTGAAGAGAAACTTGGATAGGCAAACGTTGAATTTTTAATGTCGCTGGCTTTGATTCCATGCTTCATGGCGAAGGAAAATACATGGATCAGGTCGTCGGCATTGTGCCCAATCATGTGGGCACCGACGACCTTGTCGTTTGCTTCATCAATGAGAACTTTGGCCCAAGCAACTTTTTCAACATAACTTTTGCCGGAAAACCATCCGGTCATATCGTTTTCAGTTACCTTCAATGTCGTAATCTTCTCTCGTGCTTCCGCTTCGGTCATGCCAACAGTTGCTAACGATGGTATGGTATAAACTGCGCTTGGCAGAGCAAAATAGTCTGGCGCTTCCTCGGCGTTGTCGCGGATATTTCTACCAACTATCTGGCCCTCGTAAGTGGCTAGCGGCGAGAGTTGCGGTGCACCCACCAGGGCATCACCAACAACCCATATGACTGGGTTAGTTGTGGACTGCAGGTGCGGGGCAACTGGAATGCGGCCCCGGTCCAACTCAACGCCTGCGGCCTCTATATTCAGCCCGACGGTGTTCGCGACGCGTCCGGCACCGTTTGCAACGCGGTCGGCATCAAGCCTGAGGTCCTTGCCTTCTTTTTCAAACGACACGCTGAGCCTGTCACCGTTTTTCTTGATGCCTGATACTTTTACACCTGTGTGGACAGTAATACCTAATCGTTTGCATTCTTTGGTTAATTGCTCAACCACGCCCGCATCCATGCGCGGAAGCAGCTGCGGCATCATTTCCAGAATGGTGACTTTGGTGCCAGCGCGGGCATAAACATGGCCAAACTCCAGCGCGACCACGCCGCCGCCGATAAAGATAATTTCCTTTGGTTGTGCGGTTTCAGACAATACTTCGTCGGTGGTGATCAGATGTTCAGCGCCTAGAATGGTTAGCGGGCGGGGTACAGAACCCGTTGCAACAATGATGTTGGCTGCCTCCAGAATGTCATCGCCGACGCGGACGCTGTTAGGACCAGTGAATTGCGCTTCGCCCTTAAAAACGGTGCCGCGTTTGGCTGCTACTCCTTCCATGGCATCGGGGATGAAGCTGATCATTTCGTTCTTTCGTTCGATCAATTTAGCCCAGTTTAGTTTCGGCGCGCCGACAGTTATGCCGTGGGTAGGGGCCCGGTTAATTTGGTCCAGTGCTTGCGCCGCCGCGACCAGTATTTTCTTCGGCGTGCAGCCCCGGTTCGGGCAAACACCTCCAAATTCGCGAGATTCGATGAAAGCTATTGTGTGTCCCGCGTCCGCCAGCACCGAAGAGACTCCAAATCCGGCGTTGCCGCCGCCGATGATGATTGTGTCGAACTTTTGGCTCATAGGGGTTTCCGATCAAGATTGTTGCCTGGTTGCAGGACGGGTTGCGGGTAGATGGACTAAGATGACGCCTGATCACTCTATGCATATTTCGCGAATATTCTATTCACAATTGCCAAATATTTTGTTCCCATTTATGAGGGCAAGGCGTTAGGGTCGGTGTGAGAGAAATGCTGCTGACCTTTGTTTTGGTGCAGCAACAAAGCGGGGGCGCTGTGTGGCGTTAGAGCTGGAAAATGTTAGCAAAACCGAGGACGGCGTTGATCATCTTTCAGATGTTTCGCTCCAGTTCGAACCTGGCTCGTTCAACACGCTTTTGGGGCCAACGTTGTCGGGCAAGACAACCCTGTTACGCCTTATGGCCGGGCTGGACAGGCCCACAAGCGGTATCATCTCTATGCACGGCGCAGACACTGCCGGGCAATCGGTTCGCGGTCGAAGTGTGGCGTTCGTTTATCAGCAGTTTATCAATTATCCCGGCTTTACGGTGTTCGATAATATCGCTTCGCCGCTTAAGGTGGCGCGACAATCCGGTGAGCAAATTCGGGAGAGTGTCGAAAAGATAGCTGACCTCCTTTCAATCAGGCACTTGCTGGAGCGTAAGCCGCTGGAGCTTTCCGGGGGGCAGCAACAACGAGTGGCATTGGGCCGCGCTCTCGTAAAGGGGGCTGAGCTTGTCTTGCTTGATGAACCTCTGGCCAATCTGGACTATAAGTTGCGCGAGGAACTTAGGGCTGAACTGCCCCGGTTGTTTGCGGATTCAGGTTCGATTGTGGTTTATGCTACGGCGGAACCAGAGGAAGCGCTTTTGCTGGGCGGCCAGGTGGCGGTGTTGCATGAGGGCTGTGTGCAACAGGCCGGGCCGACGACGGAAGTTTACCGTACCCCCGCATCGTTGCAGGCTGCGCGCACCTTTTCCGACCCGCCGCTGAATACTATCGCCGCAACCAAATCGGGCGACAGCATTGCGCTGCAAGACATTAAGATCCCGGCGAGTGCTGGCACCCGGCTACAGACCCTGGAAAACGGCGAATATCAGGTGGGCTTAAGGCCACACCAGCTGCGTATGCAACAAACCGGCACTCATTCAGTCGAGATAAACACCCAAGTGATCCTGTCAGAGATTACCGGCTCGGAAAGCTTCATCCACGTAGATGCACTGGGTGAGCGATGGACCGCGCTGGCCCATGGCATTCATAACCATGCCATGGGCTCGGCCCTAACCCTGTATCTGGATCCGGATGACTTGTTCGTTTTTGACCCAAGCGGTGCACCAGTTACCGATAGTGAGGGCGAGGTGTCTGGTGGCTGAAATTCATTTGAAAGATATTTCCCACGCCTATGTGTCCGAGCCACGAGGACCTGAGGACTATGCGCTGAAGTCGCTTGATCATGTGTGGCAGGACGGCGGCGCCTATGCGCTATTGGGACCGTCCGGTTGCGGGAAAACCACGCTTTTGAATATCATCTCGGGGCTGCTGACACCGTCCGACGGCGCAGTTCTGTTCGGTGAACAAGATGTAACATCGCGGGATACTGCTCACCGTAACATTGCACAGGTTTTTCAGTTTCCGGTGATTTATGACACCATGACAGTACGCCAGAACCTGGCTTTTCCATTGCACAATAGGGGCGTGCCTAAAGCCGATATTGATGCGCGTGTCGACGAGGTCGCTGATTTGCTGGGTATCACAGACCGATTGGGCGACAAAGCCGCTGGCCTGACGGCAGATGCCAAACAAATCATCTCGCTTGGGCGCGGTTTGGTTAGACAAGATGTGAACGCGATCCTGTTTGACGAGCCCCTGACGGTGATTGACCCACATCTCAAATGGCAATTGCGCTCCAAGCTGAAGGCACTGCACCAGCAGTTTGGTTTTACCATGATTTACGTGACCCACGATCAGACCGAAGCGCTGACATTCGCGGACAAGGTAGTGGTGATGAAGGACGGCGAAGTACTGCAGATAGGTACGCCCGAGGAGCTGTTCGAGCGGCCGGTCCACACCTTTGTTGGTTATTTTATCGGCTCGCCGGGGATGAATTTCCTGGCTGCGGGCGTGAACGGCAACCAAGCTACTATTGCCGGGCAAACGATTACGCTTTCAACGAGTTATGGGCCGTTACAGGGCAATATCGAAGTAGGCATTCGTCCGGAATTCCTATCACTGCATGAGCCCAGTCATAATACAAACACTGGCATCAGCGTCACTGTGGAATCTGTTGAAGACTTGGGGCGGTATAGGATTGTGAAGGTGGACGCCGCCGGTAATCCGGTCACTGTGGTAGTGCAGGAAGGCGCCAACGTTCCGGAAGGGCCTGCAATTCTGGAGGTTGACCCAGCCCGCACGCTTGTTTACCAGAACAGCCGGTTGGTCGAGGGGACGGGTTGATGCAAAAGCAAACCAATCAAAAAGCATGGTTTTTGGTGTTGCCAGTGTTCCTGCTGGTGGCTTTTTCCGCGATCATTCCGCTGATGACGGTGGTCAATTATTCAGTACAGGACAGTTTCGGCAACAATGAATTTTACTGGGTTGGTAGCGAATGGTTCGTTGAAATACTGAATTCCGAACGTTTCCACAGCGCACTTGGACGCCAGCTCATGTTCTCGGGCCTTGTGCTGGCCATCGAAGTGCCGCTGGGCATTTTTATTGCGCTTTCCATGCCGAAAAAAGGCTGGGCCGCGTCGGCCTGTCTTGTTTTGATGGCGCTACCACTTCTTATTCCTTGGAATGTTGTTGGTACTATCTGGCAAATCTTCGCCCGTGAAGATATTGGCCTTTTGGGCCACACGCTAGCTGCGCTCGGCATCGATTATAACTATACGCAGGATGCGCTTGCGGCCTGGGTTACCGTTGTGGTGATGGATGTGTGGCATTGGACCAGTTTGGTGGTGCTTTTGTGCTATGCGGGCCTGTCATCAATCCCCGATGCTTTCTATCAGGCGGCGAAAATAGATGGTGCTTCGCGCTGGGCGGTGTTTCGCTATATTCAATTACCCAAGATGAAACGGGTTTTGCTGATTGCTGTGTTGTTGCGCTTCATGGACAGCTTCATGATCTATACCGAGCCCTTTGTAGTCACTGGCGGCGGGCCGGGTAACGCCACCACCTTCCTTTCCATAGATCTGGTTAAAATGGCTATCGGCCAGTTTGACCTCGGGCCGGCAGCGGCTTTCTCGCTTGTTTATTTCCTGATTGTCCTGCTGGTTAGCTGGGTGTTTTACACGGTTGTTACTGCGCAGGACGCGGAGGCAGGCAAATGATCAAAAACATTCGCTTCACGCCGATTTTCTATATCATCTTCCTGATGCTGCCGATCTATTGGCTGCTGACCATGTCGCTAAAAACCAACACTGAAATTCTGGGTGGTTTTTCGCTGTGGCCGACCAACCCGACGTTGGCAAACTTTAAGACCATCCTCACCGATGCAAGTTGGTACTCGGGCTATATCAACTCGACCATATATGTTGTTCTTAACACGATCATTTCGCTGGCGGTGGCACTGCCTGCCGCTTATGCCTTTTCGCGATACCGGTTTCTGGGTGATAAACATCTATTTTTCTGGCTGCTGTCGAATCGCATGGCACCGCCGGCTGTGTTTGCGCTGCCGTTTTTCCAGCTTTATAGCTCGATTGGTCTGTTTGACACCCACATTGCCGTTGCGCTGGCGCACACGTTGTTTAATGTGCCGCTTGCGGTGTGGATTTTGGAGGGTTTTATTTCGGGTGTGCCCAAGGAAATTGATGAAACCGCACAGATAGACGGCTATAGCTTTCCGACATTTTTCACTCGCATTTTCATGCCGCTTATTGGCTCTGGAATTGGTGTTGCCGCCTTTTTCTGCTTCATGTTTTCGTGGGTTGAATTGCTGATCGCACGCACGCTAACCAGCGTTGACGCCAAGCCGATCGCGGCGGTTATGACCCGAACTGTGTCGGCTTCTGGACTAGACTGGGGCGTGTTGGCAGCGGCTGGTATTTTAACCATCGTGCCAGGTGCAATTGTTATTTGGTTTGTGCGCAACCATATCGCCAAGGGCTTCGCCCTCGGGCGAGTTTAGGGGGTTATCGTGGATTTTGCGTGGATGGGTTGGACACCCTTTACAGCCGTTTTCTTTGCCAGTATTGCGCTGTTTTTGGCTTGCATGATCGTATGGGAAATTGCCCGCCCCGGCGGTGCGCCGCGCATCGGCGTACTACGGTTCCAAACTACTCGCGGCGACCGGCTGTTTGTCTCACTTTTGGGCAGCGCATTTATCCATTTGGGGTGGCTATTTTTTGGCGGCACTGACCTTTGGTGGGCGCTGGGCCTGTCAGTCCTGTATGCCCTCGCGGTTTTTCGCTGGGTCTAGGCTGCTATTGGCGGCTTTTGAGTCTACAGAAAGCTTCAGTGCATTTATGTGGCGTTCCCGGAATATACACCTGCCGTTAGATAAAGAAGCCCTCTTTCGACAGCGGCAGGGTGTGCACACGGTGCCCTATCGCCGCGAATATTGCATTGCATACGGCGGGGGCGAGCGGTGGCAGGGCAGGTTCACCTGCACCCGTAGGGGGATTGTCACTTTGAATAAAATGAACGTCCACAGTGGGTGCGCTTGGCATGCGCAGCAGTTCATACGTGTCGAAATTGGATTGCTCGATGCGCCCCTGTTCCATGGTTATTTCTTGTCCCGCCATCACGCTCAGGCCATCCATAACCGACCCCTGGCACTGGTTTTCCGCACCGCTCAGGTTAATAACGGGGCCGATATCGGCGGCCACCGTAATCGTGTGAACCGTCACCTGTTTTGATGCATCAACACTGACTTCAGCGACTTCCGCAAAATGCCCGGCATGGCTGAAATGAAACGCCAGCCCCAGCCCGCGCCCGGCGGGCAGTGCCTTGCCCCAGCCTGCTTTTTCCGCCGCTAACCTGATCACAGCAGCGGCGCGGCCGGTATTCAGGCCGTATGCTGTTTGGGGGGGCAGCCATCTAGGCTCGCCCATCACTTCCAACAGAAATTCGAGATGATCCCGGTCGGCTGCAACAGCAAGCTCATGCAGGAAGCTCTGTATCGCCCATGCCCGGGTATTGGACCCGGGTGCGCGCAGTAAACCGCATCGTGTTTTGACCGGCAATAGAGACTGGATCAGGCGAAAATTGCGGACCAGTTGCGCCGGAAATTCGAGGGATGGTTGGCGCGGCGCCCCAGCGATAACTGGTCTTTCTCCGTCATTGCTGAAGGTGATCAGGTGATCCTGCCAGAAAGCAAGTTTTCCCGCTGTGTCCACCCCGCCCTTGAAAGCATGAAACCCACCGGCCCGGTAAAAATCGTGCATCATGTCGTCTTCGCGGGTCCACTGCAGCTTGACAGGTGCATTGATAGCCTGCGAAATCGCGGCCGCCTCGCACGCATAGTCGTTGACCAAACGGCGACCAAACCCGCCGCCCACACGCGTTTGGTGGAACGTTACGGCCTCCTCTTTTAACCCGAGCAAACTGGCAACCGCCCCAACACCTCTGGTAGGGGACTGCGTCGGTGCCCATAGCTCAATGGTGCCGTCCTTGTACCAGGCGGTGCAGTTTTGCGGCTCAAGGTTGGCATGCGCAGCGAAATGGTAGGTATAAAAAGCATCAACGGATGTTGCTGACTGTTCGTTTGCAGCGTCCATATCGCCTGTTTCATGCAGAATTTTCTCTCCGGGCTGGCCCCCGAGAGCTCGGGCCTGAGCGGCAAGGTTACTCCAGCTGTCTTTCGATGCATTTTCCTCGTCCCAGATAACCTTTAACTGCTTTTTTGCCTGAAAGGCCGCCCAGGTCGAGGTCGCGACGATGGCAACGCCGGGCATCAGCTCCAGATTATTGCCGTTGCCGTCCAGCACAAAGGCATGCGTGACACCGGGCAGAGCAAGGATTTCATCCAGATTGGCGCTCCGGACCGCGCCGCCCACGGCAGGGCATTTTTCATACACAGCGTAGCGCATGCCCGGCAGTTTTTGATCGACGCCAAACAGCGGCTGGCCGGTTACCACCGCCAGGTTGTCAACACCGCCGATGCGCCTGCCAATCAGGCGATAGTCCCGGCGGGCTTTAAATTTCAGGGTGCCTACTAAAGGAACAGGCAGTGTTGCTGCCTGTTCCGTGAGGTCACGGTAAGCCACTTTCCGGCTGGTTGCCTGATGCAACACAAAACTCTTTTCCGTCGTGCATTCGGCGACAGGCGCGCCCCACCGCTCGGCTGCTGCCTGCACTAACATGCTGCGGGCCGCGGCTCCAGCTTCGCGCATGGTGTTCCAGTTGCTGGCAATCGAACGGGAGCCGCCAGCATTCTGGCGGCCAAACAGCTTTTCATTGATGGGTGATTGTTCAATCTGTACATCACCCCAGTCGGCATCAAGTTCCTCGGCGATGATCATAGGCATAGCAGTTTTGATGCCCTGGCCGATCTCCGGGTTTTTGGAATAAATATAGATGGAGCCATCCGGCGTAATCCGGATATAGGCGTTGAGCTCTTCTTCGGCATCCATGGCTTTGGCTTTCCCCTGCAGGCCGAACGCCAATATGAGGCCAGCGCCAGTCAGCCCTGAAATCTTCAGGAATGCGCGGCGATCCATAGGCACGCCCGGATGCATTTCCGGTCGTAGGGCTGCATCTTCCGATGGATCGATTTCATCGAACAGTGTTTCCAATGAAGGGGTGGTGGTGTTTGCTGACTGTCTGTCCATGCCTCGCCTTTTTCGCCTGATGGTTTTGGTTCTCTGAAGGTTTTTGCTGAGTGTACCGGCAATGATGGTCGGCACCTATCATTGATCGACCAGGCGTGCCTTTTGGGGTGTCGACTGAGTGGCTCGCCGCGCTTGTGGCCGCAGGCCCGGCGGTGTTTTCCGGCCTGGCCATTTTGTGTGACTGGCTATTCCGTCAAATCTGGGTCGATGCCCAGCTTTTGTGCCCGCGCCTGCCACTGCTTGCGCGCAAGGATGCGCATGTCCTTAACATTGTCCATTTCGTCCATGATCTCCATGCCCAACAGCGCCTCGATCACATCCTCAAGCGTGACAATGCCTTTGGTGCCACCATATTCATCCACCACCAGCGCGATATGCTGCCGGCTGTCGAGAAAATGTTCCAGCAGATCAGGCAGCGACATGTTTGCTGCCACCCGCCTGATATCGCGCATCACCGCATCCAGCCGGCCGGTGCCCTCCGTGCCTTCCCGGTCGGCCTCCAGCGCAAGCACCTCGTCCCTCAGCACTACACCGGTGATATCGTCGATGTCCCGCCCGTAAACCGGCAGGCGGGAAAACACGGTTGCCATGATCGCCTTCGCCGCCTCCGACACCGAAACACCGGCCTGAAGCGCGGCAACAACCGTGCGCGGCGTCATGATGTCCTCGGCCGCAAGCGAATTGAACCGTATAAGGTTCCTGACAATCCGCGCTTCGTGCGCCTTGATCTCGCCGCTGCGCTCGCCGATGTTGGTCATGGCGAGAAACTCGTCCCGGCTGAACAGATGCACACTCTTGCCGCGCGCAATTAGCCGCGTCAGCCCCTCTGACAGCCATATCAGCGGATACAGCAGCCGGATGGAGATGCGGATGAAAAAGGCGGTCGGCCCCACCAGATGCGGCCAGTAAACCGCGCCGATGGTTTTCGGGATAATCTCAGACAGAAAAAGTATCGCCAACGTCATTGCGCCCGAAAACAGGCCGATCCAAGTGCTGCCGAACACGATGGTCGCCTGCGCCCCGGCGGCGATGGCACCCACAGTGTGGGCGATGGTGTTTACGGTCAGGATCGCCGCGAGCGAGCGGTCCACGTTATCCTGCCGCAAGCGTTTCAGCATATCGGCGCGTTTCGGCTCGCTTGCGCGCAGCTTTTCAATGAAGGACGGCGTGATGCTCAGGAGCACCGCCTCAGCGACCGAACAAACGAAGGAAAACACCAGCGCGCCCATTACAAACAGCGCCAGCAGCCATATGTCGCCCTGTGTCGCCTGTGTCGGCACTGCGGCGGCATCACCGACGGCTTGAAACGCCAACGCAGGCGATGTGACCACGAGACATAAACCCACTACCAACAATGGGGACCATATGCGCCAGGCCCAGCCTGCTGCGTTGACGAATGTGACGGGTGTAACTGCCGATTGTCTGTCATACCTTGCTTTTCCGCCCGATGAGTTTTCTTTCTTTGTACATGGGTTTTTTGTGGATACCTATCTCCGATCGACTAAGTGAGCTTGTTCGACCTTAGAATTTTCGTCCTGCACCAAACTACGTATCCGATCTAGGACTGTCGCAAACGATGGCGAATTATGCAGATTTGAAAACATGGGGTGACCACTTAACGTACGCCAGTCGCGGTATCCAGCATCAACGGCACTGCTCAGGGTCTCAATTGCCAAATCCTGTTCGTCCAGGCTGGTGTGCAGCCCCGCTGCAACCAGAAGAGTGGCGGGGCTGTCGGTGCTTTTGATATGGCTGACCCACAATTGCGCTTCTGTCTGCGCGTTATCCGCTCCCGACATTACATCAACCCATATCCGGTAGGGTTTGCCGGTTTTGCGGCTCGGGGATATGTCATTTGCCATAAGAAAAGAAGAACGCGCATCGTCCAGTCGCCCAGCGCGAGCAGCGACAAGGCCTTGCATGACATATAGTTCCGGGCGTTCCACCCCGTTTGCCGTGGCTTGATGGATTGTTTCTATCAGTTCATCGTCATTACCGAGCGCAAATTGAATATTCGCCTTGGCAGAATATATGAAAACATTGTCTGGCTTTAAAGTTAGGCCACGGGCGATCCACTCGCTGGCTTCTGTGTCGCGCTCCAGCAAATGGAGTGTCGCGGCCACTTGGACTTCGCTGAAAGCAATATCAGGGTTCAGAGTATGTGCAGTCAGGCCGTACTCCAATGCGCGTGCCAGCTGTCCGCGAACTTGGTAAAGATAGGCCGTTGAACCTGTGATCGCAGCGTTATCCGGTACAAGTGATCGCCCTTTTTCATAGTAAATGATCGCGTCATCAGTGCGACCTTGGGCGTCCAGCGCGAAGGCTAGCGCGTGATAAGCTTGCGCACTCTGACCAAGTGTGATCGCTTTTCGCGCCAAGGTCTCGCTGCGAACCGCCCATTCCAGCGGATAATTGAATTTGGATGAGTTATGCGACGCGGCAAAACTAAGCCCGATTAAAGCTCGTTGGTTATCGTTGTCGCGCTCGAGGGCTTGCTCAAACAAGGAAATAGCCAATTGGTTGTCATCGTGCTGCAGCCGCGAAAGATATTCGTTACCGCGTGCAATGATACGGGCAAGCTCAGTTTCGGTTTGTTTGGGCGCGGGGCTGTTCGAGAATTGATAGTATAGTCCGGCAGTAGCAAACGCCGCCACCAACAACGCGGCAACCGTCAATTTACCAGAAAATGAAAAATTGTTGGAAAACTGAGGTGCTTTCGGCGATGTGGTTTCCGGCAAGAAACGAAACCCGCGATTGCGAACCGTGCCAATATATCGCGGGTTCTGGCCGTCATCACCTAATTCGCGGCGCAGCAGCTTGATGCGCTGGGTCACGGTTTCGTTGGTAATTTCCCTGTCGCCCCACACCGACTGGATAAGTTCTTCGATCGAAACAATAGCGCCTCGCCTGCCTGCAAGGCAGCAAAGTGTACGCCACGTAAGGTCCGGCAGAACCAATATGCGACCGTCCTTTTCAATCGTTCCGGCATCGAAGTCGATAATCAGGTCTGCGGCGGCCAAGACGCCTCTTTTCATATTCGCTTCATCAGATTTCATATGGCTTTCATGCAAGATGGTTGGGGTTGTGTCAATCAAGCCTCCACTAAACGAACAGGCGAGTGACTCGATTGGCCGCTTGAAAACACAAACCTAAAACGCTGACAGCATTGGCGACAGCCAAACTAGTCCATAAGGGAGAACGACATGCGCAACCGATTTTACATTTTTGGATTATTCTTGAGCTTTCCACTGGCCACCGCCAGCGCAGCGGATGACTGGTTGCCGCGGGATAGTGCGCAGCTATCCGCTGAAATTGAAAAGGGTGATTATGGCACCGTTACCAGTGTGCTGGTTCATCAGCGGGGCAACATTTTGTACGAGCAGTATTTCAACGGCGCCGATGCAACAACGCTCCATAATACTCGCTCCGCGACAAAGACCGTGGCTGGAATGCTGGTGGGTGCAGCGATTGCAGACGGTCTGATTGCTGGGCTGAACGAGTTTGTCACTTCCTTTTTCCCGGAACTACAACCTCTTAAGAACTCTGACCCACGCAAGGACCAAATAACCATTGAAGACTTCCTGACCATGAGTTCCTTGCTGGATGCAACGATAACCACAGCTTTTCGCGCGGCAATGAAAACCGGATGTATTTGGTTGAAGATTGGGTGCGTTTCACCTTGAATTTACCAATCAAGGGGTTTGAGCCTTGGGCGGAACGTCCAAACCAGAATGAATATGGACGCAGCTTTTCCTATTGCACGGCTGGTGCACATACATTGGGTCAGATTGTTGCGCGCGCCAGCGGTGGAGGGCTGGATGAATATGCCCGGAAACGCCTGTTTAATCCACTTGGAATAAACAGAGCCGAATGGCAACAAACCGGTTTGGACAGGGCTGTTGCAGCTGGCGGCCTTGGGTTGACCACACGCTCTTTTATGAAGCTTGGATCATTGTTTATAAATGGCGGTATTTATGAAGGTTCACAGATTTTACCGCCAGAGTGGATTGAACGCTCGCTACAGACTCATGTGAGTGCGCGGCCTGGCACTGAATATGGTTATCTCATCTGGAAAAGCCCTGCGCAAATAAATGGCAGGGAAATAATGACCAGTTATATGTCCGGTAACGGTGGTAACCGCGTTGTTTTTCTGCCTGACGACGGTGTTGTTATTGTGCTTACGAAAACTGATTATAACCAGCGCGGCATGCATCAGGCGTCGGAAAAATTGATTAATGAAGGTATTCTTAAGCGGCTATTTTGAAACGGTAAATTCAGATTGGAACGGCTTATGAAAAACTACTTCGCGAAAATGGCCTTGAGGGCATGGTCAATCGTTGCATATTGAAAACTAAATCCGTTGTTCAGTGCTTTTTCAGGCACCACTTTCTGCCCTGCCAGCAATATGGATTGTCCCATTTCACCAAATAGAAATTTCACCTGAAAGGCGGGCAAAGGCAATATTGTAGGGCGCCTCATCGCTTTGCCCAACGCCTTGCTGAATAGGGCGTTGGTAACCGGTTCTGGTGCAGTAGCATTGATGGGGCCTTCGATGGCCTCGTCGTTTATCAGGTGAATGAAAAGACGGATCAGATCATCGCGGTGAATCCAGGAGAACCATTGTTTGCCGCTGCCCACTCGGCCACCAAGGCCAAGCTTAAAGGGAAACAACATTTTTGCGAGCGCGCCACCGTCTTTTTCAAGTACAACGCCGGTTCGCAGGAGGCAGGTTCTTATGCATAGTGTTTTGGTCTTGTCGGTTTCGGCCTCCCATAGCCCGCATATTTCCTTCGGAAAAAGGCCAGTGGGGTCATTTGATGCCGGCGTATCTTCTGAAAATACTGTGTCGGTGTGAGTGCCGTATATGCCAATGGCGGAACCACTGATGAAAGTTGCTGGCTTGTGGTCGGCGCGCTCCATGAAATTGACCAAGGCTTTTGTGGTCTGCACTCGGCTCTCTATCATGGCGGCCTTTGATTTCTTGGACCAGCGCTGGCTGATGGGTTCACCGGCTAGGTTGATAACCACATCAAATTTCTCGTCGTTTGACAGCTGGTCTATACTTGAAAGTAGTTGGATGCGGCCTTCAAACAAAACGCCAGCTCGCCCGGCGCTGCGCGTTAGGACGGTGACGCGGTGGCCCTGATCAACCAGTGTTTGGCACAGTGTTTTGCCGACAAAGCCGGTCCCACCGGTGACAAGAATACGCTGATTTTCCTTTTTCAAATTTTCCATTTGCGCTTCCCTTTGAACATACGGCTCTGTCGGCGGTATGCGGTCACCTCATCCTACAATATATCATACGGAAATACGCCTAGGTTGGTTCAGGGTCTTATTTATGATTTGCTCGTTCGGTCTTGATGATTGCTTGTTCTGGTTCACGGTCTATATTCCTTAGCTAAGGGAATTCAAGAACGGGAGAGTGTTGGGTGAGAAACGGTTTGAAAGCAATTGCAGTTGCTACAGTGATGATGGCTACGCCTACATTGGCCAACGACGAAGCGGCGCGCAAATGGATTGACGAGGAGTTTCAGCCCTCCACCTTGAGCAAAGACCAACAAACAGCTGAGATGGCGTGGTTTGCCAACGCGGCCACACCTTTCAAAGGCATGGAGATCAACGTGGTGTCGGAAACCCTGACTACCCACGAGTATGAAGCCAAGGTGCTGGCGCAGGCGTTTTTTGAGATCACCGGCATTCGGGTCAACCACGACCTGATCGGCGAAGGTGATGTGGTTGAAAAACTGCAGACCCAGATGCAATCGGGTCGTAACATCTATGATGCCTATATCAACGACAGCGATCTGATCGGTACCCATTACCGCTACAGCCAAGTGCGCAACCTGACCGACTGGATGACAGGCGAGGGTGCAAGTGTTACCTCCCCCACACTGGATATGGATGATTTCATCGGCAAAAGCTTCACCACAGCGCCGGACGGCAAGCTGTACCAATTGCCGGACCAGCAGTTCGCTAACTTATATTGGTTTCGCTACGATTGGTTCACCAACCCGGACCTGAAGACGCAGTTCAAGGCTAAATATGGCTACGAACTGGGTGTGCCGGTAAACTGGTCGGCATATGAGGATATCGCTAATTTTTTCAGCAACGATTTGGGCGAAATTGACGGCGAAAAAGTATATGGCCATATGGATTACGGCAAGAAAGACCCATCACTGGGCTGGCGCTTTACGGATGCATGGCTGTCTATGGCCGGTGCGGGCGATGTGGGTCTGCCCAACGGTAAGCCGGTGGACGAATGGGGTATTCGGGTAGAAGGCTGCCATCCTGCCGGTTCCAGTGTGACGCGCGGCGGTGCCACTAACGGCCCGGCGGCGGTATACTCGGTCACCAAATATATCGACTGGCTGCGTAACTATGCCCCGCCCACTGCAGGCGGTATGACCTTCTCTGAGGCGGGCCCAGTGCCTGCGCAGGGTGCCATCGCGCAGCAGATTTTCTGGTATACGGCGTTTACGGCCGACATGGTCAAACCCGGTATTGCGGTGATGGACGGCGAAAGCCCCAAGTGGCGCATGGCTCCGAGTCCTCGGGGTGCCTACTACGACGAAGGCATGAAGCTTGGCTATCAGGACACCGGCGCTTGGACGCTGATGAAATCAACTCCGGTAGACCGCGCGCAGGCTGCTTGGCTCTATGCGCAGTTTGTGGTGTCCAAAACCGTGTCACTGAAGAAAAGTCATGTGGGACTGACCTTTGTGCGCGAAAGCGATATCTGGGACGACAGCATGAGCGGGCGGGCGCCTTCGCTGGGCGGATTGGTTGAGTTTTATCGCTCCAACTCCCGGGTTCTTTGGACCCCAACGGGCGCTAATATCCCGGATTACCCGCGGCTGGCACAGCTTTGGTGGCAGGATATTGGTGATGCGATCTCTGGCGACAAAACCCCGCAGGAAGCCATGGATAGCTTGGCCAACCAGCAGGACCGCATACTTAGGCGTCTGGAACGCGCGGGGGTGCAGGAAACCTGCGGACCCAAATTGAATGCACCGCGCGATGCTGACTATTGGCTCAATCAACCGCGCTCACCAAAAGCGAAGCTTGCCAATGAGAAACCGCAGGGTGTTACCGTTGACTATGATGAGCTGATAAAATCATGGGCGGCGGTACCACGCGGCGAGTAAGTGAGATTAAAATAGCGACGGACGGAACGGCTTTTAGGGAGGCTATTGTATGACGGCGATTTCGGCTGACGGTGGTCAAAAAACATCTACTTTTGTTCGTATATTGCAGGGTTTGGCCGCCATTTTGGGCGGTTTTATCCTGATTTTGGCGGTCTGGTTTTATGATCCACTGCCGGAAAACCCGAAATTTGCATCGTTGTCTGCTGATGCCGCTCGTTATGATGCAGAGGTAATCCGCGATAAGTGGGGCGTTCCTCATATATTCGGAAAGCGCGACGCAGACACCAGTTTTGGCCTTGCTTACGCCCACGCGGAAGATGACTTTGAGACCATCCAGGAAGTTGTTGCCGCCACCCGCGGTGTGTTGGCCCGTTATCGCGGTGCGGACGCTGCGTCCACCGATTATGTGGTTTCGCTGTTGAATGTTTGGCCCACCATGAAAGAAAGCTATGCGGCTGGAGTACCTGCCGATGTGAAGGCAATTGCAGATGCTTACGCTGCTGGCATCAATCTTTATGCTGCCGAGCACCCGGACGCTACCTGGGCGGGGCTTGCGCCTTTTCGGGGCGAAGATGTTGTTGCGGGCTTTATTTTCAAAACGCCCTTCTTCTACGGCCTTGATAAAGTTCTGCAGGGGCTGTTTGAGGGCGATATAAACCGCGATGTTGCCAGTGCTGCGTCGCAGGCCATTTCTTTGGCGCCAACTGACAAAACCCATGCCTTTACAATGGCACCGAAGGTTGATGCCGAACTGGGCTCCAATGCTATTGCGGTGTCAGCGGAGCGCGGCGGCGACGATATCACCCGATTGCTGATCAATTCGCACCAGCCGCTTACTGGCCCCGTTGCCTGGTACGAGGCGCATTTGTCTTCCGAAGAAGGCCTGAATATCACCGGCGGTCTATTTCCCGGTACACCCTTGATATTACATGGTTTTAACGATGCTATTGGCTGGGCAAACACGGTTAATCATATCGACTTGTCTGACGTTTATGTCCTGACCCGTAACCCCGATAACCCGCTGCAATACAAGCTGGACGACCAGTGGGTTGATTTTGAGGTTGAGGAAATCACGCTGCCGGTCAAGCTGTTTGGCCCGTTTGCTTATCCCGCCAAGCGCCAACTTCTCAGATCAAAGCACGGCGGCCCGGTGGTCGAACGCGAGGGCGCCACCTTTGCGCTGCGCTACACCGGCATGGGCGAAGTGCGTCAGTTGGAGCAATATTACCGGCTAAACCAGGCGCAAGGTCTAGAAGACTTCATGGCTGCGATGAGTATGAACGCGCTGCCTAGCATCAATTATGTTTATGCCGACAAAGACAATAATGTTGCCTTTATTCATAACGCGCAGTATCCGAACCGCGCTGAAGGCTGGGATTGGACCAAAGACCTGCCGGGCGATCGGTCGGACCTTATCTGGCAGGGCTACCGGTCGTTTGCTCAGGTGCCCAAGCTTATCAATCCGCAAACCGGGCGTTGTTCAACGCCAACAACACGCCGTATAGCGCCACTGATGGGCCTGACAACCTGACACCGGCCATGTTCCCATCCTCCATGGGGTTGGCGAGCAACCAGACCAACCGCTCGATGCGGCTGATCGAACTGACTGACGGCACGTCGCCCATTGACCGTAACCGTTTGTTGGAGATTAAATTCGACGATGATTATTCGCCCCATTCGCGTCCAGCACGCCTACGCGATCTGATGGCGGCAATGGATTGGAGTGCATACCCTGATTTGCAGGCAGCGGTGGAGCATTTGAAAGCATGGGATCTGTCCACCGATGTGGACAACCGCCACACTGCGCTGGTGATTATGGCGTTGCGCCAGCAAAGCCGCGCTGACCGGGCCGATGAAAGCCCCGCTGCCATGGCCGCTGCACTGCGTTGGTCGGTAGACTTTCTGACCACCCACCACGGTCGTATCGATCCGCGTTGGGGCGACGTTAGCAGGCTGGTGCGCGGCGATGTGAATATGGAGATCGATGGCGGCCCGGATATTTTACGGGCGATTTACGCGGCGGGGGCTTACTCTGTCGG
>JAALKD010000073.1 GCA_011088215.1 Sphingomonadales bacterium | reverse complement strand
CAAAAGGTCAATGACAGACACCGAAGTTTCGTCACGGTTGGGCACGAAAGCCAGCACACCGGCACGGGTGACATCAGCTGGATAGGGTCGCTTGCCGGTTGGGTATGTTGCGACGACAGTGTTGTTTACTGGGTTAAAAACTGTCAACCGGTCGGAAAATTCGCTGGTCACATATGTGTGGCCAGCAGCGAGTTTTTCCGTGAACAGGCTGGGGCTTTTGCCCGCGTCCCAGCGCGCCAGTTCTTTGCCGGTTTTACCATCCAGCTCAATCAGCTGGTCGCTACGAAAAGTGGTCACAAGCCAGCCGTTTTTGCTGTGAACAATATCCAGCGGAACACCGGCAATTGGCCAGCGGGTCATTTCCTCGCCGGTGTCCAGGTCGATGCGCACAACGGCGTCTTCACCGGAAAGCGCGACCCAAACCGTGTTGCCGTCCAGCCGCATACCGTGCGGCGCTGCGCCCACATCAAAGGTTTTGCTTACGGATATTTCTGTGTCAGCAAAAACAGTAGATGAGGCCAAGAGTAGTGCGCTCATAATTGCCGCAGCGATCAATTTCATTCCTTATGCCTTTCAAGTGCAGTGCGAAAACATGGGTATAAAAGGTGCCAATTCACCTTTGCCTACATATCAAGTGCGCCAGAGTATTCCATCGCATAACCTTGTTCGACACTTAGCGCGCCTTCTAGCACCAATAGGGCGCGCTTGGTATAAAGACCGCCGTCACCGGAATAGCCGCCAAAATTATTGCCGCTTCCGATCACCCGGTGGCACGGTACAAGGATCGGGATAGGGTTGCGGCCACAAGCGCCACCAACCGCCTGCGCTGCGGAGCTAATACTTTTAGCCATTTCACCGTAAGTTGTTGTTTTTCCGTAAGGAATTTCACACATCGCTCGCCACACCTTTTCCTGGTGTTTGCTACCCATAGGGTTAACTGGTAGGTCAAATGTGGTTAGATCACCGTCGAAATAGGCGTCCAATTGTTGCTTGGCCTCCACAAGTAAGGCAGACGGTTGCTGGAACGGACTCCACCCCCAATCCAGCGCAATAATAGAGCCTTCAAGTTCGGATATAGTGATGTCGATCACCGGTGTATGCATTGAAAGCTGAAACATATTTTCCCCAGGCAGCTGAAGTGTATTTAAATATGGCGATTGCGCCTTCTTTTGCTACTGTGCCACAAGGCAGCAACCAAGCGAAATCAAATTGCTGTTGGGTGACAGGTGTTTATTTAGATGTTTGAGCAAACAACATGATGCAACCGGAAACGATTTTTGCGCTATCCAGCGGGCATGGCACCGCCGGGGTTGCTGTTGTTCGGTTGTCGGGTCCGGCTGCAATTGTTGCATTGTCGGTTCTTGCTGGTGGTAAAGTGCCGGCAGCGAGGCGGGCAGCTGTGCGGGCGTTGGTTGATCCAGCATCGTCTGCTCGGTTGGATCAGGCGTTGGTGATCGTCTTCCCTGGGCCTGGCAGCTTTACCGGTGAAGATGTTGTGGAATTGCATTTGCACGGTGGTAGAGCAGTTGTTGAAGGTGTGCTCGCGGCGCTTGGTAATATTGAGGGGCTAAGACCAGCAGAGGCGGGCGAGTTTTCCCGCCGAGCGTTCGATAACGGTAAACTGGATCTGACCGAGGCCGAGGGCCTAAATGATCTTATTCATGCGCAAACGGCAGCTCAGCGCGAACAGGCCTTGCGGCAAATGGACGGCCAACTGCGTACATTGTATGATGGTTGGCGCGGGCGCTTGATGTCGCACCTAGCGCATCTGGAAGCCGATATTGACTTCCCCGACGAGGATTTGCCGGAAGGAGTGTCGGGTGCGGTTTTACCCAGTATATTGTCTGTTCAGTCCGAAATAGCGCAACATATAGACGAAGGACGCCGTGGTAGATTGCTGCGAGACGGTTTTCGAATTGTTATTCTCGGCGAACCAAATACTGGGAAATCGACCCTTCTCAATGCTCTCGCTCATGCAGATGTGGCGGTCGTTTCGGAGGAAGCGGGTACCACGCGGGACGCTATTGAAATTCAACTCGACCTTGGTGGTTTTCCTGTTCGGCTAATTGACACAGCAGGCGTGAGGGATAGCGATGGCACCATTGAACAAGAAGGTATTAGGCGCGCGCTTTCCAAGGCACAAGATGCAGATTTGCGCCTGATACTGATCCGGGCAGATGATTGGCCAACGGTACCGCAGTCTATGCGCCAATGGATAGACGACGCGGTTGTTGTTGTGACGCAGTCTGACCGTGAACCGGAAAACAAAATGTTTCACGTGGAACATCTGGAGGGTGTTGAAGCCCAGGGTTTGGTGTCGCTGTCAGTGAAAACCGAAGAAGGCATGAATGACTTGATGTTAATGTTGGAAAAGATCGTGACTGAACGCATGAGCCCGCGAGAGGCACCGGCGCTTACGCGAATTCGCCATCAGCAAGCACTGGAGGCTGCAGTGGATCACTTGTGGCGGTTTGAGCAGAACGCAGGACAAGATGCTGTTTTAGCAGCGGAAGATGTCCGTATGGCTGTACGTTCAATCGGTGGTATTACCGGGCGTGTTGGTGTCGAAGATATGCTTGATATTGTGTTTTCTGATTTTTGTATTGGTAAATAGCCGCCTTTTTTAATGTGATAAGTGATCTGCCTTAATGTTATGGGTAAAACGAATGTTTCACGTGGAACATTGCAGTCCACTTTTCCCTCTGCACAGACTTTGACTTAGCGACCAATCACAGATATATGGTGAGCGCAAATAGTAGTAAGCTGAGCCCACGCGGGCGTTGGCGGCGTTAAGTTGAATTGGTTTGATGACGGATTTTGATGTCATAGTTATTGGTGGCGGGCACGCAGGCTGCGAAGCGGCCACAGCGTCTGCACGTGTTGGTGCCAACACGCTTCTGATTACGCACAAACCGGAAACCATCGGTGAGATGTCATGTAATCCGGCAATTGGTGGTTTGGGCAAGGGGCATTTGGTGCGTGAGATTGATGCGCTGGACGGCGTGATGGGACGCGTGGCTGACGCGTCCGGCATCCAGTTTCGTTTGCTCAATCGGCGAAAAGGGCCTGCAGTACAAGGCCCACGCTGCCAATCGGACCGCAAGCTATACCGCGAAAAAATGCAAGAGATTCTGGCGTCGTACCCAAACCTGACAATTGAAACTGGCGCAGTAGAAGACCTGATCTTTGACCAGAACCTCGACCACCTCGACGGGGGCGAAAAGCCTGTCTGCACAGGTGTTGTCACGGGCAGTGGAAAAGAAATATCAGCCAAAGCAGTTATCCTTACAACCGGAACTTTTCTACGCGGCCTAATCCATATCGGCGAGAAAAAAATTCCTGCAGGCCGTGTCGGTGAAGCACCAGCAGTTGGCCTTTCGCTTACTCTGGAAAAACTGGGGTTTGAGCTTGACCGCCTTAAAACCGGAACACCGGCGCGGTTGGATGGGCGAACCATAGACTGGGACCAGTGTCAGGAGCAACCGGGTGATACACCGCCAGTACCATTTTCGTTTTTGACAGACGAAATAAAGGTGCCGCAAATCAGCTGTTATCTGACCCGGACGACAGAAGAAACCCACACTATTATCCGTGACAATCTACACCGCGCGCCGATTTATTCTGGCCAAATCGATAGTAACGGCCCACGCTATTGCCCATCGATTGAAGACAAGGTTGTTCGCTTCGCTGATAAGTCCAGCCATCAGATTTTCCTTGAGCCAGAGGGGCTTGATGATCATACCGTGTATCCAAATGGCATAAGTACAAGCTTGCCGGAAGAGGTTCAGGCCGCGATGATCAAATCCATTCCCGGGCTGGAGAACGCGATAATTCTTCAGCCAGGTTATGCGATTGAATATGATTTCGTGGACCCACGCGAACTGCGTCCAACGCTGGAAACCCGACGGTCGATCGGCTTGTATTTTGCGGGACAGATCAACGGAACAACCGGCTATGAAGAAGCGGCGGCCCAGGGTTTGATGGCCGGCACGAATGCAGCGCTTGTCGCAGTGGATGCTGATACGGACTTTCGACTCGACCGGGCTGATGGCTATATCGGTGTGATGATTGATGACCTCGTAACGCAAGGAACACGTGAGCCGTACCGTATGTTTACCAGTCGCGCTGAATATAGATTGACGCTGAGAGCCGACAACGCCGATCAGCGCCTTACCGAAAAGGGTGCATCTGTTGGTCTCGTCGGTAAGCAACGCGCGGAAAATTTTGCGGCGAAAAAGCAAGCCTTATCGAAAGCCCATACGACACTCAGCGCCCTGTCACTGACACCAAACGAAGCGGCAAAGTACGGTATTAAAATTACCCAGGACGGCGTACGACGAAATGGCGTCACTTTGCTTGGGTTCAATGAAATTGATTTCGGGAAGCTGCAAGAGATCTGGCCAGATCAGCTGTCATCCGTTGACCCAAAGATTGTGCGTCAAGTGGAAATTGATGCTACCTATCATGGCTACCTGGAGCGCCAACACCAAGACGTTCTGGCCTTCCGAAAAGACGAAGCCCTTGAAATACCAGAAGATTTAGACTTTTCTGCAATTGCTGGCCTGTCTAACGAGATCCGGGAAAAATTCGCTAAAGCGCGCCCTTTCACCCTTGGTGCTGCGGCGCGGATTGCAGGCGTCACGCCAGCAGCAATTACCATACTGTTGGGCTATATTAAGAAACGCAAAGCCGCGTGATTGTGCCTGAGATTTATGGCCCTGAGGAGTTTGCCGATGACACCGATGTTTCACGTGAAACATTGGATAAGTTGAAAGTTTATTCAACAGCGCTCACCAAATGGCAAAAGGCAAAAAACCTTGTTGCCAATTCCACCATCGATGATCAATGGCGGCGACATTTTTTGGACTCGGCGCAATTGTTTCCGTTGATCCGCCGCTATCATCCCACCTCTCAGTTAAAGCTCTTGGATATTGGTTCAGGTGCAGGTTTCCCCGGATTGGTGCTTGCCGCGATGGGGCTGGGGCATGCCGTTATGGTGGAATCCAACGGCCGCAAATGCACATTTATGAATCATGTTATCCGGGAAACCGAAGCATCAGCGATTGTTGTTAATCAGCGTATCGAGTCGGTTGACCACACTGGTGTGGACATCATCACATCACGGGCCTGTGCCAAAATTGAACAATTACTGGCGTGGTCAGCGCCGTTTATCAGCCCACAAACTGAAATGTGGCTTCTCAAGGGGGCAACAGCAGAAGAAGAATTGACCCAAGCGGCTGCTTCATGGAATATGACCACCGAACAGTTTGATAGCAGATCCAGCGAAGAGGGCGTTATTTTAAGGCTTTCTGGCATAAAAAGGCGCTAATTCTTTGTTAACATTAATATTTAGAGGTATTTGATGCGCGGCGGGGGAAGAGCGAAAATTATTGCAGTGGCCAATCAGAAAGGCGGGGTTGGAAAAACTACGACTGCGATAAACCTGGCCACAGCCATTGCAGCAGTTAAGAAAAAGGTCCTGGTTTTGGACTTGGACCCTCAAGGGAATGCCAGTACCGGCTTCGGAATTGACCGCGCAAACCGAAAGATAACATCCTATGATGTTGTATTGGGCGCGGCGCCCGTGGAAGACGCGGTTCTGGAAACCGACATTCCCGGCCTGAGCATTATTCCGTCTACAATCGACTTATCGGGCGCTGACCTGGAGCTTGCAGAGTTGCCCCAGCGCAACTTCCGGCTTCGGTATGCTTTGGAGAAAGCGCAATTGCGCGAAAAATACGACTATATTATGATCGACTGCCCGCCATCACTGTCATTGCTCACAATCAACGCGTTGGTTGCTGCTGATTCTGTGCTTGTACCGCTTCAGTGCGAGTTTTTTGCGCTGGAAGGTCTAAGTTTACTGTTGAAAACGGTTGAACAGGTTCGTTCCGGCCTGAATCCAATGCTGATCGTCAACGGCATTGTCCTGACTATGTTTGATAAGCGCAACAATCTGGCGGTTCAGGTGGAAGCGGATGTTCGTGACTATTTGGGTGATAAAGTATTTGAAACGGTGATCCCTCGTAACGTGCGGGTGTCTGAAGCACCGAGTTTCGGCAAGCCTGCGTTACTGTATGACCATCGCTGTGTTGGAAGTAGGGCCTATATCGATCTGGCACGTGAACTGTTAATACGGGATGCTGCTCAGCAAGCGGCATAAATATATTAATTACAAGATGTTAAGGGTATTTGATGGCAAAGGTAGTTAGAAAAGGTTTGGGGCGCGGACTGTCTGCATTGCTGGGTGATGATCGACCAGTCATTGAAGACGCTATCGAGCCCAGCGGCGCAAGCCCTGCAGGTGAAGGCCCCAGTGGGGGCGGCGCATCGGCGAATGTGCCAGGAGGGCGTCGCAGATTACCCATCGAGTTTTTAGAGCGAAACAATGATCAGCCGCGTTATCACTTTGATGAAGCAGCACTTGAGGAACTATCGCTATCTATCCGGGAAAAAGGCCTTTTGCAGCCCATTTTGGTGCGCGAGATAGGACCAGACAAATATCAGATTGTTGCTGGAGAGCGGCGCTGGCGTGCTGCGCAAATAGCCGGCATTCATGAAGTGCCGGTTGTTGTGCGCGAGCTGACAGACGCAGAAGTGCTTGAGGTTGCGATCGTGGAAAACATCCAGCGAGAAGACCTTTCTGCGATTGAGGAAGCGGCGGGCTACAGTAAATTGATCGAAGAATTTGGTCATACTCAGGAAGTCTTGGCCAAGATTGTTGGTAAAAGTCGCAGCCATATCACCAACTTACTTAGGCTTCTTAATCTACCGCAAAAGGTTCGCGATTTGGTTGACAGCGGCCGTTTGTCGATGGGCCATGCGCGCGCGCTGTTGTCCGCTGCCGACCCTGTCGAATTGGCGGCTAAAGTTGTTGCTGAAGGGCTGAGTGTTCGCCAAACTGAGGCGGCGGCAAAACCCGTTAGCGCAACTAAGCGAGAGCCGCGGCCCGGCGGTCATGACGGGGGTGCCTCAAAGAAAGACGCAGATACAATCGCGCTTGAGAAAGACCTATCAGCTGCGCTGGCGATGAAAGTGACCATCGAACATAAGAGCGAAGGTGGTACCGTAACGGTCACTTACAAAACGCTGGAAGAGTTGGATGATCTATGCTCAAAACTGGGAGTTTGTGGATTTTAAGTTATTGATTATTATAATTTATTTTCAACAGCATCCCATATCTGAGCTTCCAGTTTTACACCGTCAAACTGATTGATCGATTGCAAGCCTGTCGGCGATGTAACGTTGATTTCAGTAAGCCAATCACCGATTACGTCGATGCCAACAAAGGTCAAGCCGCGTGTTTTCAGGTCTGGTCCGATTGTGTCACAAATTTCCCGCTCGCGTTCGGTCATGCTGGAGCGAACCGCCTTGCCGCCAGCAACAAGGTTGGAACGAACTTCGCCGTCAGCCGGAACCCGGTTTATCGCTCCAACGGCATCGCCGTCGATTAGAATAATGCGCTTGTCACCCCGTCGAACTTCGGGCAGGAACTTTTGAACCATCACAGGTTCGCGCGATCCTTCAAGGAACATTTCCATCAAGCTGCCCAAGTTAGAATCGTCTGCTCTCAGGTGAAAAACGCCTGCGCCGCCGTTGCCGTATAGTGGTTTTACAATTATTTCACCGTGTTCAGTGCGAAAGGCCTTCACCTCATCTTCGCTGCGGGTGATCAATGTTGGTGGCATCAAATTTTTAAATTTGGCGACAAAAAGCTTTTCCGGTGCGTTGCGCACTTCAGCCGGGTTATTCATCACCAATGTTTCGTCCGCTATAAGGTCCAACAGGTGCGTCGCGGTAATGTAAGACATGTCAAAAGGCGGATCCTGGCGCATCCAAATCACGTCAACGTTGCGAAGGTTTAGATTAACGTCGTCCGATAAAACCTCAAAATGATTACCCTTTTCCCTGCGTACACTCACTTTTCGCGCTGCTGCATATACGTCACCGTCTTTATAAGACAAGTCTTCGGCTAGATAATGCCACAAGGTATAGCCGCGCGCCTGCGCTTCCAGCATTAGAACAAAGGTGCTGTCACCGTCGATGTTGACCCCTTCCATCGGGTCCATCTGAAATGCAACATGAAGGTCAGCAGATACCATTTTGTATTCCTTAGAAATTTAAGCTTCAGTCAGTTCGCCGCGATAAAGCAAATGATGCCAATTTGGTATATTTACCAGCCGGGTCGCCATGCGTCCATCATATGGGTTGGAAGCGCGCGCGGTGCAACCGTAATAACATCGAACCGTATAGCAAAATTCTGTGAAGTTTCTGATTGCAGCCAAATATCGGCCGCAGTTTCGATGCGTTTTCGCTGGTGTGTAGTGATGCTTTCCAGCGCCTCGGTTGTGTTTCGCCGCGCTTTTACTTCGACAAAAATAAACATGTCACCTTTTGCAGCGATAATATCAATTTCCCCGACCGCGCAGCGAAACCGCTGCGCGAGGATACGGTAACCTTTAACTCTCAACAAAAGTACTGCAAGCATTTCGGCAATGCGACCGCGTCGCTCAGCCACTTGTCTTTGGTTAGGCGTTCTTTTGGTATCGGATTGTTTTTTCATGATATTCTATATTATGACAAACTAGATTTTGGGCGGCTTGGATAGTTCCAGCGCTTGTTGGTAGATGTCCTTTTTGCGCGCTCCAGTGATCTCTGCAACAAATGCGGCTGCAGATTTAACGCTCATGTGCTCGAGCGCGAGCTCTAGTATTTTGCTGGTTTCTAGATCAAACTTTGCAGCATCGCTGGTGTTTGTTGTGGTCGGTGCGATCACCACAACGATTTCGCCTTTGGGTGGCCCTTCCGCTTCATAGCGGTTGGCGAGGCTGGCCAAGTTACCGCGTACTACCTGTTCAAATTTCTTACTGATTTCGCGGCAAACGGCGGCTCGTCGATCACCGAGAACCGTCTGTGCGTCATGCAGGCTGCCCGCCAGACGTTTTGCGCTTTCATAATATACCATTGTGGCGGTGTTACTTTCCTCTGCAACAAACCAGTCTTGCCGGGCTTTGGTTTTTGTTGGGGCAAACCCCATGAATAGAAAACGGTTGGTTGGCAGGCCCGCGAGGGTCAGCGCCGATACAACGGCCGACGCCCCCGGTAATGTTGTGACATAAAGCCCGCGTTCGGCGACAGCTTCGACCAGCCGGTACCCAGGGTCGGATATAAGCGGCGTGCCTGCATCCGACACTAATGCAACAGATTTTCCGTCCTCGATCATTTGCAGAAGTTGGGGAAGCCTGCCGGCGGCACTGTGTTCGTGGTAGGCAATCATTTGTTTTTTGATGAGGAAAGCGTTCAGTAGCTTGCCGGTGATACGGGTGTCCTCGCAGGCGATAACATCAACCGCTTTTAATGTATCCAGTGCCCGCTTGGTAATATCACCCAAATTACCGATTGGGGTCGCAACAATATAGAGTCCGGCTTTCATGCGTGCCGCCTGGTTTGTCGCTGCTGTGCTGGGTACAGGCTCAACTGATCGAATTTCTGCCATTTTTTTGGTCCAGACTTAAGTAAGGCATATGTAGGCGGAACAGGCGACGCTAGTACTAATGTCGATACCGGAATTTACAGCGGCGGCGTTTCACCCTACAGTCGCGTCGACTATTCAACCAGCAAACACCAAGGGTTTCATGTTCGCAAGTGTCTTAAACAATAAAAGCTGTAAAAAGCGCATGCGGCCTTGCCCGCTGGTGCTGGTTTTTCTTGTGCCTTTGTTTGTAGCTGCATGCGGCGGCGGTCCGCCGCCGGTTGACAGGGTGGCTCGTCCGGTAAGTATTGATCGGCCTCAGACACAGCAGCCTTCAGACGCTGCAGAGCAGGAAGCAGTGGTTTCTGTGGTTGAGAAAACCGCAGATCAGCAGTCAATTGTCATCGCATTAATGTTGCCGCTTTCCGGACCTGAAGGCGACACGGGGAAGGCGCTTCTGCGCGCAGCGACCATCGCGCTTTTTGATGCATATGACCCGCGGTTAAAGCTTGTGCCGATGGATACCCAGGCAGATCCGGCGGTGGCCGAACTTCGGGCGCGGCAGGCAGTCGAAGCTGGGGTATCAATTGTCTTAGGTCCGCTTCTGGCAGCAAATGTTGAGGCTGTCGGCGATATTTTAGCTCCCACCGGTATTCCGGTAGTTGGTTTTTCAAACGACAGTAGTGTGGCCAAACCCGGACGCTTTATCATGGGTTTTTTGCCTGAGGCTGAGGTCAAACGCGTTGTCGACCATGCACTTGACCAAGGGCTGGGCAATTTTGGCGCACTGGTGCCGCAAGGCCGGTATGGGAACCGAATACGTACCTCGTTCGGCGACGCGGTTGCAGACTCGAAGGCGGTTATTTCAGCGATTGAGAGCTATCCACCTGACGCTGATGCGCTTTTTGAGCCGGTTAAAAGGTTGGCGCGCTATGATGAACGCCGCAATGACGCCCGCCGCGAAGTGCGCTTCCTACGTTCTCTTGGTGATGACGTAACAGACGAAATTGCGGAGGCAGTTGAAGACGCCGAGGTGATGGAGAGCGTGGATTTTGATGCAGTACTGGTTCCTGAAGGCGGCGCCCTGATGCGAGCACTGGCACCGCTTTTACCCTTTTATGAGATTGACCCTAACCGGGTGAAATTGCTGGGCACCGGTCTATGGAACGATGACGGCCTACTTGGTGAACCGCCCCTGCAGGGTGCATGGTTTGCCGCTCCAGACCCCACATCGCCTAAAGCTTTTATGACACGCTATCAACAAACTTACGGTAACGTACCGCCCCGGTTGGCAACGCTGGCCTATGATGCCATGGCTTTAGTGGCGCGGATGGCGCGCGAACCATTTGCCAACGAAAGACCTGAGAGCGAGGCGGCCGATATCGCGGGCAGCCTATCTGGCCCTGATGTTCCAGCTAGCGTTGGGGACGCACGATTTGCCTTGTCGCGTTTTATAACCAGTGAAGGTTTTGTTGGCGTTGATGGATTGTTTCGGTTTCTGGAAGATGGCACCGTTGAGCGCGCGCTTGCAGTCTTGGAGGTGCACAGGAGTGGATTTAAAGTGGTTGACCCCGCTCCGGCTAGTTTCCCGGCATTTGGTTACGCTCTAAAAAATTAGGTGTGGAACAAAAAATTGAGGGCTGGTCTTCCGGGGTTATTTGATCATTTTCGCCAGCAGGAAGTTTAGCAGCGGCGCGCCTTTTACTGTGAGCGCCAGGGTGTCTTTGTTCGTAAGAACATAGCCGTCTACGGCCAACTCTGCGATTGCTTTGTTGTCTAGGTAGTTCTGAATACCTTGGGCAAAGCGCGCATTAAAAGCTGGTACCGAGATGCCTTCTTTTAAACGCAGTCCCATCATGATGGTTTCGACGGCTCGCTCATTCGGGTCGATTTCTTCAAGCGTCGCAAGTCCGTTGCCCACGGCGTTAACGCTGGCGAGCCAGTCTTCCGGTCGCTTGATTTGCTGGTGGGCATAGGCTGACCCGAAGTTTCGGCCCGGCAAGCGACCATGGGCGCCTGGGCCGATACCCACATAAGGTTCTCCGCGCCAGTAGGCCAGGTTATGGCGAGATCGCTCGCCCGTTTTTGCATGATTGGAGGTCTCATAAGCAGGCAAGCCTGCTGCTTCTGTTCGTTCCTGGGTTAATTGGAACAGCGCGGCAGCCAAGTCTTCATCAGGTAATGTGAATTTACCACGACGAAACTGGTGGTAAAAAGCAGTGCCTTCTTCGATGGTTAACTGGTACAGCGACAGATGCGGCGGCGAAAAAGTCAGCGCCTGCTGCAGTTCTAGTTGCCACTGTTCAAGTGATTGTTCAGGCAGTGCATAGATCAGGTCGAAACTAACACAGTCAAAGTTGTTCCGCGCAACTTCTAATGCTTTAGTGGCTTCACTGGCGTTGTGTAGCCTGCCAAGAAACTTTAAAGATGTATCCTTAAAGCTTTGAATCCCAACGGAAACCCGGTTGATACCCGCCTGAGCGTAGTCACTGAATCGGCCAGCTTCAACGCTAGATGGGTTTGCTTCTAATGTAATCTCGATATTGGTTTCCGGTGCCCAATGCTGTTTGATCCGCTCAATGATCAATGCAGTGGTTTTCGGCGGCATTAAACTGGGTGTTCCGCCGCCAAAGAAAATGGATTTTGCTTTCAAGCCGGGAAAATGAGCGGCGAATGTGTCAATTTCCTGCAGCATAGCTTGTTGCCAACTGGTCTGGTCGACTTTTTCGCGCACATGGCTGTTAAAATCGCAGTAGGGGCATTTTTTCTCGCAGAAGGGCCAATGCACATAAATTGCTGCATTTTCCGAACTGAAATTGGTCGGTAAAATCGCTTTTGCGTGTGAGTCAGTCGTTTTTTGGGAAACAGGCATCGATCAGCTGTCTAAATGCGTCCGCCCGGTGGCTCATGGCGTGTTTGGCTGCGGGGTCCATTTCAGCAAATGTTAGCTGGTGGCCGCCGGGCACAAAAAAAGGATCATAGCCAAAACCCCTCTCGCCGCGCATGGGCCAGGTAAGGTCGCCGAAAACTTTGCCTTCAAAACTTTCCATATGACCATCGGGCCACGCGAGCGTGAGTACACAGGTGAAGTTGGCGGTGCGGTCTTTACTGTCACCGAGCTGGCGGTTTACTTCTGTCATGGCGATATTGAAGTCTTTTGACGGCCCCGCCCAACGTGCGCTGTATATACCCGGCTCGCCGCCCAGCATTTTAACCTCCAGGCCACTGTCATCAGCCAGTGCAGGCAGTCCGGACTTGGTTGCTGACGCCAATGCTTTGATCTCGGCGTTGGCAATGAAGGTATCGCCGTCTTCAACCGGTTCGGGCAAGTTTAGGTCACCGGCAGAAATGGTTTCCACACCGAAAGGGGCCAATAATTCGCCGATCTCGCGCACCTTGCCCATGTTATGGCTGGCAATTACCAGTTTTTTGCCGCTGAACTGCCGTGCCATAAACTCCGCTCCATCATCAGGTTAGTTTAGAAGGTGGCGATAGCTGCTTCTTGCGCCCGCTTGATTTCGTCGCAACCGATACGAGCCAACCGCAAAAGACGCATGAATTCTTCTTCAGAAAATGGGTCTTCCTCGGCAGTTGCCTGAATTTCCACAATGCCGCCATTGCCGGTAAGGACAAAGTTGGCATCGGTTTCAGCAGCGCTGTCTTCCGGGTAATCTAAATCTAGCACAGGTGTGCCTTCGAATATGCCACAGGAAATTGCCGCGATGCTGTCGGTAAAGGGTGTTACTGCCAGGTCGCCTTTTTTTATCAGCCAGTCAAAACATTGGCTTAGAGCAACATACGCGCCAGAAATGGAAGCAGTGCGTGTGCCGCCGTCTGCCTGAATAACATCGCAGTCGAGGCGAATTTGGCGTTCACCCATCAACTCCAGGTCCACCACTGCGCGCATGGCGCGGCCAATTAGTCGTTGAATTTCCTGGGTGCGGCCTGACTGTTTGCCCTTGGCAGCTTCGCGGGCCATCCGACCGTGGGTTGAACGCGGCAGCATTCCGTATTCTGCGGTGATCCAGCCTTTGCCGCTGTCACGCATCCAGGGCGGTGTGCGTTCTTCGTATGTGGCGGTCACCAAAACATGGGTGTCACCGAATTTAACGAAACAGCTGCCTTCAGCATGTTTTGCAAAGCCGGGAATCATCTCAACTGTGCGCATTTCATCGTGGGTCCGTCCGCTGGGTCGCATAAAGTGTCCTTTGTTTTGGTCCGGTCGTTGTGGCGGCTTTTACTGGCCACCAGCGTTTGCTGCAAATATGACGCCCTTCTACTCCGCCCCATCCGCGAGGTCAAAGGGCTTGATGGAATTTGTTTGCGTGTTTACCGGATTGGCGGCAATCTTAGGGTTGGGCGCGAACCATGGAAGGCGACTATGTCAATTGCCGGATTAAGCGAACGGTCGAAATCGATCTTTCGTCAAATTGTTGAAACTTATCTTGAAAGCGGTGACCCGGTTGGCTCGCGCACGATCAGCCGTGCAGATGGCATCAGTGTTTCCGCCGCGACAATTCGTAATGTTATGTCTGACCTCGAGGAAGCGGGTCTGCTTCTGGCGCCGCATACGTCTGCGGGCCGGGTTCCCACCGACTTGGGTTTGCGGCTTTTTGTTGACGGCATGATGGAGATTGGCAACCTGACCAAGTCAGAGCGCGAAGCCATCAAGGGTCAGTGCGCGACATCGGGCAAACAGTTCGAGGATGTCCTTTCGGACGCGACCAAGGCGCTTTCGGGCCTGTCACAGTGTGCGTCATTGGTTATGGTGCCGCACCAGGAAGCACGCATCCGCCATTTGGAATTTGTTCCCATCGCAGCTGACAAGGCGCTCGTTGTATTGGTGTCGGAAGACGGCATAGTTGAAAATCGTTTGATCGATATTCCTGTCGGTGTGCCGCCGACGACCTTGGTTCAGGCAACCAATTTTCTCAATGCGAGGTTAGCGGGTCGGGCGATGGAAGACGTGCTCCTTGGTATCGAGGCCGAGTTAGCGGGCCACCAAAGCGAGCTGGACACACTCGCTGAGAAAGTAGTGCAAAGCGGGCTGGCCGTGTGGGCGGGCGGCGATGCGTTGCCGTCAACTCTGATTGTTTCAGGCCACAGCAATCTGCTGGAAAATGTGCAGGCCACCGACGATTTGGAACGCATGAAAAAGCTTTTTGATGAGCTGGAACGTAAAAAAGACTTGATCAAACTGATGGAACTCGCCAAAGACGGGCGCGGCGTTCGTTTGTTCATTGGGTCCGAGAATAATTTATTTTCACTTTCGGGTTCATCTTTGGTGGTTTCTCCCTATATGAACGGTGCCAAGAAAATTGTTGGTGTGATCGGCGTAATTGGCCCTACGCGGCTGAATTACGCGCGCATAGTACCAATGGTGGATTATACCGCGCAGGTGGTAAGCCGAATTTTGTAAGGCTTATACTGCCCTTTATAGAGTTAGTAAGGACGAGAGTGACATGAGCGCTGAGCGAAAGAAACCAGCTGCCGATGAAAACGAGCATATGGACATGGAAGCGATGCCGGGCGAAGACGCCCACACAGACCCTGTCGATGATCTACCCGAAGACGTTGATACGGAAGAAGAAGTTGACCCTATAGCGGCGCTTCAATCGGAAGTTGCTGTGTTGAAGGATCAGATTTTGAGGGCGCGCGCCGAGACGGAAAATGTGCGTCGCCGCGCTGATCGTGACCGGCAGGACGCCAGCGCTTACGCTGTTACCGGCTTTGCCCGCGATATGCTAACCGTGAGTGATAACCTGCGCCGCGCACTTGACACCATGCCGGATGATGTAGCGGACGACATGAAGGGTTTCGTTGAGGGCGTGGAAATGACCGAGCGCGAGCTCCTCAACACCATGGAGCGTTACGGTATCAAGAAGGTTGAGCCGGAAGTGGGCGAAAAGTTTGATCATAAATTCCATCAGGCGATGTTCGAGGTGCCAACCGCTGATCACGCGCCAGGCTCTGTTATGCAAGTGGTTGCACCGGGTTATGTGATTAAAGACCGTCTGCTGCGCCCTGCGATGGTGGGCGTGGCCAAGGGCGAAGCCAAAGTGGTGGACACCGAAGCTTAACCCTATGTTTCGCGCGAACTGAAATGCAAGGCCCTGCAGTGATGCGGGGCTTTTTTTTTGCCGCTTAAAGAGTTTCTTTAAGCCATACCAGAATTCGACTGGCTAGCGATGGATCATCGTTGAAAACAGAAACACCGTGGCCATTGGAGTTTTCAATAATCTCTATTTTGCGTGGGTGGGCGGTTCGTTCGAATAGCTCCTCTGCCCATTTGGCGCGCAGTCCTCCTTGTTCTTCGGCTGACGCAATATGGTATATGGAACCAAAAGCAAGTTCGCCGTTCGTTGTCCCTGCCAAATTGTAAACTGCGGATGTTTTGCCTGACATGGCAACCGCGGTTTTTATTCGAAACTCAGACTTGCCCATGGCCATCACGGCCAGATTTGAACCAATTGAAGCCCCAACAACGGCGATGCGGCTTTCGTCCACTTTGCCGGTTGCGACCAAATAGGTAGTAGCGGCTTTCAAATCCAGCGGTGCCTGCTTCGGATCATCAAACAAGGTGGAAAAGTCGGCCTTGCCGCCGGATGCACCGTGACCGCGTACATCGTACGCCAGCGCAACCATGCCGGCCTCAGCAACAGCTTGGAACAAGGGCTGTTTTGTCCATTCGCTTTTGTCGGACCCGCCCTGGTGGATGAAAATAACCGTGGGTGCCTTACGGTTGGTATTGGCGGGCGTCGATAGGGTGGCCGCGATGGTGATGCCGTCATCAGTTTTGAACGATACGGTTTGTTCGACCGCAGTTGCGGCCACGCCCCAGTTGAGAAGAGTGCTGATGAATAAACATCGAATTAAAACCATATGCCGCCCCTTATATTTTCAGGCCAACCTATCTGGTTTTCAGCGGTTTTACCAAATCATTAATATGTGAAATGTAAAGGGTACTTGACAGTCGCAAACAAGATAATTATGTAAAGTATACTTTACAAAATACCGATCCACGACAGCAAAGGATAAATTCATGCGACCAGCAGCTAAAAAATATCGACGCGATACCATCATCAGCTTTTCGCTCTACGGTGTCATTCTGTTTTCAGTGAACAGCTATCTCATCGCTAACGGCGCTGAGGGGTGGCTACCCGTTCTACTGGCGCTATTACCAGTACTGCCAATTTTATACTTCGCCCGATCGGTGATTATTTTCAGCAGGACGTGGGACGAGTTGCAGCGTCAAATTGCCTTCGAAGCAACGGTTCTTGCCTTTTTCATCGTCGGTATTGGTACATTTACCTATGGGTTTCTGGAGGGCATCGGCTTTCCTGCATTGGATACAATTTGGGTTATGCCCATGCTTATTGCGGTGCAAGGGACGGCGATGTTTCTGGTTCGCGGGAAATACACATGAAGAATCGGTTGAAAGAATTGCGGGCAGAACATGGTTGGAGCCAGCAAGACCTGGGCGACAGGTTAGATGTGTCGCGCCAGACCATCATTTCGATTGAGCGCGGGAAATATGACCCAAGCCTTCCGCTGGCGTTTGCTATTGCCGGGGCATTTGGTCTGACAATAGAAGAGGTCTTTCAGCCTTAATGTGGGTTAGGACACCAGTTTTCCCGCAAGCGCATCATCAATTAAAGCGAGTGTTTCGTTAACGCCGTAAAGCGCGATGAAACCGCCCATACGCGGGCCTTGGCTTTGGCCGAGAAGTACTTCATAGCAAGCCTTGAACCAGTCACGCAGGTTTTCAAACTCAGCGTCTTTCCCGGCTGAATAAACCTCGGTCATGATTACTTCGGGGTCATGCTCGTTCGGGTTCAGTGCGGCCAAACGTTTCTTGAGGCTATCAAAAGCCACAAGTTCGTTGCCCTCTGCTGCACGGAATGATTTTGTTGGCTTCACAAAATCAGCATAATACCGAATAGCGTAGCCCATCAGGCTATCCAGATCAGGGTAGGCCTCGGCGTTCGCGCCCTCTACATAGCGGGCAACAAAACCCCAAAGCGCATCACGGTCTTCTGTGTTGGCAACCGAAACCAAGTTTAGTAGCAAGCCGAAGGAAACCGGCAAACTGGCCGCAGGCACTTCGCCGCCGTGAATGTGCCATGCCGGGCTCTTATATTGGTCGGCCAGTTCCTGTTCGTGGAACTTGGCGACAAAGGTATAATATTCATCAACCGCCTTGGGGATAACGTCAAAATAAAGCCGCTTTGCCTTGCGAGGGCTTTGGAACATGTACAAAGACAGGCTCTCCGGGCTGGCGTAAGCGAGCCATTCTTCAATTGAAATGCCGTTGCCTTTTGATTTGGAAATTTTCTGGCCGTTCTGGTCAAGAAACATTTCATAACTCAATGCCTCGGGCGGCTTGCCGCCAAGAATGCGCCGAATGATCGACGACAACTTCACGCTTTCGTCCAGGTCCTTGCCTGCCATTTCATAGTCAACATCCAGCGCGTCCCAGCGCATGGCCCAGTCCACCTTCCATTGGCATTTCACATTGCCGCCTGTAACCGATACCTCGTGATGGGTGCCGGAAGCGCTCTTGAAGGAAACGATGCCCGCATCCGGGTCTTCAATGGTCACCGGTACTTGTAGAATTTCACCGGTTTCCGGGCAGCGCGGCAGGAACGGGCTGTATGTCTGGCGGCGTTCTTCGCCCAGTGTTGGCAGGATCACATTGATGATCTTGTCATAGCGTTGGCATATTTTCAGCAGAGTGGCATCAAAGCGACCAGCCTTGTAACATTCGGTCGACGAATAAAAGTCATACTCGAAACCAAACTGGTCCAGAAACGCTTGCAGGCGGGCGTTATTGTGGGCGCCGAAGCTGTCATGTGTGCCGAAAGGGTCCGGCACTTCGGTCAGCGGCATGCCCAGTGCGCCGGCCAGAAGTTCCTGGTTCGGTACATTGGTAGGCACTTTCCTAAGGCCGTCCATATCATCTGAAAAACAGATAAGCTTGGTCGGCATGTCGGAAATTTCCTGGAAGGCCCGCATAACCATTGTTGTGCGTGCAACTTCACCGAATGTGCCCAGATGTGGCAGGCCTGACGGGCCGTAACCGGTTTCGAACAGGATATGACCTTTTTCTGGCGCGCCGCCTTTGAACCGTTTTACCAGCTTCTCAGCTTCCTTAAACGGCCAGGCGTTCGAAGCAAGGGCAAGGTCAATATTTCCGGTCATTACGGTCACCATTCTAATTTCGGTCGCGGGTCTTTATCGCGCGGCTTTTTCTGGGGTGGACTTTTGATCCATCAAGGCGGCGGACCCTATGCATTCCGGGCGCTTTCGTCAAGGAAAACACCGCAAAGTGAGGAAATCAAATTTCGACACGCAAGAGCATTTTCAGCCTGTATTTTGGAGGCTGTATCGTTATGCTCACCCAATGAATGATTTGGCAGCCGATGACCTGATAATTGACAGCGAAAAACGCAGTGCGACACTGGACGCTGTTCCGGTGGCTGTGGTTGGTGTCACCTCGGCGACTATCCTGTCCGCGGACGGCGAATTTCAGCAGTTGTCGCTGGACGCGGCGGCTGATGCCCTAAGCCGCGAGCCACATTTGCTGGCCAATCGGGTACTGGCAGCGCGGAGGTTGGGGTTGCCTGCCATACGTGCCTATGATGTGCTCGAGTTGTTCGCATTTATTCGCCCGGCCCGTTACTGCCTACCGACCATTGGCGGTTTGGTAAATGTGCTAACACTGGACGCACCTGTGGGTGATGCCGACAATAACTGTTTGGCGCTTCAGGCTGTTGCCGCGCGCATTCTTGACGACCCTGCTGCACACAC
>JAALKD010000072.1 GCA_011088215.1 Sphingomonadales bacterium | reverse complement strand
GACGGGGGTCTTGCGAAGGAAGGAGGCGATAGCAGTCATAGGAGCCCTTTCTGGCCAGGAGGAGGAGGGAATCGGCGCAAAGCGATACGATAACGTTCGATATATACCGAACAAACCGCCAAGTCTACTTGCGCGGCACGATTTTGTTCGGCATACCGAACAAGCTTCCTGCAACCAAGGAAAACAAGGATGATACGATGACCACGTCCCTCGGCGCCAAGATCAAGCGCCACCGCCAGGAAATGGGATACTCCCTCGACAAGCTCGCGGAACTGACCGACTCGAGCAAGAGCTACATCTGGGAGTTGGAAAACCGCGACGCACGAAAGCCGTCGGGAGAGAAACTGACGCGGATCGCTCAGGCCCTCGAGGTCACAACCGATTATCTGCTGGATGAAAGTGAGGAGCCCGGAGACGCAGTTCTGAAGGAAGCCTTCTTCCGGAAATTCAGCAAGCTTGCCCCTGACGACCAAGCGAAGATCAATCAGATGATCGATATGTGGGGAAAGAAGGATTGAGCCTGCCCACGACGCCACAAGGTTGGGCAATTCGTCTGACAAAGATCCTGTCGCTCCATCAGGCGGCGCATGGGCTGCCGCGGTTTCCGATCGATGTGGCGGCGCTGGCTCAGGATTTTTCGCGACAGGTGTTTCCGGACGCACCGATAACCATGGTCGGCGGGTTGGACCTGTCCAAGGGCGTCGAAGGCATGTTGATGCCGCACCCTGACGGTTCCGGTGAGTGGGGTATCATTTACAATGAGAGTATCCGTTCGCCGGGGCGGCGGAACTTCACGCTGGCCCATGAACTGGGCCACTACCTGCTGCACCGGCAGACCAATCCCAACGGCCTCGAATGTACCAACCGCAACATGGCTGACTGGGATGAGGGCCGGAACAAGATCGAAGGTGAGGCCAATACCTTCGCCTCCTACCTGTTGATGCCGCTCGACGATTTCCGTGAGCAGATCAAGGGACGCGTCATCGATATCGATGTGATGACTGATTTGGCCGACCGCTATGCCGTGTCGCTCACGGCGGCGATCCTGAAATGGATGACCATCACCGACAAGCGGGCGATGATCGTGGTTGGCAAGGAGGGATTCATCGACTGGGCATGGTCCAGCGAGCCGCTGCTGAAGTCCGGCGTCTTCTACAGGGCGCGGCAAACCACGACCGAGATGCCAGCCGCCTCCTTGGCCGCGCAGGAGGTGGACTGGGATACTGGTCGCCATGGTCACCTCCACCCTGCGGGTGTCTGGTTGGGATCTGAGCCTGTCCATGAAATGACGGTGTTCTCGCCCCGCACCGACCAGATGACGATCTCACTGCTGCTCTATCCTGACTGCGCTCCATCCCGCTGGGAGATGGCCGAGCTGGAAGAAGAACAGACCATCGATACATTCGACAAATTCATGGATGATCGCGCAGGCTGATTCGGCTCTGTGCTTCCAATTCGCGCCCCCTGCGGGCGCAGTGTCATTGCGCAAAAATGCGCGGCTCTACGCGCAGGTCGATGCTGTCCGCAAATTATTGAATTGCTTGTGATTTTCTGATTTCGCGATACATTCATGGCATCATTCCAATCGCGAAAAGTCGCCATGCCCAGCATCACATCAGGCCCGATTTCGGGTCCCAATCCCCTTTGTCCTGAGCGCATGTCAGCGGACGCGCGCCTCGAAGAACTCGGTCGTATTCTGGCGGCTGGCGTCATTCGCCTGAACGCCGAAGATGCCAGTTCTTTATCTGCCGAAGACGGAGACAGTTTCGTGGACTTCTCGCCCCGGAAGAGCGGTGGTCGTCGTGCAAAACGTATCCGCATCGGAGGAATTGATGAAGCATCACAATAAGATAAACCCTACAAAACCTGGGCAGGACCGATCCATGGATCAAACTGTCCTGGCGCGCCTGGCCACGCTGAAGGCCATGTCGGTCAGGGATCTGAAAGCCGAATGGGAAATACTTTTCGGCGGTGCCGCGCCGAACAACAGCCGGACCTTTTTGGAAATGCGCATCGCCTATCGTATCCAGGAACTGACCTACGGCGGCCCAGACCGCGAAACGCGCCGCATGTTGGATCTGCTGGCCGATGAGGTTGAGGGTGTCGCGCGGAGGAAAAACCAGATCGCTGATCCGCGCAATCCGGTCATAGGTACCAAGCTCATCCGGGAATGGGACGGGGTCGAGCAGACGGTGATCGTCCTGAAAGACGGTTTCGAATGGCAGGGCCGGAAGTTCAAATCGCTCTCGGCCGTGGCCCGCGCCATCACCGGAACGCGCTGGAATGGCTATCGCTTCTTCGGCCTGCGTGAACGCAAGCGGGAGGAAGCATGATGGATATCGCCGCTCGCCCAAACCGCCGCCTGCGCTGCGCCATCTACACCCGCAAGTCGACCGAAGAAGGTCTCGACATGGAATTCAACAGCCTCGATGCCCAGCGTGAGGCCTGCGAAGCCTATATCGCCAGCCAGCGATCCGAAGGATGGGTTGCGACCCGTGAACGCTACGACGATGGCGGTTTTTCCGGTGGCACCCTCGAACGTCCCGGTCTCAAGCTGCTTCTGGCCGACATCGACGACGGGTTGATCGACGTGGTCGTGGTTTACAAGATCGACCGTCTGTCGCGGTCGCTGATGGATTTTTCTAAGCTGGTCGAGATCTTCGACCGCAACGGCGTCACCTTCGTCTCGGTCACGCAGTCGTTCAATACCACCACGTCAATGGGGCGGCTGACCTTGAACATCCTGCTAAGTTTCGCCCAGTTCGAACGCGAGGTCATCGGTGAGCGCATCCGCGACAAGGTGGCGGCATCTCGCAAGCGCGGGATCTGGATGGGCGGCTATGTTCCGCTGGGCTATGATGTGGAGGATCGCAAACTGTTGGTGAACGATGCCGAGGCCGGATCGGTCCGTCGCATCTTCGAACGGTTTGTCGAACTCGGGTCCGCCACGGTTCTGGCGCGCGAACTCCGCCGCGACGGCTTCCGCAACAAGCAGGGTACGCTGATCGACAAGGGCTACCTCTATCGGCTCCTGAACAACCGTGTTTATCGTGGTGAAGCCGTCCACAAGGGCAAGGCTTATCCCGGCGAGCACGACGCTATCATCGACAACGACCTCTGGGATCGGGCGCACGCCATCCTGCAGGAAAGCCCGCGCAAACGTGCAAATAACAGCCGGTCGCGGACCCCCGCTCTCCTGAAAGGGCTGATCTTCAGCGACACCGGCGCGGCCATGACGCCCACAAGCACCAAGAAGGGCGCAAAGCTTTACCGCTACTATGTGTCGATGGACGTCATCCGGAACCGCGAGACCGGTGCTGAGACCGCCCCGATGCGGCTGGCGGCTGGGATGGTTGAGGATGCGGTCGTGACCGAGGTCCGGCGCATCCTGCAAACGCCAGAAGTCGTGACGAAGGTGCTCACGGCCCTGAGCCAACAGGATGGCGCGGTTTCGGAGGCGGACGCCATCGCGGCATTGCATGAATTCAGCACGCTCTGGGCGCAACTGTTCCCGACCGAGCAGGCACGGATCATCCAGCTTCTAATCCGTCGTGTCACCGTCACAGCCGACGGCTTGGAGCTGGACATCAGGCGCGAAGGGATCGCAGGCGTCATCCGCGAGATGGTCGCATCACGTAAAATTGAGGCCGCCGAATGACGCGTGCCGATGACACGATCCGCGTCTTGATCCCGTTGAAGGTTCGCAAGAAGAATGGTCGGCCGAAAATCTTGCCGCCTGCCGATTAGCTGCCGAGCGAGGACCAGACTCAGGACCCGCATGTCCTCCGCGCCATTGGGCGGGCATGGGGCTGGCGGCGGCGCATGGACGCTGGCGAGTTCAGCACCATCCAGGAATTGGCCGAAGACGTAGGGCTGGCCGAACGCCATGTCAGCCGCCAGTTGCGGCTGGCCTACCTCGCGCCGCAAGTGCTCAAGCGGCTGACCTGCGGGCGCGAGCCGTCGGCGGTCAGCCTTTACGATCTGTGCTTTCTCGCCGGAGAGGCTTGGCCAGAGCAAGAACAGCGCGGGTTCAGTTAGATTCTAATGAAAGCTCGCCTGAAAGGCCGTCGCGGTCAACGAGACATGGGCATCTAGCGGCGGGCGCAACTCAAATGCTTTCGGCTCACGCGAGAAATTCCAAAGACGGAACAAGCACCATTCTGACCGGCGCTCTTCGGCGACCGCCAGTTCATTGCGGGAAATGTAAAAGGGCGTTCGTTCCCAGCCATTTGTCGTTTTCACCTCGATCAAACGCTCCTGTCCGTCCGGCGTAAAGCTGGCAATGTCGTACCCGGCACCGTCACCATCCTCTTCGGAAATCCACCGCACTTTGCGCGCCAGATCGTCCCGACCGGCCACTTTCAAAGCGGACCGTTCGTGTGCAACGACGCGCTCTTCTCCCGCACGTCCGAGGGCGCGGTTGCGTTCATCCCGACCCGCCACGTCAAACTTTCTGGCGACATGCAGCATCTGCTCCAGTTCCTGCGGCGGCGGCTGGTTCGACAGCGTGGGCGGCGGTCCAATCCAGATCTGCGCAGCCTCGCGCAAACCATTTGCTGATCGCGAGCCCGGCAGCCGCCCAAGCCAGGCCGGGTTCCATGCCAACCAGCGCGCCACAGCATCGACCAAGGTCATCTGGAAATTGAACGCTGGCTTGTAGCCGGGGATCCAATCTTCGCCGAGCCCCTTCAGCACCGCGCTGATATTCTGATGCTTGAACTCGATCGAGCCTTCCGTTCGGCTCCTTAATAGAGGCATCAAACTACGTCGGTGCTGAGCCTTATTGTAGAGACGGCCCGCCATGTCCTCGGCCAGCATCGCGAAGTAATCCGCGACGATGAGGTCGTTTTCTGCATCTGTCCAGGGCCCGTTCGACATGCAGCCAGGCTATGGGCGGAAAGTCTGTTTGTCATCAACGACTTCTCGCGACCGTTCGCACCGTTTCGAAGAAACACGCCGCCTTCGGGTGTCTCCGTTTGCTTTGAGAGCAGTCGAACCGACCTCAACTGCGGCGCAACCCATTTTCGGCAAGCATCTGAAAAGACGACCAGTTTTGAATGCGTCTCGATTTGGGTGAAGGGCGGGTGAAAAGAGACGCAGGCTGTTCAGAGACAGATTCAGGCCCGAAAGCCAGTCTCCGAAAGTCGGATGGACTCGTTAAACCCCTTTGAACCAAAAAGAAAAAAGGCCCGCGTTGGGGCCTCGTCTCGGGTTTGCGAATGGTTTGTGGCGGAGAGGAAGGGATTCGAACCCTCGAACAGGTTGCCCCGTTACTCCCTTAGCAGGGGAGCGCTTTCGACCACTCAGCCACCTCTCCGCCGCCGTGAATAGCGAAGCACCCAGCACGAGTCAACGACACATTTTCAAACAATGAAAAAAAAGTGGCTTGCGTCGGGCCACGGCCTAATTCACGCTGTATGCAAAGCGATAAGCTGAGTGCCAGCGCGCGGAGAAAGCTGCAAGCATAGAGGCACTGATCAATTCTTGGAAAGGAAGCCCGATGGAAAGCGTCAGAACCCCCGATGATCGATTTGAAAATTTGCCTGATTGGTCGTTTGAGGCCAACTATATGGACGGCCTGGATGGTTACGAGGACATCCGCATTGCATACGCTGACGAAGGCCCAAAAGACGCAGACCGGGTGTTTTTGTGCCTGCACGGCGAACCCAGTTGGTCATATTTGTACCGTCATATGATTCCCCACTTCACAGCTTCGGGCGCGCGGGTGATCGCGCCTGACCTGATTGGTTTTGGACGTTCAGACAAGCCAGTAAAAGACAACGACTATACCTTCCATTTCCACCGCAATTATTTGCTGCGCTTCATCGAGCGGCTGGATCTGCAAAATATCACCCTGGTGTGCCAGGACTGGGGCGGCCTTTTGGGCCTAACGCTGCCGATGGATATGAAAGATCGTTTCAAACGATTGATTGTCATGAACACTGGCCTTGCCGTGGGCATGGGCTCCAGTGACGGGTTCAAAGCCTGGCGCGACTATGTGGCCAATACCCCCAATCTGCCCATCGGTGCCATTATGAAGCGGGCTACACCACATCTGTCGGATGCCGAGGTCGCTGCTTACGATGCACCCTTCCCCGATGACTTGTATAAAGCTGGCGCCCGCAGGTTTCCAGCGCTTGTGATGACTGAACCAGACATGGACGGTGTCAATACGTCCAAGCGCGCGGCAGCTTTCTGGTCCAGCGAATGGACGGGCGAAAGCTTTATGGCGATCGGCATGCAGGACCCGGTGCTTGGCCCACCTGCTATGCATATGCTACGAAAGCTCATCAAAGGATGCCCGGAGCCAATGGAAATTGCCGAAGGCGGCCATTTTGTGCAGGAATGGGGCGACCTGATCGCGCCCGCAGCATTAAAACATTTCGGCGATATCGAATAATAGAGATTTGGGCAAACTAGGGGAGGTACGAATGCACTATTCTAAACTAGGGAAATTGTTAGCGAGCAGCGCACTTGTCGCGGCAGTTATAACAACAGCAACGCAGGCCGATGATTTAAGTGACGCCATCGCCAAAGATTATTCCTATCTGCAACCCCTGTTCGTTCACTTTCACCAAAACCCTGAACTATCTTTTGTTGAGACAAAAACAGCCGAGCGCCTCGCCGCGGAACTAACGTCGCTGGGCTTTAGTGTCACAGCGGGCGTTGGTGGGACCGGAATTGTCGCCATGATGGAAAATGGTGACGGTCCGCAAGTGTTAGTGCGCGCGGACATGGACGGCCTGCCGGTCAAGGAAGGCAGCGGCGTGCCCTACCCGTCATCGGTTACCCAAACCAATATCAACGGCATCGAAATGCCGGTTATGCATGCGTGTGGACACGACATGCACATGACATCTCTGGTGGGCACAGCCCGGCGATTGGCTGCCATGCGCGACCAATGGTCCGGTACCCTGATGTTGATTGGCCAACCAGCGGAGGAACGCATCGGCGGCGCCAAAGCCATGATTGAAGACAATTTGTATGAGCGGTTTGGTCGCCCGGACTATGCACTGGCGCTGCATGTGGCAGCGGGCGAACCGGCAGGCACGGTAATATATGGTTCGGGACTGACGTATTCCAGCTCAGACAGCGTCAATATCCGGGTCTACGGCGTTGGAACCCACGGCGCGTCACCGCATCTGGGCAACGACCCAATCGTGCTGGCATCACAAATTGTCGGTGCGTTGCAAACTTTGGTTTCACGTGAAATATCACCGCTTGAGGCAGGCGTCGTAACTGTGGGCTCCTTCCATGCTGGCCGCAAACACAACATCATTTCTGACCATGCTGACCTGCAATTGACCGTGCGTTCTAACGACGAAGCGGTACGAGCAAAACTGTTACAGGGCATCAAACGCATTGCCGAGAATATGGGCCGGGTTGCGGGACTGCCGGAAGATAAACTGCCAAGAGTTGATCTGTCCGTGGAAGCAACCCCAACCACCTACAACGACGAAGCGTTGGCTGCGCGTCTAGGCGGCGTGTTTGTGCGCGCCTTCGGCAAGGACGGAACGGCACCAGCGATCCAGCGCGGTATGGGTGCCGAAGATTTCCCCTATTTCACCAATGTGGAACCACCAGTTCCCGGCTTTTACTTTGCTGTTGGCGGCACATCGCAAGCTGACCTAGACGCAGAGAAAAACGGCGGACCGCGGGTTGCCGGGCACCATTCGCCTTTCTTTAAAATCGAACCGGAGCCCTCGATCAAAGCCGGTGTACGCGCAATGACCCTGGCTGTGCTTGAACTGATGCCCAAGAAATAGGAACAAACAAAATGTCAACACAAACACTCACTCCGTTTCATCTTGCGGTGCCGGTTGACGATCTAGCGGCGGCGCGGGCGTTCTACGGTGGCCTGCTTGGCTGTCCGGAGGGACGATCCAGCGACAAGTGGGTCGGTTTCAACCTGTTTGGCCACCAATTTGTGGTGCACTTGGGAGCGCCGGTGGGCCAACCGGACAGGAACGGTGTAGACGGTGACAGCGTGCCCAGTTTTCATTACGGATGCGTTTTGAACTGGGGTGACTGGCAACAGCTTGCTGATAAACTTACAGCAACTGACATTGATTTCGTCATCAAGCCAAAAGTTCGCTTCAAAGACAAAGTAGGCGAGCAAGCCACCATGTTTTTCCGTGACCCGGCGGGCAACGCGCTTGAGTTCAAGGCCTTCAAAGACCCTGGCCAGCTATTTGCCAAATGATAAACAGAACCAGGAAAGTGATGGGTTTGCTGCAGCTCGTTGTATTGATATTCATAACTACAGCAGATGTTTATGCCGATACACCGCAGCCAGACATTCAACAACTGATCACTGACATAAGAGCGACAATTAGAGACCGACTTTTAACGATGCCGCCTGTTGCACGCTATAAGTGGGACAATCGGCTACCTATTGAAGACCTTACCCGCGAAAAAAAAGTTTTAGAAAACACAGTTGGTCAAGCGACAGCTGCGGGGCTTGAGCCTGCATATGCAGTGCAAGTGATCACGGCGCAAATGAACGCAGCAAAGCAAATACAGCTTGGGTGGTTTCAACGTTGGCAGCTATCACCAGGAACCGAGAAAATGGTGCCTTCGAAAGACCTAAATACTGAAATCAGGCCTGCTATTTCCACGATAACCGAACGTCTGATTTCACATTTGGTTTCGTTGAAAGCAATGCGGTTGACTTGTCAACATGTCACGCGACTCACAGAGGTGCCCCCAACATTAGCAACATATTCCGACGCGTGGGAAACTGCAGCGAAAAGTTTGGTTCCATCAGGCCTGAATTGCACATAACCGCAACTAAACGCGTTACGCTGAAGATGTAAATTTTGATCTCTTTGGTCACCAAACTCTCGTGCAATTGAGCACCCCTGCCAACCGGCCAATTGTGCGCTGAGTAATCACTCTTCAAGCGGCGGGGCTTGGGGGAGTGGAAAGCGCGCAGGCAAAACAAAGCGTTCAACCAATAGCGCTACGCACACGAATGCCAAAAGATACCAAACCTTGGCATTGTAGGCATTGCTGAGATAGATGCTTCCTCCGGCAACGGCCAACAAACCAACTAAATAACGCTTACCGTGGTTTCTTAATCTTTCCGCTCGCTGTTCCACAAGGAAAGCCCCTCATCAAGCGGTGTAAGGCCCGCAACCAGCTCGTCACCAAAGCGGTAAGCTTTAAGTTGACCGCCAATCAGGAAAATTGACACTCCAAAACCGTAGATCAACGCCAGGAAAACATTTGGATAATTACCAAGGCCCTGAATCCAACTTACAAATGGTGGCAAAATAAAAGTGAAGAAAACCTGGTGCACGACAAATGCCGCCACAAAACCCAGCACCAAGGACATAGTTGAATACTTGCGCATGCCGCGCAAAAAACGCTTTTCCACATCAAGCGATACGCGGTATGATTTAGCCTCACGGCCCGCGCGAATGATCGCATCGCTCCTGGGCGGTGCCGGTTTCCACTTTGCCATTTATACTCTCCCTTGCTTTCCCAGCTTTGCCAATACCGCCGCCAAACGCAATATTTTTGATAATATTAAGCAGGGAAACATCAAAAAAAGCATCGCAGCAACATTTTTGGATTTAGCCCCGTCTAACCAAGAGTTCTTAACTTTATTTTCATCTTCAGGTGCTTACTTTGACTGGATGATTTTCTCCAGACAAACCGCTTACAACAAAACTCGAATACGACGCCTTCGGTGCATGAGCGTAGCGCTTGTCCTATGTCTGATCACCAGTGCCCAGACAGCCGTTGCCGCAACTGATCACCGCGGCAACGAAATCGATTTTCACTTCGTATATTTGCCGGGTTTACTGGAAAAAGACGGAAAAACAGGCAAGCTGGCACAAGCCATTCATGAAGTGGGCAAGCGAGCGCATGTGACCTTTCGCATGCAGCATATGCCGATAAAACGACAGGACCGGGAATTAACCCGTAACAAACCGCTTGTTGCGGGGCCTCAGCTTGACCGCGGCACACCGGATTCCGGATTCAAGCCTCTACGCGCTTCTATCCCCCTGGCTTTCCGACAAGACCACGCCTTTGTACTAAGGGGCATACACATCCCGCGGACAATCGAAGAAATAAAGAAAATGACCCTTGTGGTAACACCAACCACTCGCCTGCCCCCGCCACTACACAATCTGGACGGCCTGACAATTCTCGAAACGCATTCAGCAACATCCGCGATTTCACTGTTGTCGAAAGGTCGTGTCGACTTGTGGGTCAATGACAAGACCATGACGCTGGACGCCGTGCAAGTTGCGGGCGTGACCAACATAACCTATGACGCCGTTAAGCCTTTTTTCGTTTGGCCAGCGCGGTTGATTTATTCGGACGCCGTTAGCTCCGATATCATTGAACGGATTGATCGCGCCATAATGTCCATGGTGGAAGACGGAAGCCTGAAAGCACAGTTGCCCAACAACTTCACTCGCGACTACGAAGCCGTACTTCGTCAACCATTGCCCAAATCGGTAAGAAAACAATAGTTTCTGCTGTTGGCGAACGACGATTAGCGGCCTATAACACCCTCTATGGCATATACATCTTTACGTGATTTTATCGCTGAACTTGAGGCAGACGGACTATTGATCCGTGTGTCCGAACCTGTATCCACCGAACTGGAAATGACCGAAATTCAAACCCGGGTTCTGGCCGAGGGCGGCCCTGCAATTTTGTTTGAAAATGTGATCAACGAGCGCGGTGAAAAATCTGACATGCCGATGCTAGTGAACCTGTTTGGCACGGTGGAGCGTGTAGCGCGCGGCATGAGCCGTCAGCCTAGCGAACTGCGCGAAGTGGGTGAAACACTGGCCTTCCTGCGCCAACCGCAGCCGCCCGCTGGCGTGCGTGACGCAATTGAGCTGCTGCCACTAGCCAAAAAAGTTTTGGCCATGCGCCCCAAAACCGTCAGGAAAGCGCCTGTGCATGAGGTTGTTTTGACCGGCGATGACATTGATATCAACGCTCTGCCGATACAAACCTGCTGGCCCGGCGAGCCCGCACCGCTGATCACTTGGCCGCTTGTGGTCACCCAGGGACCGACCAAAAGCGCGGAAGACGATTTTAACCTGGGCATATACCGCATGCAGCGGGTAAGCAAAAACCAAACATTAATGCGCTGGCTCAAGCACCGCGGCGGCGCGCAGCAATATGAACGCTGGAAAAAGATTAACCGCGAGCCCGTGCCTGCCGCAGCTGTTATCGGAGCGGACCCCGGCATCATTCTGGCGGCAGTTACACCCGTACCGGACACTCTGTCCGAATATCAATTCGCCGGGCTATTGCGTGAGAAAAAGGTAGAACTGATAGACTGCAAGACGGTGCCATTGAAAGTGCCCGCCTCAGCGGAAATTGTGCTGGAAGGCTTTGTCAGTCTTGATGACTACCGCGACGAAGGGCCCTACGGCGACCACACCGGCTACTATAACAGCGTCGAGAAATTCCCGGTGTTTAACATCACCGCCATTACCATGCGCAAAGACCCGATTTACCTTTCCACATACACCGGTCGCCCACCCGATGAGCCCAGCGTGCTGGGTGAAGCGCTCAATGAGGTTTTCATTCCGCTTCTGCAACAACAATTCCCCGAGGTCGTCGATTTTTGGTTGCCGCCGGAGGGCTGCAGCTACCGTATCGCTGTTGTCAGCATCAAAAAGGCCTACGCGGGCCACGCAAAACGCATCATGACCGGAGTGTGGTCATACCTGCGCCAGTTCGTTTACACCAAATTCGTGATTGTGGTGGACGACGACATCAATTGCCGCGACTGGAAAGACGTCATGTGGGCGATCAGCACCCGCATGGACCCGGTGCGTGATATCGTGACGGTTGAAAACACCCCCATCGATTACCTTGATTTCGCCAGCCCCGAAAGCGGCCTTGGCGGCAAGCTGGGACTGGATGCGACTAATAAAGTGGGCAATGAAACTCACCGTGAATGGGGCCAGCAGATACGTATGAACGATAGTGTGATCGACAAAGTGGATGCCATGTGGGACAGCCTCGGCATTCCCGGCGACGGCAAAAAGATTTGGAAGTAGGAGCATCTCTTGGCCCTTAAACCCCTAGTTGCCGCACTTTTATTTGGCCTGTCCGCGCAACCGGCAACCGCGGACGATACCATCAAGCTTTATACTATGGATTGCGGCACCATTGAAGCATCTGACATGGCAAGCTTCGACAGCGAAGGCCGTTTTGCCGGGCAGTCAAACACACTGGCGGTGCCTTGCTACCTGATCCGCCACTCGAAAGGGGATTTGCTCTGGGATGCGGGGTTTAATCAAGCCATGGTTGGCAACACGCCCCCAGCAGCTGGGGGTTTTCAAGCCAGCATGCGCGTTAAACTGACCGACCAGCTGGCTGACCTTGGGCTTGCACCAGCTGATATCGAGTATATTTCTTTATCGCACTGGCACCCGGACCATTCCGGTAACGCAGGCCTGTTCGCCACTTCTACATGGGTAGTGCACGAGGCAGAGCGGGAATTCATGTTTTCAGACGCCATGAAAGACGCAAACGGCGACTATGCCGCGCTTGTAAATGCCAAAACCATTCAGTTTACTGAAACCCATGACCTGTTCGGCGACGGCAGCGCGGTTATTGTGCCAACCCCCGGTCACACCACAGGCCACTCTATTCTACAGTTAACACTGGCCAACGCAGGCACCCTGTTATTTTCCGGTGATCTCTATACCCATGCCGAAGGCCGAAAAGTTGGAGCCATACCTGTTTTCAATGTGGACAAGGAACAAACCATTCAATCAATGGCGCTGTTTGAAAAGCTGCTGAAACAGTATAAGGCCCGTGCGATCATCGAGCACGAAAAAGCTGACTTCGACGTCCTGCCCAAATTCCCGGGATATTTGGATTAGTACCGGCCCTTTTTTTGACACTTCCAGCCGCGCCCTTCATACTCCGTCGACCATTCTTTTGGGGGCACATCAACTTTTTAGGGGAGTGATCATGCAACAAAAACTTATGGCAGAATTTATCGGCACGCTTTGGTTGGTGCTGGGCGGCTGCGGCAGTGCCGTGCTGGCGGCGGCTTTTCCGGAAGTGGGCATTGGCCTTCTCGGGGTTTCCCTCGCCTTTGGCTTGACCGTAATAACCATGGCCTACGCCATCGGGCATATATCGGGCTGCCACTTGAACCCAGCGGTTTCCATTGGTTTGTGGGCTGGCGGGCGTTTTGACGGCAAAGAGCTACCCGGCTACATCGTCGCCCAAGTTCTGGGTGCCATCGCAGCCGGCGGTATTCTCTATTTAATCGCGTCGGGCAAGGCCGGGTTTAATCTGGCCGACGGGTTTGCCTCCAACGGATACGGCGAGCATTCACCGGGCGGCTACACCATGATGGCAGCGCTTGTCGCGGAAGTGGTTCTGACAGCCATGTTCCTTATTGTGATCATGGGTGCAACCGATGCCCGCGCCCCTGCGGGTTTTGCCCCCATCGCCATCGGCTTATGCCTGACGCTTATTCACCTGATCAGCATCCCGGTTACCAATACATCAGTAAATCCGGCGCGCAGCACCGGTGTGGCTCTGTATGTAGGCGACTGGGCAACCAGCCAGCTTTGGCTATTTTGGGTTGCCCCGATTGTTGGCGCGGTGATCGGCGCGATCATATACAAAATGATCAGCAAACCGGCAGCGGAATAGACAATCCAGCACTTGTGCCCGCTGGTTCTGCCAGCGGGTATTTCTTCGTCTTCAGAAGACCTCGAACCTGCGCAGTCGGCCGCACAATTGGCACGCCGATTGATCAACTGCGGCGATGACAACAGCGGAAATTTGATCTAATATTTTGATCCGGCAATCTGGGTACAGCGTAAAAACCGAGACAACAGCATAAGGATACCGAATGACTCTGCAGGCAACAGCTCTGGCTTTACTAACATTCATCGGCATGCCAGTCGGGATTGATGAAACCGGGGTCGACAATGCCTTGCCCACGTGGGCCGAGCAGTCCTACGGTGAAGACATGCTGTTCACGGTGAAACGGGAAGGCAAGAAAATCGGCACGCATGCGGTCAGCTTCAGCACTGAAGGCGACAGCTTGATTGTCGACACAGAGACCAACCTGAAGGTAAAGTTCCTGTTTTTTACCGCCTACAAGTTCAAGTATACCGCCCGGGAAATATGGCATGATGGCCAGATAAGCGAGATAACTGCCGACACAAACGCCAACGGCAAAAAATATTCCTATGACATGAAATTTGACGGCACCAATGTATCCGTCGATGACGGCGTGACCGACACCATCTTTGAGCTTGAAACGGCTGCATTTCCGTCAAACCACTGGAACCCTAATGTTCTGCGGGCGCCGATCATTATGAACACGCTGAGCGGCAGCCCAAATACCGTTGAAATTACCCCGCTTGATTGGGAAGTGCGGCCCGCCGCAGACGAAAGCCGCAGGGCTCAGCGCTTTGAATATAGCGGCGAGCTAAGTGATGTTGTTTCGTGGTACGACGAAAGGGGCCGCTGGGTCGGCCTTGAGTTCAAAGGCGAAGACGGCTCCACCATTACCTATGAATGTGTGCGCTGCGGCACATCCAGAACGCACCTTCCCTAGTAGGCCAAATTACCGGTATCCGCTGTCACTTTTTCTTGAGTTACCCAAAGGCCAAGTTTCGCTATGATGCCCTAAATCAGGGGATCAGGAGTTTTATCATGCCGTCAAAATCTATTTTCTCACGCAGGAATTTTATCGCAGCAGCTGGCGCATCCGCCGGCGTGGCCAGTATGCTCGGCGCCAGCGCGCGCGCAAACAGCTTCCCGACCTTCGGCAAGGTTGTTGAAGAACAACCTTTTGCCCGCATTGAAGAAGTTGGACCCGGCATTTGGGGTGTGGTTTCGACGCCACTAAAGCCAGACGGTTCGTTTAACCCTGCAGCAGTTGCCACCCTGTGCAACGGCGGCATAATCGCTGGCGAGGACAAAGTTGTCGCTATCGACGGTTCGTTCCGGCCCGAGGGCGCAGCCTGGCTGGCAGCTCAAGCCTTGCGCCTAACTGGCAAGCCAGTAACCGATGTGATTGTTACCCATTTCCATGCGGACCACACCGGTGGGCTGGCTGGGTATCAAAACGGCGCGGCGGGCCCCGAGATTATCGCTACCGCAACCACCAACCAACTGGTTTATGATCGCTATGCCGGTGCCAAACAGACACCTGAAGGCGCACAGTTCGCCCGCCCTGCTATTCGCCCGGTTATGCCTACCCGCATCATCACCGATGAAGCATCGATCCTGACTATGGATTTGGGCGGCCGTACCATTCGACTGCACCCGCTAAAGGGCCATACGCCCAGTGATCTTGCGATTGTAGTGGATGACGCCCCTGTCATTTTTGCCGGTGATCTGGTGTGGGCAGGATTATTCCATAACTATGTGGATGCCATCCCCAGTCATTTGACAACATCGGTTGAACATTTGCTGGCTGACCCCAAACGCACCATCGTGACCGGCCACGGTGCAATCGCAAACGCCGGTGAGCTGAGTAATTATCTAGACCTGTTAAGGTTGGTAGAAGAAAAAGCCCGTGGCTCATATGAGGCCGGTAAAACACCGGCTGAAGGCGCAAAAGACTTTATAGTACCCGCATCACTGGGCACATGGCAGCTGTTTAACCCGCGCTACTATGAAACCGCTTTCGAAGCATGGCGCCGCGAGTTAGCGGGCGAAACCAGTTAAGCAGGTTTTGGGTCAGTACTTAACCAAAGTGTCGCGCTCATCGGGATTTCCAGAATGACTTGACAGCAGTGGCGTTCGCGATACCATCAGTTGCCAACGGTAAGATGACGGGGGTCAAACAATTCCGTGAGCACTTTCATATATAAGGCCTTTATCAGCTATAGCCATTCCGATGCGAAACTGACCAAATGGTTTCACAGAAAACTGGAATCATACCGTATCCCAAAAAAATTGGTCGGTACAGAAACGAAAACTGGCGTCGTGCCTCGGCGACTATTCCCCATTTTCAGGGACAGAGATGATTTAGCGGCAACAACCAACATGACTGACGCCATTATGAAGGCTGTTCATCAGTCTGAATTCATGATCGTGATATGCACACCAGCATCGGCCAAATCTAAACTTGTTAACCGAGAAATCGAAGAGTTTAAAAAGCATCATGGCAACCGCAACATATTATGCTTAATTGCTAGCGGAGTGCCCTTTTCGAACGACCCAGAAACCGAATGTTTTTCTGACATTCTAATGCGTCACGTAACACCAGAAGGCAAACCCGAAGGGTGGGCCCCTGAAGGTTTAGCGGCTGATGCACGTCCCGGCAGTGATGGTCGTAAAGCCGCAGTTTCCAAGTTGGTTGCCGGGTTACTGGGAATCGAACTCAACGCGCTCATGCGGCGAGAGTTGCACGGACAACAACGCAAATTATTTTGGGGTCTGGCCGGAAGCCTAATCTCTACGTCCGTTGTTTCGGTCCTGCTCTATATAGCATTACAAGCTCAAAACTTGGCCGAAAAACGAACCGAGGATGCCGTTGATCTATTGGCTTCCCTTCATGAAAATGTTTTCGATGCTCTTGATGCAGATGGTAACACTGAAGCGCAAGAAGTGCTCGTGAGAAGGGTCTTCGATCATTACGAGACTCTCGACTTAGGAGATGCCAACGTCAAACTTCTCGGTCATTGGTCTGCGTCCGGGCTAAGGCTTGGCCAAAATTTGGAGCGCCAAGGCCGAAACGCCGAAGCAAAGGAGATTTTCGAAAAAATTAAAGCATTTAGCATTCGTTTCGCATCAGAATATCCGCGCAATCATTTCGCACGCTATCGGCTACAAAATACTGAATTTTTCAATGGATACTTGCTCCAGAGAACTGGTTTTTACAGCGACGCAGAAGAGTCGTTTCGCACTCGCCTAAATATTTCAAGTAATGCGTTAGTTGACAGGGGTTTGACCATTCAAACTAAAGGAATCCACATAGACTGGCTAACTGAAGTGGCCGATAGTCAACAGCTTCTTGCTGCCCTATTGGCAGGCCCCGGAGATCAATTAGTAGAAGCCGAAACATTACTCAATAAAGCCGTTAAAAACTGGATTAGTTATATATCCCGGTGGCAACCAACCGATAACAATTTCAAGACGAATACAATGCCTTATTTATCTTCTCTCGCTTCCGCACACCTTTATTTGGGACGCCTGCTCCAACGGGCAGGTAGGCTGAACGAGGCCAATGAGCAATTCGAAAAACGGTATCAAATCTACGAAGGTATGCTGGAAAACGCCCCGCGCAACATGGGACTTATGCGCCGACAAGTGGTTTCGCAACTGCGTTTAGCCGAAATTCAGATGGCGTGGGGACATCCTCAAATTGCACAGGATATTGTTACTCCGGCATGCAAAAAATCGGGCGAGATTGCGGACAAGAACCAAACAAGTGTTCTATGGCTATCGGGAAAAGTGGCATGCCTTAATCTGCTCACGAAAATCTTGCTCATTCAGAACAATCATGACGAGATTTCTAAGATACTTCCTGCCCTCAAAAACAGTATTTTCCGCTTGCGGGAAGGTGATCAGGAACGCCCCCACTACAGATTGGCAGCCTATCAAAGCACGCTGCTGGAAATAGAACACCTTCTCTGGTCCGGCCACTCGATACAGGGTCAACAGCTTCTGAGCACCTTAGTTGAAACTGTTGATACTGAAACTCAGTCTTTCCCGAAAACCAACGGCGCAATGGAATTTATTGCGCGCACGTACCTCTTATCCGGCATAGTTCACCAAACGCTAGATGCTGATATTGCCTCTCGGCATCTAAACCGAGTCAATGATATTGTAAACAGTCGTCCTCATCCATGGCCTGAAGCACGCGCATATCAAGCTGAAGCTTTGCGGCGGCTGAACAACACTAAAAAGGCAAAAGAAATACTGTTGGACCTAGATGCGATTGGTTTTAACCACAGCACCTTTTTGAATTCCATATCACGCTAAAAACTAAGTTTCTCGTCAACTTGTTTCCATTGTACGACAAACCAACCGGCATAAAAAAAACGAACAGCTGAGTTAATCTCAAACGCATACAGGTTATGAAAAGTGACCGCCAAGGGGGAAAGGTGTCATTTTTGCTGGCGACCTGGTGCGAACTGTCGGGCGAAACCAGCTAGCAAATTGTGCCAACTAACGGCTGAACCCTTTAAAGTGTTCTAACTGCGACGAAATGCCGTCAATAAATCAGTGTTTTATTCTTCAAGACAACGATATTGTCGCCAAATTATGAGGCACAGTTGTTAGCCTCTGCATCTTATCCGGATAAAGCTGTGACCCGATGAAGTCAATTTTGCGATCCTTGTTGCCAGCAATACTGCTGATAGCTTTCTCTGCAAAAGCATTTGTGCCCGTCGGCATGATGCTGGACGTAAAGTCATTTGTGCGTGGCGGCGACCTTGTAACCATTTGCCCGTCTGTCGGTGAACTACCGTGGATGACAGCGTTCACAGATCATTCTGGCCATCATATGGCCGGCGTTGATGAGAACGCCGACGCGCGTTGTCCATACGCGGCCCTTGATGTGCCTGCATCTATCGCCGCACCAGATATCCACTGGTTATTTCTTCAGCCCGCGTATGAGCCAACCGTTTTTCCATCCGGGCAACATCGCAGCGCGCTATTCAAGCGCGCGGCGCGCGCGCCGCCTGCGGTTTAGAGCCACTAGAAACCCTCTAAACATATAATTATTTCAGGAAATGATGATGAAACGCTTCGACTTATCCGTTGCAGCGCTCGCATGCTGCACACCTGCGTTCGTGCCTGTTGCCGCGCACGACAAACACACAGAACCACGCGCCTACGACCATGCGCCTATTGGTGTTATGGGCGACCACCTGCATAAAAAAGGCGAGTTTATGCTGTCCGCCCGTTACATGCGGATGGAGATGGAAGGCAACCGTATTGGCACCAACAGTGTAACCCCCGAACAGATTGCAACCACAGTTCCAAACCAGTTTTTCGGTCAACCCATGCAACCACCTACACTGCGGGTGGTGCCAACCCGCATGCCCATGGACATGGTAATGCTGGGCGGCATGTATGCGCCGTCGGACAACGTAACTCTGATGGCAATGGGAATGTACGCTGAGCGAGAGATGGACCATATCACCTTCCAGGGCGGTATGGGCCCGAACCAGCTCGGCGGTTTTTCCACGGGCAGTAAAGGTTTTGGTGATACAAAAGTAGCAGCTCTGGTTCGCCTGTTCGATAATGTTACTCATAAGGTACATTTCAATGCAGGCGTTTCCGTGCCCACTGGTTCCGTCAGCGAGGAAGATACGATACTGACCCCCATGGGCGGTACGCCGACAGTACGCTTGCCCTACCAAATGCAATTGGGTTCCGGCACATGGGATTTGGAGCCCGGAGTTACCTATGTTGGCCATGAGGGTAACTGGAACTGGGGCACGCAAGCCCGCGCGACCATCCGCCTGGGTGATAACTCTGCTGGTTACAGTTTCGGCGACAGATATGAGGCGACAAGCTGGCTGGCATACGGTTTGACGGAATCTTTTTCGCTATCGATGCGACTGAAGGGCAGCACGCAAGGGCGCATTGACGGGCAAGATCCGCGTATTGTGGCCCCAGTGCAGACCGCGCAAACCAACTTCCAGGGCGGAGATCGATTGGACATATTGTTTGGGGCAAATTACCTATTCAAAGACAGTGCGCTTAAGGGCAACCGGCTTGGCATCGAAGCTGGGTTCCCCATAACACAAGATCTGGACGGCCCACATCTGGAAACGGACTTCACCCCG
>JAALKD010000071.1 GCA_011088215.1 Sphingomonadales bacterium | reverse complement strand
GATCTGTTTTTTTCCATTGCCCTACTGGCTACTACTTCACGCTTCAGACAAAATCTGGCGCCGTGCCTCGTCCATGAACGACGATAATTTTGCCACCAATTGCTCGGCGGTGAAACTGACGTTACTAGCCTCCACATCCGCCACCACTTTGCGGATCACGTCATCGTCGCCGTCTTCTTCCAGGTCAGCGGTAATAACCGAACCCGCATATTCTTTAACCGCATCGCCAGACAGTCCCATCTCGCCAGCCAACCATTCGCCGAACAAACGGTTGCGGCGCGCTCGCGCTTTAAAGGTTAAAGTCTCATCGTGTGCGAACTTGTCTTCAAAAGCTTTTTCGCGGTTATCAAATGTGGTCATGGGGGTTTATATCCTTTCGCCCGATTCTTTTCCTGAAATGGGATTAAAATTCCAGATTTTCAAGTCGATTTAACGTTTATTCGCTCCATTTGGCTTCAATTTCAACCGTAAATAAAAATTATTACATATTCGTGCTGACAAACATTGTAGCAGACGATGACTTCGGCTATGGTCCGCGCAAAATTTGACATCATCATCTGCTCCTAAAAGCCAGCTGGGGAAACGCGCTCATGTCCCGTAAAAACAAGCTTTATGAAGGCAAGGCCAAAGTCCTGTTCGAAGGACCTGAGCCCGGTACCATCATCCAGTACTTCAAAGACGACGCCACCGCCTTTAACGCCCAGAAAAAAGGCACACTGTCCGGCAAGGGTGTGGTCAATAACCATATTTCAGAATATCTGTTCAAGGCACTGACTGACATCGGCGTTCCCAACCATTTCATCGAACGGCTTTCCATGCGCGAACAGTTGGTGAAAGCGGTTGAGATCATCCCGGTCGAAATCATCGTCCGCAATATCGCTGCGGGAAGCTTGTCCAAACGACTGGGTATAGAAGAAGGTACAGCGCTGCCAAATCCGCTTGTCGAGTTTTGCTATAAATCTGACGAGTTAGGCGACCCGGTAATTGCAGAAGAACATATCCTTACCTTCGGCTGGGCCGAGGAGCAGGAAATTGACGAGATGATGTTCTACTCCTTGCGGGTGAATGATTTTCTGTCTGGCATGTTCGCTGGCATCGGCATCAAGCTTGTAGACTTCAAACTGGAGTTCGGACGCTTTTATGACGGCGATGACTGCGTAACTATTCTGGCCGACGAAATCAGCCCTGACGGGTGCCGCCTGTGGGACATTAAAACTGGCGAAAAACTAGACAAAGACCGTTTCCGCCGCGATCTGGGTGGCGAAATGGAAGCCTATATTGAAGTTGCGCGCAGGCTGGGCATACTACCGTCCGCCGACGTGACAGAAATTGCCGACCACAAGAACAAAAAGCCTAAGAAATCATAGTTAATCCATAACCTTACAGCCTTCCGAAGGAAAACCCGCGATGAAAGCCCGCATCCACGTCACACTGAAAAACGGGGTTCTGGACCCGCAAGGTAAAGCTATTGAGCATGCGCTCTCCAACATGGGGTTCGGCGGGGTTGACGCAGCTCGCCAAGGCAAATTCATAGAGCTGGACTTGGTCGAAACCGACCGCGACGCCGCCCACGCCAGCGTGGATGAAATGTGCCGCAAGCTGCTGGCCAACACGGTGATCGAAAACTACAGCATAGAGCTGGAGTAGCGCCGATGAAATCCGCAGTAATCGTATTCCCCGGTTCAAACTGCGACCGGGACATGGCTGTCGCGCTTGAAAAAATAACCGGCACCAAACCTCTAATGGTCTGGCATCAGGAACATACCTTCGATACCGTCGATTTCGTCGCCCTGCCCGGTGGCTTTTCCTACGGCGACTATCTTCGCTGCGGTGCCATGAGCGCACGCAGCAATGTGATGAAAGAAGTAATCAAGCGCGCCGAAGACGGTGTCCCTACTTTCGGCGTCTGCAATGGTTTCCAAGTTCTAACCGAAACCGGCCTGCTGCCGGGTGCACTAATGCGCAACGCCAATCTGCATTTTGTTTGCAAGGACGTGCGTATGAGTGTTGAAAACACCGATACTATGTTCACCAGTGACTATGCAGGCGACAGTGAGATCACCGTGCCGGTCGCCCACCACGACGGTAATTATTTCGCCGACGATGACACCCTGGACCGACTGGAGGGCGAAGGCCAGGTAGCCTTCCGTTATCTGGACGACATCAACGGCGCACAGCGCGGTATAGCAGGTATCACCAATGCCAGAGGCAATATTCTCGGCATGATGCCCCACCCGGAGCGGATGATCGAACCGGCGTTTGGCGGCTCGGACGGGCGCAAGCTTTTCACCTCAGTAATGAACCGGCTCGGGTAAGGGGCGCGCAACATGCAAGATGTAAATAACATCAAAATTACCGCCGAGATCGTTAAAGAACACGGCCTGACACCCGGGGAATATGACCGTATTGTCGGCGCCATGGGGCGTGAGCCCAACTATACCGAACTGGGCATCTATTCGGTCATGTGGTCCGAGCACTGCAGCTACAAGTCTTCGCGCTTTCATCTGAAAAAACTGCCAACCGAAGCACCGTGGGTTATTTGCGGGCCCGGCGAAAACGCTGGCGTTATCGACATCGGCGACGGGCAAGCCGTTATTTTCAAAATGGAAAGCCACAACCACCCCAGTTACATCGAACCTTACCAGGGCGCTGCAACCGGTGTTGGCGGCATCCTGCGTGATGTGTTCACCATGGGCGCGCGGCCCGTTGCCAACATGAATGCGCTGCGTTTCGGCGAGCCGGACCACCCGAAAACCAAACACTTGCTTGCTGGTGTGGTTGAAGGTATCGGCGGCTACGGTAACTGCGTAGGCGTACCCACTGTAGGCGGTGAAACCAACTTCGATCCGTCCTACAACGGCAATATCCTCGTGAACGCCATGACGGTTGGCGTTGCCGACAAGGACAAAATTTTCTACTGCGCCGCTGCTGGCGTGGGCAACCCCGTTGTGTATGTTGGCAGTAAAACCGGGCGCGACGGCATCCACGGTGCCACCATGGCGTCGGCTGAATTCACTGAAGACAGCGAAGAAAAGCGCCCAACTGTACAGGTGGGTGACCCCTTCACCGAAAAGCTGTTGATCGAAGCCTGCCTTGAGCTAATGGACACCGACGCCATCATCGCCATTCAGGACATGGGCGCAGCTGGCCTGACCAGTTCAAGCGTGGAAATGGCGTCCAAAGGCGGCGTCGGCTTCGAACTGAACCTGGACAAGGTACCCCAACGCGAAGAGAATATGACACCGTATGAGATGTGTCTGTCGGAGAGCCAGGAACGCATGTTGATGGTGCTGAAGCCGGGCCGTGAAGCCATGGCGCATGCGATTTTTGAGAAATGGGAGTTGGATTTCGCTGTAATTGGCGAAATTACCGACACCGGCAAACTTACCCTCACCTTCGGCGGTGAAGTGGTCGGCGATATGCCAATCGACAGCCTTGTGGAAGACGCACCAGAGTATGAACGACCATATGTGCCCACTCCCAAACGGGAAGTGGCCGATGTGGCGGCAGTGAATGACCTCAATCAAGCAGTGATGGACCTTGTTGGTGGCCCGCACTTGTGTTCGCGCCGTTGGATTTGGGAACAGTACGACCATATGGTTATGGGCGACACCATCCAGCGCCCCGGTGGCGACGCTGCTGTTGTCCGGGTACACGGCACGGACAAGGCACTGGCGATATCGACCGATGTAACGCCGCGTTACTGCCATGCCGACCCGGTTGAAGGCGGTCGTCAGGCTGTGGCCGAAACATGGCGCAACATAACCGCCGTTGGCGGCACGCCGCTTGCGATTACCAACGGCCTGAACTTCGGCAACCCCGAGCGCACCGACATTATGGGCCAATTTGTTGGCTGCCTCGAAGGCATGGGCGAAGCCTGCCGCGCGCTGGATTACCCCATCGTGTCCGGTAACGTGAGCCTGTACAACGAAACCAACGGGTCCGGCATTCTGCCAACGCCGGCCATCGGCGGCGTCGGTGTTATGGCCGACAGCAGCAAAATGGCGACCATTGGCTTCAAGACTGCGGGTGATGTAATTGTCTTGATCGGCGACACCAAAGACGAATTGGGCTCCAGCCTTTATGAGCGCGAAATGGTAGGAAACAATACCGACAACCCAAGCGCCCCGCCTCACGTGGATTTGGCGCTTGAGCGCCGCAACGGTGACTTTGTCCGTGCCCTGATTGAAAATGGTCAGGTTACCACCTGCCACGACCTGTCTGACGGCGGGCTGGTGGCAGCACTCGCCGATATGGCGATTTCGGGCGGCATGGGCGTGAGCGCAAACGTTGAAAGCGACTTGCCATTGCACGTTGCCCTATTCAGCGAAACGCAGGCACGCTACCTGATAGCCGCAGGCGCCGAGGCTGCAGAAGAAATCCGCAAGGAAGCCAAAGACGCAGGCATTCCAGTTCAAGTGCTAGGCACCGCAGGCGGTGATCGCTTCACTATCAATGGCGGTGCGGTTGATGTTGCTATGAGCGAGCTAGCTGCTGCCCATAGCGACTGGATGCCAAGCTTCATGGCGAAAGCCAGCTAGAACGCCCGTACGATAGCTAAAAACTATCAACGGTTGACCGTATAGCCCCTCACCTCAAGGAAGAAAACCTGTATAAAAGTTGCAATTGAAACTGGTCTTACTTTTGGAGAGACGAAATGAAACCTATCATTATCGCCGCTGCTTTGGGTCTGGCGATTGCACCAGCAGCTTTCGCTGATCAGAAAAAGAGCAAAGCAGAGAAAGACGCAAAACTGCAAGAACAGCTTGTGGCAAAAAAATGCGACAAAGGTATGCCAGTACTGAAAGAAGTGACGCGAACGGTTATGAAAACCGTTGCTGGCCGCATGATTCCAACTGCGGTTCGGATCACGAAGGTCGTTTGCAGATAGACTGGCAAACCAGCAACACTCGCGATACACTTCTTTTAACCGAACCATCAGGGCCGCCCTACCCCGTGTCTTAATTGTGCTGCATCTTCGGCTCAAGTCGGGCGCCCGATCTAGTCCCCGAGAGCAACATTTCTTACCCGCGGCATCTATGATACCCTACGCACAAGCAACTAGTCTGGTTTACGGGGGCGTCTATGAATATTCTAATCGTCGGGGCGGGACCTGCAGGGCTGACCGCGGGGCTGGAATTGGCGCGGCGCGGCGTTAAGGCAACCGTAATTGATAAACGTGCGGGCGGCTCAACGCTTTCACGTGCCGTAGGCATCGTACCCATGAGCCTTATGTTGCTTGAACCTTCCGGGGTTACGCCCCGCCTTTTGGATGAAGGCATCCAAATGCAGGCAGTAAAGTTTTATTTGGGTGAAAGGCCACTGGCAACCATACCGCTGGGCGTTCCAAACCCGCGCTATGGTTACGGTCATATCCTGATGCTGCCGCAAGACCAAACCGAAGCAGCCCTTAGCGATGCCTTCACCGGCCTCGGCGGCACTATCCGGTACGACACAGAATTCAAATCCCTGGCGCAGGACAGCGAGGCCGTTGCTGTCACACTGTCTGACGGTAACACGGAAACCTATGATTACGTCATTGGTGCCGATGGCATCCAAAGCAGTGTGCGCGCCGCGCTGGACCTTGACTATCCCGGCCATGACCTGGGCGAGACATGGTCGATCGCGGACGTAAACTGTAACGGCTGGGCCAACCCGGAAGACTTTACGCTATGCAACCTGCCCGCAGGTGGCATCGCGGTCGTGGCCCCGATCGGCGTTAATCGATGCCGGGTAATATCGAACACGCCCGATGCGCTCAAGTCACTTGCTGTGCCAATGGATGTCTCTCATGTCAACCGTGAGGGCCAATTTACAATTTCTGTGCGACAGGTGGCTGATTATCGCACAGGCCGCGTGTTTCTGGCTGGCGATGCGGCGCACTGCCACTCGCCCGTTGGTGGACGCGGCATGAACCTAGGCATTGCTGACGCTTGTGAGCTAGCGGCATGCCTTGAAAGCGGCGACTTAGACCGATACGCCCGAGTGCGTCATGCCGCCGGAGCAGCAACCATAAATAACAGCGAACGAGTGCGCAAAATGGCCACCGCCACCAATCCGGTGCGACGTATGATGTTCAGAACCGTGTTAAAGACTGTCGGGAAGTCGCGGTTCATGCGTGACAAGATGGCGGAAGGCTTTCTTTACGGCTAAAACCCGGCTTTGTTGCGTTTTTTCCTTCTATGCGTGCATGCCGCCATAATTGTGCTACAACTTTCGCTTAAGCATGGGGGTGCAACAATTAAGGGAAACAACCATGAAAACAATCGTAAAAATTACCGCGCTGTCCGCTGCATTCACATTGGCGGCCTGCGGCAGTGATGACAACAGCCAAACAGCTGACAAAGCTGAGGAAGCAGCACCTGCTGCAGCCGCTGAAAAAGAAGGCATGATGGAAAAGGCAGAAGGCATGGCGGGTGCCGCGATGGAAAAAGCCAGCGAGATGGCAGAAGCTCTCAAACTGGACACCAGTTCGCTCGACAGCTTCAAATCAAGCCTTGCGTCAATGAAGGGTTCACTGTCTGGTGATCAATCCAGCCAGCTTACCAGTGCACTGACCAGCCTTGCAAAAGGTGCAGCGGAGAAAAAAGGCGGTCTGGTGGGCGCAGCCAAAGACTTGGCCTCGGGCAAATCAATGGAAGAAACGCTATATGAAAAATTAGGCGACCAGCTCAACGGTATGTCGTTTGACGACATCCTCAAGCTGGCGGGCTGACACGTCAGACAACACGAAAAAGGCGCCGATTACGGCGCCTTTTTTTAGCTACTCTAGAAAGCGGATCAGGCTTTACGAGACGTCATAAAGTTCATGATACTGGCGATAAGAACCATAAGCATACCCATGAGAAACACGTACCCGCCGATTTCAAAATCAAACACATTGGTAAATATTTTCTGGGTGACTTTCGTGAGTGGATCAGCCACTGCATCAGTCACCTTACCAAGCAAGCCGCCGTCATCTCCACCGCCGCCCATATTGCTGATAACAGGCCACAGTAAAACCAACCATGCACCGATACCGCCGACAATACTCAGACCGCGTTTCCCCAAAAAGATCAGCACTGATGCGGCCAGTGCACAGGCGACCAGCAAATAAACTTCCGGGCTCGATGCGTCGGCATAACTGACTTTGTTCAAACCGGCGATATTGATCATGGGCATAAACGCCCCAACGGTTACCATCAGCGATCCCGCCATGGTTAAATAATCATTTCTTGTAAGAGTGGTCGACATGTTCATCCCCTTTGTTAGCCCCCAAAAGGGTTATATCAGGGAAAAGTCTCTACTGGAACAATTCGGTGCGGTCCGATTTTCGAAGCGTGCTTAAGTATAGTTTTTTTGCTTCCATATCAAAAGCATAGCGATAATTATTCAGGAAACCGGTACCCAAAACACCGTCTGCTTTGAACGCCCCCTTTGAAACGACCAACGCCCGCTGGTCACGGGCGTCCAATTCTCCCAGCTTAATGCTGCCCTCGACGATCAGTGCGTCGGCAATGGTGTCTGCTGGCGCGGTAAATTCTGTCGCGCCCAATTGGGCCAATTGCTCGTCATCAGCAAATAGCAAGACGCCAGAAAAACCGGTATCTATGATCATCAGTTTTTCTATGGCCTCGCCGGTGTCATGCCGGGTGTAGGTTACCGGCACCGCGATCAAAGGATTCAAGTCAACAATGTCAATAGAAACGCGGTAGCGGGCAGAAAGGTCCTCATCGCTGTTATATAATTTGACCCTACCCTTTCGCGGGTCCACAGCCACGGTAAAGCTGTTGAATACGTCGCGCCCGGCGATAACGTCATAGTTAGGCTCCAACCGCCCCGGAAACAGGCCTGTTTGTTTCCAAGGGCCGTACACCCAGCTATTGCTGGTAAAGCTGTGTTTGCCGAAACTCAGGGTAAACCAATCGATCGACCGGTAGTCGATAAAACGATCAGTAAAAGGGAAATAGACCATATGGTCACGCCCGAGAGCGGGTTCGACGCCCGTAGTTCCTGCATGATCAAACAAAATCGAATTGGCCGCAGCAGTGTCAAAAACAACCCGTAGTGCGACGCCTTTCTTTGACCGGGTACGAATTTTCAGCGGCCCTCGGTCATCGCGCAATAAACGCATTGAGACAATGGGCTCTGGCGCTGCGGCAGCAATTACCGGCACAGCGCAACTGATCGCAAGAATAATAGAAACAAAGACCTTCAGTCGCATATTGCATTCCTATTCTGCATATAGACTACGCCTGTTTTTCTCGTCGTGCAATTCACCTATCGTTGAGGCCCACCAACAAGCGGCGTGCATCACGTTTTTCTCATTGGGAAAACCGAAGATGTTGGACTAGAGTGCCGCCAAGTAAATTAGCTTCGGCAAAAGGGAGAGGGTCGTTGAGAAATTATTCGTTAAAACTAAGCATGCTGGCTGGGCTGGCCATCGTGCAAGCCATGCAATTGCCTGCAAACGCGCAGGAAAACGAAGCCACGGTGATGGCGTACGCAGCTGGCTACAAAGCAGCCTTCACCTGCAGCGCTATATTCAACGCAAAAAAGGGCCTAGTGGCCATCGCCGAGCACGAACTGACCGGCATATACGGTTTGGTGCAAGACAAAGTGACCGAACTGGAAGCTGTGATCGACCATAAAAGCAAAAGCGTTCGAGTAAGCTACAGCGACGCTATGCCGCCACGTATTTCCCAGTGGCGCCCGCACATGGGCTGTGTTCAGCTACCTGTGGGAACAACGAATTACGCTGTTTCCGACCTGCCCGCGCCCACTGGGCTGGCAGCATCTGATCCCCACAGTGACACCGGTGCGCCCTGGACGAACCGCAACGAGGTAAACGCCAAAACCGGCAACGCGGGTATAGATGCGGCAATAGCTAAAGCTTTCGTCAACGGCGAATATGGTAGTCATGCGCGCACTTCCACCATTTTGATTGCCACGCCAGAGCGTATCATTTCGGAAAACTATATCGACGGTTTCACACCAACAACATCGCAGCGCAAATGGTCCGTAGCAAAAAGCATTGCAGCTTCAGTAATCGGTGCAGCGGTTGAGCAGGACATCATTGATGTAAAAGCAAGTGCACTGATGCCCGAATGGAATCGGCCGCTTGACCCGCGGCGTGCCATAACGCTGGAAAATATTCTGCAAATGGCATCGGGGCTGGACAGCAACCGGGCCGGCAACCGCACTGACCGACTGTATCTTGGCGGCGGTTTGGTGACCGACACGTCTAGCCGTAGCGCGGTTGAAGCCATACCTGGCAGTCGGTGGAAATATGCCAACAACGACACACTACTGGCAGTGCGGCATCTGCGCGCGGCAATCGGCGACGACAGCGCTTACATGGCCTTCCCGTTTAAATCATTGCTACATAAAATTGGCATGACCCACACCTATCTGGAAAGCGACTGGGAAGGAAACTTCATCCTTTCAAGTCAAGTCTGGACCACCGCCCGCGATCTCGCCCGGTTGGGCCTGCTACACCTAAACGACGGCATGTGGAACGGTGAACGCATTTTGCCGGAAGGTTGGGCGAATTATGTGGCTACACCTGCTCCGTCCCAGCCACCACAAGCATCGGACGGCAGGCCCACGCGCGGGTACGGTGCTCAATGGTGGTTGTATGACGAATTCCCTGGCCTTCCAGCTGATACATACGCGGCGCTAGGCAACAGGGGCCATATACTGATGATCATTCCGTCACGCAATCTTTTGTTAGTGCGCCGCGGCTATGACCTGGCTGGTGGCCCCGGTTTTCAAATGCATGAATTTGCAGCTGATGTGCTTAGTGCAATGGACGCAAATTAATCACTCTGCCCCCGCATCAATCCAATCATTGAGGGCAAGAACCACACCGTCTGGTTTCTTGCCCCAATTGATATGGCCCAAGTAATCGCCCTGTTCAGCCGCCCCTAATTTTAATTGGGCGACAAGTGCTTTTTTGAACATGCCCATTGACCGACTTATGGCTGCGTCGGGGGCAAGCTTGTCATGGTCAAAACCAATGGAAATCACGCGCTTGGGATAAGAGGCCATCATGGCCTCGCTTCCGGGAAACCAAGCATTTTCATAACGCCCATCTTTTGCCCACAACCGCCAATCCATCATAAGGCCGCGGTACTCACGCCCACCAAAGCCAAGCCGGTTACCCGGGAAATATCCCAGCAATCTTGTGAGCAGCGGAATGGTTAATATCATAACTTTGATGAACGTGGACGCCGGGTGCGGGAAGTCCTTGTGATAGGGGAAGCCACAGGCAAGACGAACGATGCCAGCATATTGTCCCGGCTGCAGCACCCCCGCAAGAGCCGCCATGTGACCACCAAGGCTGTGGCCACCAATGTAAACCGGTATGCCCGCAAACTCTTCCTGCACCCATAGGGTGGCAGGTGCAATGTCAACATCCAGATAGTCGCGTAGGCCAAACTTTGAGCCATCACCGGGCCGGTACGGGCTTTCGCCGTTACCGCGCTGCTCGACAACAACAGTGCTGATCCCATGGTCGGCAAGGCCGCTGGCTAGTTTAGTATAAAATTTTGCACGAATACCGAGCGCCGGCAACAATATTAGAACCGCACGGGCGGACTGAGCCGGTTTAGTTACCATTAACGGAATGTCGATCTCATTCTCAGTGTGAAGGTGATGCCATCTAGCCAAGGCTTTATCTCCCCATAAACTTAACCTAGGTTTGCTGCCAGAAAGGTTAAGCCGCGCCAATTTCAACGATTAGATTTTAAAATAGTTGGTGTTTACAGATAATCACGAACCCGTTCAATAATTTCAGTTTCACCGCCTTTCGGACGCCCGGAGAGCCACCATAAAAGCGCCATCAAGACCACAAAACAAACGACACCAACGACAACTTTAATTGCGGCGACAATGATCAACGACCATGTTTCAGGCAATGCCATCGCGGTAACACCGCTATACATGGCAAAAGCCGACAGCGCAGGCCGCCAGCTTTCGTGCAAAATTGAAACCCGGAATTTACTGCCTGAAAACAGCCAGGCCAATTCACCGAACACTGAAACAATTGACACCAATGAAAACGCGATGGCCACGCCTGCGAGCCCGTAGCCATATTTCGCCGCATAACCGCAACCTAGAGCCAGCATTACCAACCGGAGGAATTTAAACCTTGTCGAAATATTTTGCTGGTTTCTGATCACATACAAACCAGCAAACATATCGACCAAAACAACTGCAGCTGTACCAGTGGCTATATAGGGCATATAGACTATTGCCTGCCCCCATTGATATCCTAACAATAGATATACCAGTTCCGCAGATACGGCAGAAATACCGGCAGCAACTGCGAAAGATACTATAAACGCGGCGCCCGCAAACCGACTCACAACTTCGTTCAGCCGTTCCGGATCATCCTGTACCCGAGCGGCTCCTGGAAAAAAAACCTGACCGGCCGGAGCTAATATTTCGGAAACAAACAATCGGCAAAGGTCTCGTGAAATATGGTAAGCACCAAATCCTGCGGAATCGCTCGAACGCTTCGCAATCCACTCGTCCACGTGACGCACACCATATGTGTTTAATCCGACCATAAATGTCCAAAAGGCAAAGCCGCTGACATTCGATGATTTCGACAAAGTCAATTTAGGTCTAAATGGGCGCGCCACCTGCGACGAAATGATCGAAAAAACGGCACCTGCCAATTGGCCCCAAACCAGTGCCCAGTATGTTCGAAAAACATAGGCGCAAGCAATAGTGACCGTTACGATCACAATTTTATCGGCCGACTTCAGTAAAAGCTCTTTCCCGTAGGTTAGCTCACGGTTGAAATAAGCCGACGCAGGGCTTTGAAAAGCACCCAAAATCGAGGCGACGCTCAAGGCCCGCAAAACTTCAACCAGCCGATCTTCCTGCAAAAGTCCAGCGGCGAGAGGGGCAGTCAGATAGATTAGCGTGGCAATTCCAGTACAAATCAACAAACGCATGGTCCAAATAGTGTGCAATTCTTCGTCATCGATCTGTTGAGTGCGAATTATATACTCGTTTACGCCAATTTGGCTGAGTATCGCGAAAAGCCCAATAACAATACTTGCAGCCCCAACAAGACCGAAGTCTTCGGGCGTTAGCAAGCGGGCGGTGACAGAAACGGACACAAATCCGATCAACCTAACAATGAAGCGCGTCGCAATTAGAAGTGCTGTGCCTTCAACCGATTGACGGCTCAGTGATTTCTGGCTCTTGGCGATGCTACAGTCCTCTTCGTTGCCGTAAGTCGGCCTAATAATGTTTCGCTTTGGCGGCGGCCATAAAGTCAATAATGCCAGAAACCTTGTTTGACCATCCCTGACCCCGGGCAAATTTAAGCGCCGCCTGCGACATGGCACCGCGCAATTCATGGTTAGTTAACAAGTTTATCAGTGCTTTAGTAATTTCCTGACCATCAGTTCCGTCTATCCGCAAACCTGTTTCACCCTCCAAAACTGCATCGGCGGTTCCACCTGCGCAACCGGCAATCGACGGCGTACCCATCGCACTGGCCTCTAAAAATACCAAACCAAAGCCTTCGGTATCACCATCAAACAATGTGCGGTTGGGCATGGCAAACACCGAAGACAGGCCGTAATAGGCCGACATATCCTCAGGCTTGATATCGCCTAAGAACCAGATATTTTCCGCAAGGCCTAAAGCTTCAGCCCTTTCCTTAAGCTGAGCTTCCATCGGCCCTGTCCCACCAATTAAAAGTGTTGCGTCCTGAATTTCGCTGACAACTTCTGGCCACGCTTCAATAAGCTGATCAAATCCTTTTCGAGCAACCAAACGTCCGCAGGAAAATACTGTCGGTCCTTTCGGAAACCTCAATTTCTCGCGTGCAGACTCTGCAACAACGCCTGAGAATTTTTCCAAATCTACGCCGTTGGTACTTAGCAAAATTTTATCTTCTGGTACGCTGTATTTCTCTACCAACAATCTGGTGGTATAATTGCTAACGGCGATAACACCGTCGGCCGCGGCTAGGGCATGCCGCCTATTTTGCTCTGCCTTCATGGAGTGAGCCACTTGTGAAACTTCTTCACCGTGCGTGAAAATCACAATTTTTTGGTTCATACAGCGCTTCAAGGCTGGCGGAAGCCACATGAAAGCCTCACCCGCCCCAATACAGATCACATCAATTTCTTCTGTGCGGCAAATCGTTTTAATTTGGCTGATCATCCGTCGGTTTAACCACCACCATTTAACGGCAGAAAAACCGCGCGCCAACGCGCCCGAGTGGCCGACGGCTAGATCTGGTCGCACCCGGTCAAGGCGGGTAATTTTGTATGGCGCAGCAGCGTCAAACGCGACGAAACCGTCCACCAAAGCACCCGTGAGATAGTCTCGGCAACTGGTAAGAATATGAAACTGCGCCGGGCGGCAACGTGCCAACGCATCATATACAGTTTGTGCGCCGCCCACCAAAGGGCAATAATGCGTCGTAACGATAAGGCAACGTAAGTTCTCTGCCGGCACGGATGATCCTTTTGTATCTTCTGTCATATATTCCAAGCCTAACTACCCCACGCAGGTATAAACTACGGAACCAAAAGAGAAAAAGCAATGAACAGCGGGCGAACCCGTCCGCACACTCAATTGCTACTCCTGCAGCTGTTTATTAAAAGCGTCGCCAATTTCTATTGAGCAATCCAGCAATTTGATAGATAATATCTTCCTGCCGTCTCGGTAAGATTCGGCGCAGCATAAACAGGGGACGTCAATGGCCATGATCGCAGGTGAAATTGAGAAGCTTATCAAAGAAGATTTGCCTGGGGCTGACGTTCGCATTGAAGACCTGAGAGGCGACGGCGATCATTATGCCGCACATGTGATTTATGAGGGCTTCCGTGGCCTATCGCGCATAAAACAGCACCAGATGGTATACAAAAGCCTGAAAGGACGCATGGGCGGCGAGTTACATGCCCTGGCCCTTCAAACCAGTTTGCCGGACTGACCATCCATATCGTTAGTAACTACATATAATCTCGCGAAATCAATGAATTCATACAAAAGCAGTCGTAATTAATGCTTTCCCCCTTGGCAGGCGCACCGATGAGCCCTATTTAATAGGCAACCCAAGCAATCCCCGGCGCATCAAAACCCGGCCATACAATCTCAGGATAAAGTTAATGAGTGAAAACCCCGTATTCGACCGTATCAAAGACTATGTAACAAAAGACGATGTTGTCTTGTTCATGAAAGGCACACCCATTTTCCCGCAATGCGGTTTTTCCAGTGTTGTGTCGCAGGTGTTGCAGCATGTGGGCGTCGATTTTGAAACATACAACGTGCTTGAGGATATGGATATCCGTGATGGGATAAAAGCCTATTCAGACTGGCCTACAATTCCTCAGTTGTACGTAAAAGGTGAATTTGTAGGCGGCTGCGACATTATCAAAGAGATGTTTGAAAGCGGCGAATTGCAACAGTTGTTTGCCGACAGCGGCCTGACCAAACAATAACCGGGCCAAACAATAAGTTAATCCTCCCTTAGCTATAGAAGGACTGCCCCATGGAAATGCGCCGCCTGGGACGCACCGACATTCGTGTCAGTAAAATTTGCCTCGGCACCATGACATGGGGGCAGCAAAACACCGAGCAAGAAGGCCATGATCAAATCGACATGGCTGTCCAGCACGGAGTTAATTTCCTTGATACCGCAGAAATGTATTCTGTTCCCGCGCGCGAGGAAACATACGGCCGCACTGAAGAAATAATCGGCAGTTGGCTGAAAAAAACCGGTAAGCGCAAAGACATGGTGTTGGCCACCAAGATCGCTGGACCGCTACCGACTTTAAAACACATAAGGCCGCACCTGCATCGCAACGGCCGGAACGACCTGGACCGGCAGTCAGTGATTGAAGCTTGCGACGCCAGTTTGAAACGGTTGGGCACTGATTATATTGATCTGTATCAGCTTCATTGGCCAAGTCGGCGCACCAACTTTTTCGGCGCTCTGCGTTTTCGTCCCTCACCTGATGACAATCCGGTCCCCTTGGAAGAAACTCTGGCGGCGATGCAGGAACTGGTTGGTGCTGGCAAGGTGCGCGCTATCGGCCTTTCCAATGAAACACCCTGGGGCGTTGGCCGTGCATTGGCGCTGTCCGACACTACCAATGTGCCGCGGGTTGCCAGCGTACAGAATCCATATAACTTGTTAAACCGGTCCTATGAAGTTGGCCTGGCCGAAATTAGCCTGCGCGACGATTGTGGACTGCTGGCCTACTCACCGCTTGCGTCTGGATTCCTGACCGGGAAATACATGAACGGTGCTCGACCCAAAGACGCACGCTTTACACTATTTTCTGGCACTTTTGGCCGCTATTTGAACAAGAACGGCGAAGCGGCAATGGAAAAATATGTCACGCTTGCCCGTGATCATGGCTATGACCCCGCGCAAATGGCGAATGCTTTCGTCAATATGCAGGCCTTTGTTACTTCGAATATTATTGGCGCAACGAACCCCGAGCAACTCAAAACCGCGCTTGATACCTATGACATGGTTCTACCCAAAGAGCTGCTTAAGGAAATCAACAAGGTCGAAACTGAATTTCCGATGCCCTGCCCCTAAGCACTTGCATATCTGACTTTACTCTGGCTTTCGGTACAAGTGGGTGAAACGGTCGCTTTCCCCGACCGCTCTGTGAAGCTCTTTGTCCGGTCCGCTGGATGTTGGCGGCAGCGAATAGACACCCCTGGGATGATCTTTATTGTCTTTTGGATTGCGATTAACAGCTGACGTGCGGACCAATTCAAATCCGGCGGTTTCGGCCATTGCACGAAAATAACTCTCGTTTACATATCCGTTTTGCCCCGAAGGGTCCTGGTCCACTGCTTCATCGCCAGCGTGATCAACGATTCCCAGATAACCGCCGGGTTTTAGCATACGGAAGATATCCTTCACATGGTCTTCAGCGGGCGCTCCATATATCAAAAAGCCATGGGCGCGAAACACAAAAACAATGTCTACATCGCCGTAAGGAACGTCCCTCGCATCTGACCGGGGCCAGCCAGAACGCCCGCGTACGGGAAAATACCGGCCACCGCCACCTTCCACAAGCGGTTCGATGATCGCTCTGTACCAGCCGCCCTGCCCGCCGTGGAATATTTCGACAACTGTCTCGCTCGGGTCAATACCCAGAAAACTCAGTGTTTCAAACGGATGCCGGTATTGGTCCCGTGCACTATGACGCTTGGGCCTGTCCGAATTAGTAATAAGCTGTCGTAATTTTTCCTGTGTGCCCGGGCTTGCTTCAGGACGCTGAGCGCTCGCAGGCAAACCTACTACAACCGAAAACGCCACAAGGGCTGACAAGAAAACTTTAATTTTCACAGCAATTTTCTCCGCGTTGGATTTGCAGAGATTAACGCAAAAGCGAGCCTCGTAAAAGCCAAGCCTAATCACAGATTCGTCAAAAAACCAGACTTTGGTTTAGAAAATACCAGCCTCTATTTCACCGCCAATTAAGGGCAAAGCAAGATCAGCTAACAGCCGTCTATTTGCCTGTAGGAGATTGAGGTAAAGGATCATCCGGGTTTGGTGCTTCAAGTAGCCAATATAGTACATTGTCCCTGAATGTATTTGAGCTGGTCAATCCCAAATGGTCTTCCGGTAAAAACATGGCCGATGTGAAATCGATCGGCGACTGTACCTTGGGATGCCACTGACCACCTTCGCGCTCATCCAGCAGGACACTGGTTCTTAAAACAGTTCCGTCCCCGATCCCCTGCTCAAGCAGGGTCAATTCGCCGGTTGTACTATCAATCGATACCACTTTTTTTGTCGGTGTCGTGTCACCCGCGACCAACACCATCTCCAATCCTGGCGGCAAATAAGCAGGTCGGTCAAGCGCGGCGGCAAATGCTCTGGTATTTCGTAAAATGCGAGCCTGCAAATCCAGCGCAATTCTGCGCCGTTCAGATGCGGTGTCAACGCCAGGCAACAGGTCCATTAGAACCTTGTCTTCTTTCGGGTCAGCTAGCCCCCACCCCATACGTTCCCATAGGTTCGGGTCATACAAATCCTCGACCGGCCTGTCCCTGTCCGCGTCATAAATAATATGGCCGTGGCGGGCGCGAGGTAACAACTCATATACTGCGGGAAACGTACCCATCAATGCAGGCTGATAAAAAGGCAAAAATGGCATACCGATGTCGCGGCCCTCAACAAGGTCCACCAATGCATCCGCAGATCCGGCGTTGGGTGTGCCGACTAACACGACCCGACTGATATATTTCGCACCCGCCCAAGTGAGTTCCGGCAATCTGCCATCAGTCGGTAACGGCTGGTCGCCGTATCGCAGCATATAGCGCGTTACCAAACCGCCCATGGAATGGGCGACAATATCAAACTTTACTTTAGCATTTTTAATGCCAAATCTCTTTTCGTACTCGGCCTGCACTTTCGCATGCTGTTCCTGAATAAATTGGAACAAGACCGCTGCGTTTTCCGCATTACTTCGGCGCCAATCAAACGCATATTGGAAACAGGTGTAATGGTCACTGCCGTAGTCGATCGCGCCTGACAAACCAAAGGATTCGTCCCGGTAACCGCCAGCACCAAGTGTCGACATAATCGCAGCATAGGCCTGCAATTCGATAGGGATTCCGAGAATTTCGATTTTTATCTCTTCCATCACACCGTCGGGAACCACACCGTCCTGCAAACTCGCAAGGGGTTTACCTTCGGCAATCGGCAATGAAATAAGACGTGCATCCTCGGCATTTTGCGGATCGGCTGCGCCACTTATGAAAGCGCCCCAAACTGTGGTATCCGTTTCAGTATCTTTCAGCCGTGAACCCAAAATCCCGGGAATGACAATAACTGGGTTCCGGTCTGGCCGGTCTGTTTTCGCCGCACGAGCATAAATAACATCCAGCTTTGCGCCTTTATCGCCGGTGGAACAGGCAGTCAGCACAAATACCAAGCAGATGCTCAGCAAACGATATTGCATTGCTGGAGACATTTAATTGCTTTCAACAGACATGGAAAACGGGGCAGTTAAATGGCATCCAACTGCCCAAAGGGTTATTTTACAAACTTCATAATAAAGCGATTGGTTTTGCCACGGATTTCCGGGCTAAACGGCGACTGAGTGTTATCGTCGTCAGGATTCGCCAACAGATTGCTTTCCTCAGCGAGCGTGAAGCCAGCAGCAAGAACCTGTTTCTTTACAAACTCTGAATTAATTCTGTGTAGTTTGTCGCCGAGTTCAGCGCCGGTTCCTGCTGCTCCCTCATGGTCAATAACAACATAAGCCCCGCCCGGTTTCAACGCGGCGTATATTGATGCCAAAATAGCAGGCATATTTTCTGGGCTTGGCCTCGCGTCATGCGCCATAAAATAATCATGGTAGGCAAGGACAGACATCGCCGCATCAACACTACCGGCAGGCAGGTCAACAGCTTCGCTTTCCACGTTAAGCGGCTCCACATTACTCAAACGCTCGGCGAAGCGCGCTGGCACGGTTTTTTTCATGAAGTCCCAGTAAACCGAGCCATTGTGAGCATATACTTTGCCTTCGCCACCGACAAAGTGGGACAAAATTTCGCTATAGTAGCCACCGCCCGAATTCAAATCGAGAACAGTATCGCCAGGATGAATACCGGCGAACAAAATCACCTCGTAAGGCTTGCGGTTTTCATCGCGCGCACGCTCTGCAGCAGGCCGGTCCGGATGATCAACCGCCGCTTTAATTTTGCCATGATGGTCGGCGTTGGCAGTCGTCGCAAAAACAGAACCCAAAACGAGGGCCGCGCCGACAACCATTGTTCCGGTGACTGATTGAAAGGACTTTCTCATTCGTTATCTCCATGCTGTTTCGGGTCCACACACAGGGTCCGACTATTGAAAAACAGCATACTGAAACCCAAATGCCTGTCTAGTCACAATTGGACGAACAGGTAGCCGCAGGTGTTAAACCGATTACACCGCTTATATGGACGCAACCGCCCACAAGTGGCAATGTAACGCTATAAAAAGAAGAGAAAACACCAAAAAGGGAAACGAATATGAGGAAAATAATCCTGCCGCCAATTCTGTTACTATCCTGCTTGATAGGCATGATCGGCCTGCATCAATATTATGAAACCACACCTATCATTACCGGCGCACTAAAAAACATTGGTTATCTGTTCATTGCGCTAGGCATTGCGTTGCCAGTTTGGGGAGCACAGATATTCAAGCGCGTTGAAACAAACATCATTCCCTACAAAAGCCCGGATAAAATAGTGACCGAAGGCCCGTTCCGATTTTCCAGGAACCCTATGTATTTGGGTATGGTTTTGGTGCTTACCGGCACGACTGCCTTGTTAGGCATTCTGGAAGGCCTGTATTTTGTCATATTCTTTTTCATTGTCGCCAACTGGTGGTATATTCCCTTTGAAGAAATGAAAATGGAAAAAGTGTTCGGCGATCAGTTCATTGACTACAAAAAACGGGTTCGGCGCTGGCTGTAAAATATGCAGGCATAAAAAAGGCGGCTGCCACTGCAGCCGCCTTAGCAGCTCAATTTAGCACATTCATGCTGGTTTACGAAACTTCAATGTCATGCGGTCAGACTCGCCGATCGCTTCCAACTTGGCCCGTTTTTCCGTGCCCTCTTCACTACCTGCAAGGCGCGGCAGCAACCGCCATACATAGTCGCCTTCAACCGGCTGATCATTGGGATTGGCGTTAATTTCGCTGGACCCAACGAATTCAAAGCCTGCAGCTTCCATATGTTCAATCAGCGGTGCTTGTTTAATATACCCATTAAAACCTTTGGCCCATTCGTCGCTACTGCCGGCGGGGGCACGGTGCTGCACAATTCCAACAATACCGCCTGGCTTCATGGCCTGATAAATCTCGGAAAAGGCCTGAGTGCGAGTGCCGA
>JAALKD010000070.1 GCA_011088215.1 Sphingomonadales bacterium | reverse complement strand
GACATCGCCAGGCAATGTGGACTTTGTTAACAGCACCGGCCTGTACGACGAGGCTGTTGCCTACGCCGACATCACTTCAATCGACAACAGCCGCCCGACGGTGTTTGTCGATATGGCAGGCAACGGCGATGTGCGCGCAACCATCCACAGCCACTTCGACAGCATGCTGAAATATAGCTGTTCGGTCGGCGCCACCAACTGGGACCAGATGGGCAGCAACAGAGAACTTGCCGGTCCTGCACCAGCGCTGTTTTTTGCTCCTTCACAAGCACAGAAACGTTCTGCCGATTGGGGTCAAGCGGGCCTGCAACAGCGCATCGGTGTTGCTTGGGTTGATTTTGTTGGTAGGGCTAACGACTGGGTTGAGGTGGTAGAGGAAAGCGGCGAAGCCGCGATGACAGAAGTATACCAAAGCACGCTTGAAGGCAGTGCCAGCCCCAAGAAGGGCTTTATCCTCTCTTTCTAGTAGATTAACTGGGGAACTATTGCGCGGTTGGTAAAGACCAGCCGCGTTTGATGCCGCCTGCCCGCGCCAGAAACGCGCCGCCCATGGCCACCCAAACGACAATTTGCTCCGGCACGCCTACGTAAGAAAGCGCGCAAAAGGTGCCTGCGCCGATGAAGGCTGCAGTGGCATAAATTTCGCCGCGTCGCATCACGATGGGTATCTCATTGCAGATCACATCGCGGATGATGCCGCCCGCCACGCCGGTAACCACACCCATGATCACCGCCACCAGCATGCTGCCTGATACTGCCAGCGCTTTCTCGGCCCCCACCACGCAAAAGAGCGATAGGCCAACAGCATCAGCCCAGGTTAGAAACCGTAGCCGGCTTTCGATGAAACGAGCAAAAAAGAAGCACGCGCCCGCCGCCACCAGCGCAACCCAGATCGGCACAGTGTTCTCGATCCAGAAAACTGGTTGCCCCAACGTCAAATCGCGGATGGTGCCACCGCCGATGGCTGGCATAAGCGCCAGCACCGCCACACCGAACATGTCCATGCTTTTACGAACACCAGCCAGCGCGCCGCTGACGGCAAAAACAAAAATACCGGTCAGGTCGAGAAATATAATCAGGTTATCCATCGATATCCTTCACCTGTTTGGTGGACCGTCTATACCACACAGCAACGCATCATAACCCGGTCAGCGATTTTGGCACCAGATAACTTTCGCCGTCACCTTGCCAACGCGCCGCCTGAATGCCAAAAACATCTTTGAGTAAACGGTCGGTTAGCACGACTTCGGGCTTGCCGTCTGCCACCAACGCGCTTTCATGCAGCACCAACAGGCGGTCGCAGTAATGCTGTGCCAGATTAAGGTCATGCATGACAACCACGCCGCCGTGGTCTACGTCCACCTGGTCGCGCAAAAGCGCCATCATTTCCAATTGGTAATGTGGGTCCAGCGACGCCGCAGGTTCGTCAGCAAATAAATAGGGGGCACCCGCCGCCAACGCCCGCGCCAACATCACCCGCGCCCGCTCTCCGCCCGACAGGCTTGTAACGGTTCGATCACGGAACAAGTCAACGCCCGTTTTTTCAATTGCAATTTCGATGTGCAAATAGTCTGCGTCCGACATGGACTGCCAAGGGTTATTGTGCGGCACCCGGCCCAGCTCAACCACACTTTGCACCGACAGCGGCCAATGCACCGGCCCGCCCTGCGCCAGATAAGCAAACAGTCGGGCTCGCTCTTTAACTGCCAGCGATGACAGCGCTGTGCCGCCCACAAACATTTCGCCGGCCGCGGTGTCTACGAGCCCCAAAAGCGCGCGCAGCAGGGTGGTTTTTCCCGCACCATTGGGGCCAACCAAACCGACAAGCTCGCCAGTGCTGAGCGACAGGTCGATACCATCCAACACGGTATTGTCGCCGTAGCGAACAGTCAGGCCCTGAACGTCTATGTCCATTTCGGCAACAGTGGTCATCGCATACTGTCCCTGGTTTTGAAGATGATATACAGGAATACCGGCGCGCCGATCACTCCCATCACCACACCCAGCCGCAGTTGGCCGCTGCCAACTGGTAGCCGAGTGATAATATCAGCCACCAATAGAACCAACGCGCCCATCAGCGCGCTGGGGAACAAAATACGCTTCGGTTCGAAATCGATCAATGCGCGCACGAAATGCGGCACCATCAGTCCGACAAATCCAATGGCCCCGGCAACAGCGACGGTCGCCCCTACCGCCAGCGCGGTGCCCACAACCACCCGCGCGCGCAAGCGTTTCAAATCCACGCCCATGGTTCGGGCCGTGTCACTGCCTAGGCTGAGCGCATTCAAACCTTGCCCGGCACCGGCTACGCACAGCGCGCCCGCCGCCATAAACGGTAACGCAAGATAAAGGTCATAGTATGTGCGGTTTTCCAGCGAGCCCATCATCCACAGGATCATTTCCTGCAAGGTCATGGGATGGGGAGCAAAGTTCATCACAAGTGAAATACCTGCCGCTGCCAAACTCGAGATACCAACGCCGGCCAAGATAAGTGTCAATACGCTGGTTTCACGCATAGATAAAAGAACCAAAAGCGCGGTCGCGACCATTGCTCCGGTGATCGCGCCGAAGGGCACCAGAAAAGAGATGGCTGAGGTGGATCCAAGATAGATGACAACAACTGCGCCCAGACTAGCCGAGGCCGAAACACCCAGCACGCCGGGGTCCGCTAGTGGGTTTCGCAGCAATCCCTGCAGCAAAGCACCCGAGTAACCCAACACAGCACCGCACAGAATTGCCAATATAATTCGCGGCAAGCGCAGTTCCTGAACAATAATATTGGTGGCGGTATCAGCGCGTCCTATCAGCCCTTTCAGGAATTGCCCACCAGTCAGGTTAACCTGACCAAAAAAACCGGCGAAAAAGGCCACAAGCAATATTGCGGCACATAGTGCCGCGTTGAGGCCAAGCGGCGAAATTACATTAGGCTTGCTCATATGTCTTGGCCCCAAGCTTTGGTGAATAGTTGCTGGAAACCGCTATACGCCATGCCAGCGCCTGCCCGCAAAACATATTCGTTACCGATCCAAATAAATCATCTCAAACAAATCATCCAAAATGATGGCTAACCGGAATGCTGGTTGTGTTTTTCACGGCGGTCAGTGCAATCGATGAGCTGATCTCCCGCACACCGTCAATGTGAGAGAGCCGCTTCCAGAAAAAATCCTCATAGGCCTGCACGTCCTTAACCAATACTTTCAAGATAAAGTCGATGTCACCCATCAGGGTATGGCATTCCATGACTTCAGGGAAACTGCTCACTTTTTCAATAAATTCAGGCAGGCTGTCCCGGTTCTGTGCTTGCATTTTAACCTGGGCAAATACCATAACACCAAGCCCCACCTTTGCGGCATCCAACAAAATGGTTTGTTTCTTGATAACGCCGTCGGCTTCCATCTTTTGAATACGCCGCCAAACCGCCGACCGACTGGATGCCACTTTGTCTGCTAGGTCGGACAATGAAACTCGCGCATCATCTTGCATGCAATCGAGAATGCGTGCATCCATTTCATCAAAATTCATAACATCATCTCACTTTAATATAAAATAATGGGATAATATCTCATATTATGATCATTTAAGTCAATGATAGGGACCCTATTTCACCGCACTTGCCGTAATTTATGTCAGTCAGCTAACAATAGGAGGTTTCAATGGTACTGACAGGTAATAGGCGTACCCGCTTTTCGGTACACACAGAATTTGAGCCCAGCACGCTTGGCCGCGTTCTGGATTTATTTACTGTGCGTGGCTTGGCATGTGACACAATGACCGCTCGCAAAACAAGCGATGGCCTGCAGTGGATTGAACTACACTGCAGCGACGTGGAAGACCAACACGCCAACCTGCTACTCAATCAAATTCGCCAGATTATTGCCGTTCGTACTGCCCGCGTTGAAACAACCCTGCTGGCTGCTTCCTGAATTAAATTACTGCTCTCGCCACAGAAAACCGCCCATGAAGCTGTGATCCTTCCCAAGGGGGCGCAGCTTCGTGGGTTTACTTATTCAGGGCCCTACAGAACGCGAAATTTGGGTGGCAATTTGATGTTTAGGTCAGTCCTTCGGTTGGAAGTACATTAATGGCGTTGGCGCGGGACTTGGGTGCAGACGCGACGCATCGGCGCCATCGTACATCACGCCGTTTTGCATAACCCAGTGCACAGCGCGGGCGTTTTCCACATCCAAAAGCGGGTTTGCGTCCAGTACAACCATGTCGGCGAACTTGCCCACTTCAATTGAGCCCAGCTCGTCACCGAAACCATGGTACTTAGCACCGTTGATGGTTGATATCTCAATGACCTGCTCGGGTGTGAAGCCCCCCATCTGATACAATTCCATTTCCCAGTGTGCGTCCAGGCCACTCATCTGGCCGTGGGCGCCCATTTGCAACGAAATTCCTGCTTCATAAAGCGGTTTCAATTCAGCCGCCATTTTCGGCGCATATTGCTCGTCGTCGCGAAAAAATGTGGGCCGCCGTGTGCGCAGTAACTCGTCGCGGGTTTGGAACTTCAAAAGCTTGGGGTCTTCCCAAACCCGCTCGGTGCGGTGGAAATAGGTTTCGCCTGATGGGCCATTATAAACCACAATCAGCGTCGGCGTGATCGCCACTTCGGTTGCGGCCATGAATTTGATTACGTCGCCGTAGAGCGGCGTCATGCCCATGGAATGCTCAAGCCCGGTAATGCCGTCGATCACCTGAGTCAGGTTCATTTGCAAATTACCAGCTGTTTCGGCCACATCATGAATGCCCAATTCGCGAGATGCGGCAACTGTTGCGTGCCGTGCCCGACGAGTAAACTGGGTATAGTCTTTCACCGCTTCAGCGCCGAAAGCCTGGTTGTAGCTCAGCGCCTGGCGCGCCTCGTCAAGACTGTCAATCGGCCGCATCAGACCCTTGCGGTATTTGGCACCAAAAATTGGTGTGCCGGTGGTAAACAAACGCGAGCCATATGTTTTACCAGCCTCAAGTCTATCCCTGACCCATGCATCCTTTTCTGCCGTTCCGTAAACTTCATACAGAGTGGTGACCCCATGGGCGAGCGGTGACATAAGGCCCGGCATGGATTGCTCTAGCGTGTGGAGATAAGACTGATTGTCACCGCCGTAATGACCGTGGGCATCCACAATGCCCGGCATGATAAATTTGCCAGTGGTATCATATACTTTAGCGCCATCCGGCACGGCAATGTCAGTGCCAACCGCAACAATCTTGTCGTCTGTAACCAGAACAGTTGCGCCTTCCAGAACCCTACGCCCGCCGTCCACTGTAATGACCGTTGCACCGGTAAGGGCGATTGTGCCTGTGGGTTTGGCGACAGCATATTCAACCGAAATATCGGTGGTTTGCGAGCTATCCTTCTTGCCATCCAGAACATCAGCCAGGGATTTCTGGTAAAAGTCAGTACCGCGGGTCCAGTAAAGGCCGCTGCTATCCGCTTGCCATCCCATGTAAACACCTTCGTTGGTGTCGATACGTTTGGTGAAGCCCATCTTTTTATCAGCGCTAATTGTCTGGGTCTGACCCACATAATCAAACGGCGTAACGAAGGTGCGCTGGTATTCGCGGAAAGCAATCCACTTCATGTCCGGCGACAACATAGCGCGCGACGAATGCGGGAATTTATACAGGGTTTTCTCGCCTCGTCCGTCCAGACCGATGTTTTTCAATTTTAGGCCATCGTCACTGAGTTCCGAGAAATAAAGCGATGTGCCATCGTCGGAGAAACGGATCGGCGAAGCACGACGCATTTCAGGCGTATTGCCGTTCGACCAATTGGCACGAACGTCAGTTACCTTTCGCGTTTCACCGTCATCAGAGCGCACCATCAGTTCAAAAGTGATCTGGTTTTCCAACCGCTGACCGTTTGCAAGCGAACCGGGGCCACGCAGATAAGCCAGCATCTTGCCGTCTTTCGACACCGACAGAGCGCCGTACTGCGTTGCTAGATCAGTTAGTTTTTCGGCGCGGCCAGTGAGTCTACCGCCGCGAAGGGACCGACGGTAAATTGCGCCAAAATCTGCGTCACTCCATGTCGTGTAATAAAGTTTCCTATCCGTAGCGCTGTATACCGGGTTCGCCTCCAGCAAATCGCTGTCCGTGAGGTTGCGATTACGCCCGTTACTATTCAAGTAAATTTCACCCAATGCTTCAGACAGGATGCCGTCCGCCATTGGATTAGCAAAACGCTGAATACGGGTTTTGGAAACGCCTGTTTTGATTTTATTGGTCGTGCGAACGGTTTTGTTAACCTCGCGTGACACTGTCACCGTGAAAGGAATTTCGCTGACAGAACCATTGTCCATGTTAACGCGCAATAATTTGCCGCCATTACTGAAAACTATGTCCCGATCAGACGCCCAGCTCATGCCCGCGCCAGAACCATACTGGCTCAGGTTTTCCATCTGGTCCCGGTCCAGGTCGGTGAGCACCAACCGGTCTTTACCGGTGTTCAAGTCGCGCACATAAAGCGATGTAACAAGGTCCTGGCGCCCCATATAGGCCAACCGGTCTCCGTTCGGTGACAATTCCGGGTTGAAGGCACCGCCTGCGCGCCGGACGAGAATTTCACTTTCGCCGGTTTCTTTGTTGAAACGGTATATGCGCGCACCGTCGCTGGGCAGCCCACCGTTAACATGTTCGTAGTAAATAAATCCGCGCTGGGCATCATCAATATATTGGTTGGCAAAACGGAAAACGGCGCTTTTGACAAGCTCTTGCTTCTTGCCAAAACGATTATACATTTCACCGTGCAGGGTCAACTCTTTGGGGAAGCGCACCGCCATTATGTGACGGCCATCCGCTGACCAGTTGCCGCGCAGAACCGGGTCGGACGACTTGGTCAGATTTTCAAGCGCACCGCTGCCGCGATTCATAATCCAGATATTGTCGGCGCCGCTACGATCAGAGGTGAAGGCAATTTCACTGCCATCAGGGCTATAGCGCGGCAAATGGTTCCATGACCGGCCCGTGGTAAGTGCTTTGGCCGTGCCGCCACCGATAGGCATTTCATATATATGACCCAGCAAGTCAAACAACATGGTTTCGCCGTCTGGGGACACATCAACACTCATCCAGGTGCCAGCGCTGGTTTCAAATTCAATCTGCTGCGTCGGTGTGCCTTCAGGGTTAGCTGTATCGATCGACCATTCTTTTTTGTCGTCCTCGGCAGCCGACACTGAACCAAAAGCTACCGATGTTGATAGCAAGGCAGCGCCCGCCAACGCATTAAGCGCCCGTCCTATTGAATTGAAAGCCATTTGAATATCCCTCCCCAACTGCGCACAAAGTTGCACGCAAACATACAGATCAAAAAAACTCCAAACACATATCAACTATAACCCGAACTCTAGACGATCTCGGTAACCTACCAGGCGACACCATAATCATCGCCGTAGTCACTGGCACCACCCCACATGGACCCGGTTTTCCGGTCGAAGTAGATCCCGGTGATTGGACTGTATGTCCGGTCAACAATCTCAACTTTATAGCCCATTTTACCCAGTTGAACCCGCACCCACTCTGGTACGTTAAGGGTTAACTGTAGTCTGCCCGGCTCGGATTTATGAGCGCCGAACGAGCTTTGCATCTGGTAACTGGTGATATTGTGAGCCTCCACCGCCTGCTGCACATTCATGTCAAACTCGGTCATGTTGAGGAAAAACTGCAGCAGGTTCTGGTCCTGCGTGTCGCCGCCCTGCACCGAGAAAGCCATCAAGGGTTTTCCGTCCTTGAGGGCCAAACTGGGTGTGAGCGTGGCGCGGGGGCGCTGACCGGGCTGAACTACATTAAATGGGTTAAGTCCTTCATCGAGCACGAAACTTTGCATGCGTTGGCTAAGACCAATACCCGATTCACCAGCTATGAAGGCCGGTATCCAGCCACCACTAGGCGTGATTGAAACCACCCAGCCTTCGGCATCTGCCGCCTGAATGGAGGTTGTGCCCGCGACAAAACTTTCATCGTCCGTCATAATATTAGGGTCGACATTCTGGGCAACCTGAAAACCGTCCGCACCGTCTGCGTCAGCGGCGGGTGGGATCGGCGTCCATTTTTTCAATAGTTCCGTATAAGGGTTTTTGCCGTTCTGGAACGGGTATGGATCGCCGGGTGATACGGTGGGGTCGTTAACTTGCCAATTTATCTGGGCACGGCGCTGGTCAGCGTAGGCTTTTGACAGCAGGCCTTCAACCGGTTCAACCGGTGGCACGTAGGGGTCTCCGTAGTAGAAATCGCGATCAGCGAACGACAGATTCATAGCTTGATACAGTGCATGGATATAGCGCGTAGAGTTATAGCCCATGCCCTTCAGGTCAACTTTCTCGAGGATGTTAAGCGCCTGCAGCATCACCGGACCCTGAACCCAAGTGGTCAGCTTGTAGACATCAACACCTTTGTAGCTGGTGCTGACCGGTTCTTCGATGTGCACCTGCCATTTGTCCAGATCGTCCATGGTTATCAGACCACCGTATTCGTTGCTGCCGCGTACGATCTCCTCAGCAATATCGCCACGGTAGAAACGGTCATAAGCAGCATAAATCGCTTCTTTTCGGCTTTTCCCAGCAGCCAAGGCGGCTTTTTCGGTGTCGACCAACTTTTGTAATGTCGCCAGCAAATCTAACTGTTTGAAAATCTCACCCGCATAAGGGGCGGCGCGCTCCTGGCTGTCATCATCTTTCATATGCGGCAAGAACACTTTTTTTGAATGTTCCCACTGCGAAAGCAAACCTTTGCGGCGCTCCATATTGTCGGCCTGGTTCTCCTCCACAGGATAGCCCGCGGCCATTTCCATGGCCGGTGCCAACACCTCGGCCAAACTAAGTTTACCGTATTCCGCCACCATCACCATCAAACCACCGGGGGTGCCGGGCGTAACCGCCGCCAACGGTCCATACTCGGGCGGATATTGCATACCCTGGTTTTTGAAAAATTCCGGTGTGGCACCAGTGGGCGCAACGCCAAGCGCATTGATGCCGATCACTTTGCCGGTTTTCGGATTATAAATAAGCGCCTGGGTTTCGCCGCCCCAGCCCAGCGTGTCCCACATGGTGCTTGTTGCCGCCAACATGGCAGCAGCAGCATCCACCGCATTGCCACCACGAGTGAAAGTCATGCTGCCTGCCGTGGCCGCCAGTGGTTTCCCGGTTATCGCCACCCAATGCTTGCCGTGCAACACTGGCCGCGTAGTTTTTTGCGCGCTAGCAGGCAAGGCAGCCACCATCAACGCCGCAACAGCAGAGGCCGCAATGTAAGGCCGAAGTTTAACCATGTTTTTAATTGAAAATATCGCCATGACAGACCCCTGTTCTACAATGAATATTCGCTCGCACCGTGTCAATGCGCCCCAATGTTACTCCCAGTACCTGCCAGCCACAGGCGATAAAGAAAGCACCGGCAAATCCTACCCAGCTTGCCCCAAGAAGTAAACGGCAACAAAAACACCGGCTTTCAACCGCGCTAAACAAACATCTGACACAAATGTGTATTTAACTTTGTTCATTGCTCGTTAATGTTGCCAGCGCATAAACGAATTGGGCATAAACGGACCACAGCCCTTGATCTTTAGTTTATTATCCTTTAGGGTTCTGCTTATAGATCGCTTTGTGCAGGAGTATATATGGACGACGAACCCACAGGCAGTATCAGCACCAATTTTTCAGTAACTGTTGGTTCCAGTGCTAACGGCAATATTGAAGTCGAAGGCGATGTGGATTTTTTCTCAGTCCAATTGGAAGCGGGCGTTACTTACCAGATTGACCTTGAAGGTAGCCGAACTGGTTCAGGCACCCTACTTGATCCGTTCCTGACAGGTGTTTTCGACAGCAGCGGCAACCGAGTGGCGCAGCAAGACGACGATGACGGGGTTTCAACAAATAGCCGTATCCTGTTTACGCCTTCGGTTAGTGGCACATATTTCATTGGAGCCAGCTCGTTTAACAATACAAGCGGAACTGATGTCGGTGTTTACACACTGTTTGTCCAGGAAGAAGCGCTGAGCGACCGCCCAGACCCCAATGATCTACGCCTCGTGGCCGACACAGGGAATGAGTTAGTGGACATTCTTGTCTTTGGCCTCGGTTACGGCGACGGCGTCAACACGCCGACGATTACCTTTAGTTTTGTAACTGACACCTCAACCTTCATCACGCCGTTTACGACAGATGATGTTGATGTAACTCAAGGCGCTCGCCCGGCGTCCAGTGTCACCCAAGAGACTCTTCGCAGCGGCCTTGAACAGGTCTCAGGTTTTGCCAATATCAACTTTCAGGAAGTTCCAGACAGCGGCAACGCATTTGGTACTATTCGCCTGTTCGCTACCACGGCTGATGCAGGTAACACCATCGGCCTTGCTGGCCTGCCTAGCTACAGCCCAACCGCCAGTGACATTGCAATTTTTGAATCACGTATCAACACGGACGGATTGCTTCGTTTTGTCGTATTGCACGAACTAGGACACGCTCTAGGTCTGGCCCATACCGATGACGGTACAGGCTTTCCAGACGAATTTGCTGGCACCGAATTTACCCTGCTGGTGCCAAGCTTTGCATCGGCTCTTTTCCCAACCGCAAATAGTGTCAGTTTCTATCCTACTTCGTTTGGATATTTAGATATTCTGGCGCTGCGTCAAATATACGGACCGCCTGACGCGCCTGACGAAGACAATATTTATCAATACAATGTTAACCTGCAATATTGGGAGACCATTTTTGATACCGGCGGCACCGACACCATTGAAATTGTTGGCGGTTCGGAAAGTGTCAAAATCGATCTATCTCCAGATAACAGCGCCTTTGGCGGCGCCTTTATCGGCGTAGGCACTACCGTAGAATATTTCTCTGGTGGTCGTTTTGTCGGCAGTCGAGACGAGACTGTTTTTGTTAGCCCCGAAACAGTTATCGAAAATATCATCACCGCAGGCGGCAATGATACCGTTGTTGGCAACACCGCTGGCAACAGAGTTGAAGGTGGTAACGGCGCAGACAAGATCGACGGCGCTGGCGGCTCTGACCGCTTGCTTGGTGAAGCCGGCAACGATGAACTTGTCGGGGGCACGGGCAACGACACACTTGTCGGCGGCACAGGCAACGACGCATCCGCAGGCGGCGACGGCAACGATGTGTTGTTTGCTGGTGCGGGCGATACGGGCGACGATAGTTTCTTTGGTGGGTCGGGCGCAGACATTGCAGCGGGCGGTGCCGGCGATGACATCATTGTGGGCGGCACCTATACCGGCAGTGCTTTTTCCTTCAGTGCCGCTCAAAGCACCGATAACGGCTCGGCCAGTGATACCCTGTTTGGCGGCTCGGGCGATGACACATTGATTGCAGGCGGCCTGGATGATGCCAATAATAATGGCCGTGTCGATGCCGGCGAAGCAGTACAAACCGGGACAGGCGATCATGTTGCTTTTGCGGGCACAGGTGACGATGTCATATTTTCAGCCGCAGGTGATGACATTGTTGGCGGCGGCACCGGCGGAGATGAAATTCGGGCAGGCGCTGGAAACGACACAATATACGGCGGCCCCGGTGATCAGGTGGATACAAATGTTAACGATGAAATATTCGGCGGCGACGGCAATGATGTGATATTTGCGTCCGGCGGCGCTGATCAAGTAACGGCAGGTAGCGGCAATGACATAGTATTTGGCGGCTCCCAAAATGATACTATCACCGGCGGTTTGGGCAATGACGAAATTTTCGATGGCAGCGGCAACGACAATGTCGACGGCAATGACGGTAGCGATACCCTCCGCAGTGCCAGCGGCGACGACACTCTGTCCGGCGGTAGCGGTGCAGACAGTTTTGTCTTTGCAAGTGGCCACGGCAATGACTGGATCGATGACTTTTCGGTTGCCGATGACAGGTTAGTTATCAACAATACCAACACCGATTTTGCAACTGTCTCAGATGTTATTGCAGCGGCATCCAATGCAGTTATTGGTGGAGTATCTGGTATTTTGATCAATACCGGCGGAGCAGACAGCATTTTCATTGGTGGCTTAACAGTAAACGATATTTCGTCCATGACTATCACTTTGTAATAGACAATAATACTCGAAGACACGACCCAATAGTGCTTCGAGGAGACCACGGATGTTAGCGGACGGTATTCCCACAAAAACCCGGCTAGACGGAAAACGAGTTTTAGTGACCCAGGCCAATGACTTTATGGGGCCAGCCACCGTTGAACATTTTCGCCGAGAAGGCGCCGATGTCACCAGCAATGACCAGATATTGACCGACCCTGCAGCCGCACTATCTATCGTCGCCGACGCCGGCACCATTGATGTGCTCGTGATAAATCTGGCCAGCGATAACCTGTACGGAAAAACGGTTGACCAATTGGATGATGCCTCTTTTGAAACCGCTTTTGAGGTGATGGTCTACCCGCTGCACCGGCTGGTGCGTGCAGTCGCGCCGCAAATGCAGGCGCGCAAAAGCGGCAAAATAGTCGTTTACGGCAGCGCTGTGCCTCTAAGACCGATGGCAAGACTGGCGGCTTATTCGGCAGCGCGCGGTGCGCAGATATCCTATGTGAAGTCAGTCGGGGTTGAGCTGGCGCGCGACAATATTCAGTGCAACCTTATTGCGCAAAATTGGGTTGAAAATCCGGCTTACTACCCTGAAGACATGCAGGAAAACCCTAAATTTCAAGCAAATCTGGCACGGGAAGTGCCGCTGGGCCGGTTGGCGCGCCCCGAGGAGGACACCGCGCTGGCGGTCTTCCTCGCCTCCGACGAAAGTGATTTTTTTGTCGGTCAGGCAATACCCTTCAGCGGCGGTTGGGCCAGCTAACGGTCTAGCGCGCTATTCTCTATCTGAAAACCACAGTTTTACTGCCGTTCAGGAACACCCGGTCTTCCAGGTGATACGACAGAGCGCGCGCCAATGCGATCGCTTCGGTATCACGGCCAATTGCGATCAGCTGCTCGGGCGTGCGTCGATGGTCAACGCGTTCCACGCTTTGCTCGATAATTGGCCCTTCATCCAGATCAGGCGTCACATAATGGGCGGTGGCACCAATAAGTTTAACACCGCGTGCATGAGCCTGGTGATAGGGTTTTGCGCCCTTGAAACTGGGTAGAAACGAGTGGTGAATATTGATCACCCGGCCTTGGAGCTGACGACAAATATCATCTGAAAGTACCTGCATGTAGCGCGCGAGCACAATAGTGCCCGCCTGGGCTTCCTCAATGATATCAAGAAGCTTTGCCTCAGCCTGCTCTTTGGTGGTGGCCGACACCGGCACATGAAAGAAAGGAATATTATGCGCTGCCGCAAGGCCTGCCAAATCCATATGATTTGAGACAATCGCCGGAATTTCCATATTCAATGCGCCAACACTGTGCCGGTACAACAAATCGTTCAGGCAATGATCAAATTTGGATACCATGATCAACACTCGCCGCTTTATCCGCGGGTCGGCAAACCGCCATGTCATCTGAAACTTCTCGGCAATCGGGGCAAATTCAGCAGCAAAACTGGATCGGCTGGGCACGTCAGCCTTGGCAGTGAAAACCGTGCGCATGAAGAATTGACCCGTCATCTCGTCACCAAAATGAGACGACTCGTCGACAAAATATTGCTTGTCAGCCAGATAGCCAGAAACCGCAGCAACAATGCCGATGGTATCGGGGCAGCGAATGGTTAGAACAAAGCGATTTTCGTTGGCAGCGGTCATAAGATTTTCAATTTATTGCGCGGTGGAGTCCGCGCCGTTTTAAAACTGTGTGGATGGATACTGCCTATTGCGCCAATCATCAAGCCTTTGGTGCAAACGGCCGCTAACTGTATAATTGGGCTGCAACAGCTATTGCTTACCGGGCCGTAGTCTTTATATGGTATCGGGTGAGGAGCAGACATTTGGCGGACACCAGAAAAATCATTATCGGCATCGGCGGCGCAAGCGGCGTGATCTATGGCATTCGATTGCTTGAGGTTCTTGGCAGCGTTGCAGATATTGAAACCCATTTGGTGATGTCCAAAACCGCACGCATGAATATTGCGGTGGAAACCGACCTATCTGCGACAAACGTTGAAGCATTGGCAGATGAGGTTCACAGCGTTAATCAGGTTGGTGCCTGCATTGCCAGTGGTTCGTTTCGCACCCACGGCATGGTTGTCGCCGCCTGTTCGATGAAAAACCTGTCTGCCATTGTGCATTCCCACGCCGATGACTTGCTGACCCGCGCGGCTGATGTGGCACTGAAGGAACGCAGGCGTTTGGTGCTGATGCCGCGGGAAACCCCGCTGCATGCGGGACATTGCAAGTTGATGCTCGAGGCAAACACGCTCGGTGCCATTGTCGCACCTCCCATGCCCGCCATGTATACCCGACCAACAAGCGTGGCTGACATTGTGGACCACAATGTGGGGCGGGTTTTGGATTTGATGGACATTGAGACAAGGCTGGTTGACCGGTGGCAAGGGCCAAGCCGTACATCAGATAAAGACTAAGACCTCATGAATTGGGATGCCCAGATCGAAGAATGGCCCCTGGAGGTGCCTTTCGTTATCTCGAGGCGTTCCTGCACGACAACTGAAGTTGTGAAACTAACAATAGAGCGGGATGGTAAAACAGGCCACGGCGAGGCGGCTGGCATCAATTACAAGGGTGAAACTGCGGCCAGCCTGAAAAATGAAATAGATCAATTTCTGAGCAACCATACTGGTCGGCTTACCCGGCAGGCACTGCTGGACCGGTTGCCCGCAGGCGGCGTGCGCAACGCACTGGATTGTGCCCTGTGGGACCTGGAAGCCAAGGAAACAGGCAAAAGCGTGTTCGAACTCATTGGTACCGATGCTGTGCCTGTTCAAACCGCCTTTACCCTCAGTCTGGATACATCGACAAAAATGGCGGCGGCGGCAAAAGCAGCAAGCATGCAGCCGATCCTTAAAATGAAACTTGGCGGCGAAGCGCCTGTGGCCTGCGTAGAAGCAGTGCGCCACGCGCGACCGGATGCGGAAATTATAGTCGATGCCAACGAGGCCCTGACCCTTGATGCGCTTAAATCCATTGCACCTCAGTTGGCAAAAGCTGGGGTTGCTTTGATCGAGCAACCGTTACACCGAGACGCCGACGATGCACTGCTGGGATACAAAAGCCCAGTGCCGCTGTGCGCCGACGAAAGTTGCATGACAGCCTCAGACCTGCAGCATCTGAAAGGACGCTACGATTACGTTAACATCAAGCTTGATAAAACCGGCGGCCTGACCGCTGCACTGGAGCTGGCCGACCGCGCCGAAGCGATGGGCTTTGGCCTGATGATTGGCTGCATGCTGGGCACATCGCTTGCCATGGCACCCGCGATGGTGATCGCACCGCGTTGCCGTTTCGTGGACGTGGACGGGCCGCTGTTGCTGGCGCGTGACCGGGAATATAGCCTGAAATATAACGACGGTTCAGTGTACCCGCCCTCCCCAGGCCTGTGGGGCTAAGATTAACGCCCGATTGTAGTATTTTTTAAGCTTGCGCTCCATGACCCCTTAAGGCAAGACAGCCTGATGAGACTGTTGAAGTTAACCGACCCTTACATGGACACACCCAATGAAAGCACTGGTAAAACGAAACGCAGATGTTGGCCTTTGGCTTGAGGATGTTCCCGAGCCTGACCTAGGCATCAATGACGTATTGATCAAGGTAAAACGCACAGCAATCTGCGGTACCGATATGCATATTTATAACTGGGACGAATGGGCACAAAAAACCATTCCTGTTCCCATGGTGGTTGGCCATGAATTTGTTGGTGAAATTGTCAGCGCCGGGTCCAATGTTTTGGATTTTCACCCGGGCCAACTAGTTTCAGGCGAAGGCCATGTGGTGTGTGGTCGGTGCCGTAACTGTATGGCCGGTCGGCGGCATCTGTGCGCGCACACCAGCGGGATCGGCGTTAACCGACCCGGCGCATTCGCAGAATACGTGTCTCTGCCCATGTCCAATGTGTGGGAGCATTCCACAGGCATTGACCTTGATGTAGCATCGCTGTTCGATCCTCTAGGCAACGCCGTTCACACCGCGCTGCAGTGGGACTTGTTAGGCGAAGATGTGCTTATCACAGGCGCGGGGCCAATCGGTGCCATGGCAGCGGCAGTGTGCAGGCACGCAGGCGCGCGCCATGTGGTTATCACCGATGTAGTGCCCGAACGCCTCGCGCTGGCCGCAAAGCTCGGTGCAACCCGAACGGTTGATGTGCGCAGCGAAAAGTTAGCTGACGTGCAAACAGAGCTGGGCATGAGCGAAGGCTTTGATGTTGGCCTTGAGATGTCGGGCAATGAAATGGCGTTTAAAGATCTGATTGAAAATATGTGCCACGGCGGCAAGGTATCGATCCTTGGCATTCCATCGGCAGGCGCCAACATCAACTGGGAAACGGTTATCTTCAATATGCTGACACTCAAGGGCATTTATGGCCGCGAGATGTATGAAACCTGGTACAAAATGTCAGTGATGATTGAAAACGGCTTGGATATTTCACCAGTAATAACCCACCGACTGCCCTACAGCGATTTTCAGCAGGGCTTTGATCTGATGAATGCGGGCAAAGCCAGTAAAGTTGTGCTTAACTGGGAAGTGTGAGGACACGCAGATGTACGGAAAATTCAAAGACCATATGGCGGGCCAACTGGAAGAAATTCGCGGCGCTGGCCTTTATAAAAACGAGCGGGAAATAACTACGCCGCAAGGAGCCACTGTGGGTATCACCGGCGGCGCTGAGGTTATCAATTTATGCGCCAACAATTACCTGGGTCTGGCGCAGCACCCAGAGGTTAACGCCGCAGCAATGCAGGGCTTGAAAGACTGGGGTTACGGCATGGCGTCGGTGCGCTTTATTTGCGGCACGCAGACATTGCATAAACAGCTGGAGCAAACCATCAGTGACTTTCTGGAGGTCGAGGACACAATCCTGTACCCGAGTTGTTTTGATGCCAACGGCGGCCTGTTCGAAACCATTCTGGGGCCCGAGGACGCAGTGATTTCCGATGCGCTTAATCATGCCAGCATCATTGACGGCGTTCGACTATCTAAAGCCCAGCGCTACCGCTACAAAAACAATGACATGGCCGACCTGGAAGACCAATTGAAAGCTGCCGATGCCGCTGGCGCGCGCTACAAACTGATCACCACAGACGGTGTATTTTCCATGGACGGCTATATCGCCCAACTGGATAAAATCTGTGACTTGGCTGAAAAATACGGCGCGCTGGTGCATTTTGATGATTGCCATGCAACGGGTTTTGTCGGAGCGGGGGGCAAGGGCACGCACGAGCATTGCGGATGCATCGACCGGGGTGATATTATCACCGGCACGCTGGGCAAAGCGCTGGGCGGCGGCAGCGGGGGCTATACCAGTGGCAAGCGCGAAATTATCGAGCTTCTGCGTCAACGCTCTCGGCCCTATCTGTTTTCCAACACGGTGGCACCGCCGGTTGCCGCCGGGGCGATCAAAGCAATTGAACTGGTCTCGCAGTCCAATGACCTTCGCGAACAACTAACCCTCAACACCGCCTATTTCCGTGAGAAGATGGAAACATTGGGCTTCGACCTGTTACCAGGCGAGCATCCAATTGTACCGGTAATGCTGTATGACGCGGCACTTGCGAGCAGGTTCGCCGACGAAATGCTCAAGCGCGGAGTTTATGTGGTGGCTTTCTCGTTTCCGGTGGTACCGAAAGGCAAAGCACGCATTCGCACCCAGATGTCTGCGGCACTGACCAAGCACGACCTGGACAAGGCAATTGATGCCTTTGCCGAAGTCAAGTATCTACTGGGCGTCTAAGTCGAGCAATTGAGAGCAATGAATTCACTATCAAAGCCGCAATAATCGCCAACAGCGATGCGATCACCAATCCGTCAGGCAGATGAAGCCCGTGAACCAACAACCTTTCGTTTTGCTTGATGGCCGCCCACTTGTGCTTGGACGCAACAGCAAATTCATCGCTGGCAAACAGATCCGCCATGTCCCTTCGGCTTCGATACCGGACAATGACAACGCGGTCCCAACCTGATGCGGCGGAATCGGACCATGTGCTGCCAAATATGGGCTGCGATGCCCGTACCGCCAGCAATCTCAACATTACGGCACTAAATTTCTCATATGCTTGCAAACCTGTTACATTGTGAGGCAACTCATTCTGATAGTCAGCCTGATCATGAAACTTGTATAAATTCACCGTATAAAACGGCAACCCGTCATCTTGTTCCAGAAACAGTCTAAGTGCCGCCATGTCATGACGCACCTTGGATGACTGGGCCTGCTCCTGATATGTTGCCATATAGGCCTCTATTTCTTCTTGTTTAAGCAGGTTGCTGGAAAACTGATACCAGTATGCGGCCAAAATAAACGTGCCAATGCCTATGAAAACGCTGATGCGTCTGTGCTTTTTCCTCAAACCCATTTATTGTCCTTATCATATTGGCTACCAGCCACTTGCTTTTTGCAAGTGAAATAACATTGCTCAAGAACTTGCATAATGCAAGTTCTTTTCTTATTGATTAAATGATGAAACACAACTCCGAAAATTGCCGGTCTAATTGCCCGATTAATTTCGTGCTTGAGACATTTGGTGACAAATGGACTTTACTGATCATCAGAGACCTGATGTTCAAGCGTAAAAAACACTATGGTGAATTTTTGCAGTCAGATGAAAATATCGCCACCAACATTCTTGCGAGCCGCCTGAGACGCCTTGAGGACCACGGCGTTATCACCCGCAGCGCCGATCCTGCAAACGCCGCAAAGCGGCTTTACAATCTTACGGCAAAAGGTAAGGGCTTGTTGCCCATTATGCTGGAAATCAACGCCTGGAGCGCAAAGCATGACACGCTGACCAACACACCTGAGGAATTTTCACGACGCTTGAAAGTAGATAAAGAAGCAGTGATCGCAGAAGTTCTATCGGCGCTTGATTGATTCAACCCATTTCATTTCCGGGCTCCCTGATCACCGCAGATATTTTCCGAGACAAAGATGTACCAACCGGTTTCGAACTCGCAGTTTATGGCGCACACGAGCTCATCGAGCATTTATTTTCTGGACAGGACGCTACAGTGGCCTAATTTCCCAGCTTGAGAGATATCGCCGCTTATTGGCGCAGCAGGAGAGATTTTCGTTATGGGTTTGCCACAGCAGCTTCAGAATTTGCGGATTCCAGTGATTGGGTCACCGCTTTTCATCATTTCCAACCCGGATATTGTCATTGAGCAATGCAAAGCTGGAATCGTCGGGTCGTTCCCCGCGCTGAATGCGCGGCCTGGTCCGGTGTTAGAAGAATGGCTGATCAGAATTACCGAAGAACTGGCAGCCTACGACAAGGCCAATCCTGATAAACCTTCCGCACCCTTTGCCGTTAACCAGATTGTTCATCGGTCTAATGACCGGCTGATGCATGACGTTGAAATGTGCGTGAAATACAAAGTGCCGATTGTCATCACATCGCTGGGTGCACGGGTTGAGGTGAACGACGCCATCCACTCCTATGGCGGCATCGTTTTACATGACATCATCAATGATAAATTTGCTCGCAAAGCAGTTGAAAAAGGCGCGGACGGCCTTATCGCGGTTGCGGCTGGTGCCGGTGGCCACGCTGGCACAACCTCGCCCATTGCTTTGGTGCAGGACATCCGCAAATGGTACGACGGGCCCATTGCCCTGTCTGGCTCTATCGCGACCGGCGACGCTGTGCTTGCAGCCCAAGCAATGGGCGCTGACTTTGGCTATATCGGCTCAGCTTTCATTGCTACCAAAGAAGCCAATGCTGATGAACGATACAAACAAGCCATTGTTGATTATGATTCCGACGACATCGTATACACCAACCTGTTCACTGGCGTGCATGGCAATTATCTAAAACCTTCCATCGCCGACGCGGGCATGGACCCAGAT
>JAALKD010000145.1 GCA_011088215.1 Sphingomonadales bacterium | reverse complement strand
TTGATGATGCGCTGTTCTAGGCGGAGTGTGGTGCCGTTGAATTTACGGCCTCGGTTGCGTGGTCGTATTTTCATCGTGCTGTGCCCCCTACCTTGTGAAGTGCAAGCCACGATTCAACTTCCTGCGTGCTGAACATGAAGCGCCGTGCGCCAAGACGGTAAAAGGGCACTCCCTCGCGTTTAATAAACTCGAGGAACGCGGCCCGGTTGGAATATCCAAGCTGCGCCATGATTGTGCTGCTTGGGACTAGTTGTGTTTGGTTCTGGATTGTTTCCATACAACACAGCTTGTTGTCAATTTGCGTTATATGTCCCGTGCCGTGGTTGTTGAGTAATTACCGTAAATCAGTCTATTACGTCGAAAAAGTCTTTCTCGATCTGGTCATTTAAAAGCTTTTCAAGTTGCGCTTTCAGTCGCCGGCCCTCGTTTGATTGTTGGCCATCTCCGTTGGTGATTAGTGAAACCATTTTGCCAATATCGACATTGTGGCCATTTATCCAGCAGGAGGTTTTCCGTTTAAATTCTTTCCAGTCCTTAAGCCCAAACTTCTGAGCGATCTCGTCAGGAGCAAACTCGAGCCGTTCCCATGCAAGTGTCATCGCCTTTTCTCGGTCTGCCTTGTACCTAAAAAGCTGCGCCCGCTCTTCTGGTGTTAGTTTCTGAATGTAATCAAAATATGCGGCCTTGTTCTTTTCGGCGAAGTCGCCTGAATTTTTGGCACCCAATTCATAGACAGAAAGTTGGCGGTTTGCCCGGTGAATCTTCCGTCTGACTTTGAATTTGCGGGCCATTATACTGCCTTCGCTCTCTGTTTAGTTGCGACCTCGGGGAATGATCCAAACCATTCTGCACCATCGTCTGCTGTAACCAATTCAAGGTAGTGCTTGCGGATGATGTTTGGCGAGTTGCCAGCCTCAAGTGATGTGCGGTTGATGTCGCCAGATAGTGCGACCAGGTGTGAAATGTACCCGTTACGAAAGCAGTTCGGTGGCAGTCTGAATCGGTCGTTGGTTTGCCCTATGTCGCGGATTCTATCCATTGCCCACGTAGTAGTCGGGCAGACCTTTCCGGCCGGTTGTGCGGCAACTGTGAGCCATTGAATGGCCTTCTCTGATAGTCGTATTATACGCTTGGCCGGTGTGCCTTTCTTGGCGGATGAAACCTTCAAGAATCGTCGCTTTAGATGTATGTCGTCCCAAAGCTGGTTCTGCACTTCCGATCGGCGCATTCCACACAATGCTGCCAGCGCCAGCGGTGCGACGTATGGCTGGTGGTGTTCTTTCATATAAGCCAGTAGTCCAAACAAAGTCGGCGGGGTGATGGTTTCAATGTCGGTGGTCACTTCCTCGGCTGAGTCGGTCATTTCCGCTTCTGTTTTCATCGCCCGCGCCACATATCCTTTTTTTTGTGCCCAACGAAAGAGTGTGACCAGCTTTTTGCGCTTAGTGTTGCGCGTGCCGTGGTTCTCAAAGGTGTTCAACCATGATTGCAATGTCGGCTCTTTCAGCTCGGATATTTTCAGCCCTCCGAATTTGCTGCTGAACGGTTCCAGGTGTGGCGTGTATGTCTTGGCCGACCGTCCGCTCTGTATCTTCGCTTTCAAAAATTCACGGTAAACAAATTCGAGCGTCTCCTGTTGTGATGTGTTGCCCTGGCGCTCGCCCCATTCCTTGGCTGCCTCAATTAAGTGCACGTCAGTGTGTTGTCGGGCTGCTCGCCATTCTTCAAGTGCTGCGAGTAGGGGGATGTCGCCGGCCAGTTCTCGGGCCTTTCGTAGCTCTTTTAAGTCTGAATTAGTTATTCCCGCAGCATCGACTTCGCCCGCAGCGATTTGTTCGAGCCGGCGCTTTCCGTCGCGGGTCGCCTCGGCGGGGTCGGCAAACTGCTTGAGACGGCGAGTGCTGGTAGCATCATACCATGCAACTTGGTAGATATAACCGCTGGCGCTTTTGGCGTGTTTGGTCCTGTAAATGGTAACTTTAGAGTTACCCTGCACTAGTCGCTTGGGGAATCTGACGCTGGATTTCATACAGATTCATACATACAATGCCCTTTTAAGCTATACAAGACGTAACTAGTGGATTCTTTAAATAGCTCTATGCTAGGCATTTGCTGGATTCGTCGCTTGCGTCAGATTCCCAGTGGGGATATCAGCTGGTAGGCGTAAGTCTCTAATTGTTAGCTGATTGCGGATTTGGGTTTATTTTTTCATACAAATCCCATACATTGGTGCCGCTTTTCATACATTTCTGCTTTAGCGCCACATTCAGCGATCAGTCAAAGCAGTTCCCGGTGCATCGCCGAGCACGATGCTGGCCTCATATCGTCGCCTTGCTACCAAAGCCGACCAGTTGGTTTCGTCGCGTTCGACCAGCCAGTTGAATGCATCCAGCGCATGCCCCTGTGCTCGCTCCTGTGTGGCTTTGTCCTGCTGCGTATACCACACGCCACCGCCAACGATCAGCAGCAGCGCCAGCAGCTTGCAACGCCACCACAGCCTGCCAATGAATCCGACCTTCTTCTTTGGTTTTCGCTTTGCCATCGCATCACGGATGCCGATTGCCGTATATGTGGTCAAATGCGATTGCTGCCGCAGTGGAATTTGCCGCCCTGCCTGGCTGATAAGCTTAGCTTATTCTAGATATAAGAAATGCAACAAAAAGGTTTTGAAGCTGGATCGCATCGAAGCGCTGAAGTGTTCGTCCGCCTTGCTGTTTGAAAAGCTGGCGGAGAACCTATTTTGAAGAAACACATAAAGCCTCTCATGCGATGCACAGCGCGAAGCTGAGAGAACGGGAGAGCGTCGGGTAGGGGAGGCGTGGAGGGGATGCGGGGAGGCGGGGGGGGGGGGGGGGGGGGGGGGGGGGGGGGGGGGGGGGGGGGG
>JAALKD010000144.1 GCA_011088215.1 Sphingomonadales bacterium | reverse complement strand
TTGAAATCAGAGACGCCGCATGAAATCGGCGGACAACTTGTTTGACAAACACCGCTTGGAAGCTAACGAAGCCGTGAGGGTCTACGCCAAGCTCCCCGGCTGGTTCAAAGTGCCGACTCCGCTTGGCACCTACAATCCAGACTGGGCTGTGTTGGTTGAAGATGACGGTCACGACAAACTCTATTTCGTCGTCGAAACCAAGGGCAGCTACTGGTGGGACGATCTGCGGCACAAGGAAGGTGCCAAAATCAAGTGCGGCGAAAAACATTTTGCCGTGCTGGCCGAAGGTGAAAATCCGGCGAAGTACATCAAGGCCACCAATGTCGATGACGTGATGAAGAATTTGAGTGGAGAGAGCAGCGTATGAGCGATAATGTGTAAAGCGCATGACTTGATCTGACATTTCTGCGCTAAACCAAGAAGTGTCGAATCATGACAAGCATACAGAAAAGATTATCAAACCTCATCGATTCTTCTTATCAAAATGACGAGCAAAGTTCCATCCAGTGCCCACTTTCATCCCCCATGGCGCACCAATACAATCAATAACTTAATACTTTTTTAGATTTCTGAGAATTGGAAAAGTAACCACATAGTAACCGCAGGATGCCTCACCCGGAGTTTCTAGACGAGCGGATGGGGTTTGGTCATTGCGCTTCCAATACAAGATTTTGGCTGAGCGCTTTCATCTCAGCAACATTCAGGCTTCTTTCATACCCTTCGTTGACCCATGTCACCGCACTGCGGATCATATGGAAGGACGGGATTGGTTTATCCGGTGACCGCCAAGCCTCTGAGCGGCGTCCCGTTCACGTTTTCATCAGTTGTAAGTCACTTAGAACTTCTTTTAGCTGAGAATGGGTTATCGGCTTGTCGTCGGCTTTGGCTGCACAGCTGCGAATTAGCCGGCCTTGTTGCTCGGTGGCGATTGTCCCGTAACTGGTTAGAGTGGTCATGGCGCTTTCGTGACCAAGGTTTTGGCTGAGTGCTTTCATTTCAGCAACGCCCAATCCCCGGTCATATCCTTCATTCACCAGCATGTTTCGAAATTTGTGTGGGGTGTGCCTGGGAATGCCGGCATTATCGAATGCGGACCTGAGGATAGCGCGAACAGGCTCTGTGCCCACCCAGTGTTCTCTCGACAGCCCCAAGGGTGCAAAACAGTTATCCGCGTCTTGTCCCATGCTCGTTTTGGGAAACAATGGGTCATCTCCGGAGAACAACTGAACTTCCCGGATATAACCCACCCAATCAATAAAGATGCCTTCAAACTCATCGCTGAAAGGGCAAAGGAATGTATCGATGTGCTTGCTGAATTTAGTCGATACTTCCGACGGTGCCTGTTTCACCAGCATTCTCGGTTGGTCGAAGTGTTTCAACTTCAAACTTATCAATGAACCTACCCTGATTGCCGTGAGCGCCAATAATGCGATCATTGCCCTGTTGCGCTTTTCAATGGCGGTTCTGTTGGGCATGAGCCTTACCGCCGCCTCAACCATCGCCAATGTCGGAATCTTCCTGTCTGCGGGGGCTTGAGCAGCCCTGACGGCCTTTTCCGGCAAACTCAGATAGGCAATGTCATTGGATTTTACCTTGCTTTTGTATCCAGGTTGTAGTGCCAACCAACCAAAAAAGCGCTTAAGCATATTGATTGTGGAGTTTACCGTCGCCAGCGCGATGTCCTGTTTTTCCAATCCCTCCTTGAAACCGACGGCCTGTTTTTGGTCGAAGGTCTTGAAACACGCAGCACCCGTGTAGTCTTCGAAACGACGAATTGCCTTTTCGTTTTGACGAATGGTCGCCTCTGCTTTTCCGTCAGCATTTTTTAGAAAGTGAAAGTAAGTCAGCTTGATTCGCTCGTTAGCTGTGTTCAGTTTCCGTTTCATCACTGATTATTTCCTTCTTAGTTGGGGATGTCGCAAAACCAATGGTTCAGTGAAACTTTACGGGCATCTTTGATGCAATGTTGGAGCGTGATGGCCCTGTTTTCGACGCCAAATCTGATTGATCAGTGTAAGGGAGCAATATGTGCCTATTAACACTGGGGTCGTCACACCCTACTAGGTGTGCCGTATGCGGCGTTGGCGGTTGGAAGCGTGCTTGTATCTGTGCGAGATCCGCCGACGCAGCAGCCCTGTTCATGCGGGTGCCGCACGAGCCACATAAAGCCTTAATCGTCATGGTTTTGGCGTTGCGAGGATGAAACGAAAGGCTGCCCTGGCGAACGCTGCGTGGTTTTCTGCACTTGAAGCAATACAATTCGTTTGCAAGGCACTTCTGCTTTTTCGACAAGCTTTGTTCGTACAGCCAGTTCTTAAGCACAGCGCCATCAACCAGAGCTGTACCTGGTCCCTCCAAGACAGGTAAACCCGCTTTAACCCAGCTTCTAACAGTTCTGACCGATCTGTTGAGTTCGTTCGCTATATCCTGAAGCTGGTAAACCCTTGTGGTTCGGATTTTTCGCAAATCCGGCTTGCGTTTCTTGCCCCTGGCCACAGGAATACTCATACAGCTGGAGTGGGGTATTCAGATGTGGAGCTGAATCGATTGGCCTTGATCCAGTTGTCCAGATCAACTGGTCGGTAAACAACCCGGCGGCCCAGTTTCGAATAAACAGGGCCGGACCCGTATAGCCGCATCTTTGCAAGCGTACTTACGGATAATCCGAGTTGATTGGCGGCTTCTTTTGCGTCCATCACGAGAGGAATGTGTAAAGTCATTATTCAATCACCATAATAGCGCCGGACAACCCCGGCAGGTGAAGGAAATCTAAGAATCCAATGGCGGTTCATAAACGTGCAAAGGGTTGCTATCAGCAGTGAGCATATGGTCTGGACCTGTCCGTGATCAGGGTATTTGATACAGATGGTGGTCTGAGTTAGAGAGACTTTAG
>JAALKD010000069.1 GCA_011088215.1 Sphingomonadales bacterium | reverse complement strand
ACCCAAATGGACGTTATTTCTGGCTGCCGACTATGACATCCCACTTAGCAACGGTGCGGTGATTTCGTTTCATGCGGATGCAAGTTATCGAAGCAAAACATACCCGACGGTCAGCAGCAGCGAGATATTGGCGCAGGACGGATACGGCCTTCTGAATACTCAGATACGCTACCGTGTTGCCAATGAAAACTGGGAGCTTTTCGCAGGCATCAAAAATATTACAGACAAGAACTATCGTAGTCACGGCTTTGACCTGTCAGATAGTCTTGGCTACCAGCTCGGGTATTACGGTGCTCCCCGCACCTGGTCCGCTGGCCTGCAATACCGGTTTTAGAGGGCTTGCAGCATGATTTGCCCTCATCCTGATCGGGAAACACAAGCTTTCCTTGAAGAAATAGCCAGCGCTGAAGGCCAGGCATTTGACGACCTGACGCTGCACGATAAGCGAAACGGTCTTGAGGCGATGCTTTTGGAAGCCAAGCCCGATGCGCCTGGCGTTGAAACGCAAGTGATTTCGGTGCCAGCGCGAGATGGTAGGCAGCTCTCAGGTTATGTTTATAAGCCTTTAGGCGTGCAGCAGTTGCCTGTGCTTTTCCTGATACAGGGCGGCGGCTGGGCTTTTGCGAACGCGAAACCATACGGGCCACTGGCTGCATTGCTTGCTGTTGAGCTGAACCGATTGGTGGTTTGTGTTGATTTCCGTCTGTCGCCTGAGCATCCGTTTCCGGCTGGGTTGGAAGATTGTATTGATACCTATGGCTGGCTGCAGACCCACGCAGACATGTTAGGCGGTGACCGCACACGGATTGCTCTGTTTGGTGACAGTTCAGGCGGCAATCTTGCGGGGGCGGTGGCTCTTCGCTGCCACGGAGAAAGCCTTAGTCAACTGGAACCGCTGGTTCTCGTCTATCCAATGATTGATGTAAGTATGGGGGCCGCAGACCGATACCCTTCGCGCCTGGCTTTTGGGGCGGGGGATCATTTTTTGACCCAGGCGTCGATTGACTGGGCAGCGGAGCATTATGTGCCAAAGGCTGAGCAGCGCGGGCATCCGCTCGTTTCGCTCACCAATAATAAAGCGCTGTCGCAGCTGCCTAAAACGACCATATTAACGGCGGGTATGGACCCTCTACGTGATGAAGCCGGTTATTTTGCCAGCTTGCTTGAAGAGGCGGGCGTGGATGTTTGTTACCGGGTATATGATAACACGGTCCATGGGTTCCTATCATTTTTCCACCGACTGAAACTGGCACGCCGTGCAGTGGCTTTCATAAAAAAACAATTGGCCTAGCCCAACGTATGAAAAGCCAAAAATCAGTCGCGTAAAATACTTTTATTCGATTCTAGTGGATGACGTATCGGCGTGGCTGAATGCGGCGTTCTGTTCATTTAGGACACCTTTTTCATTGACTGCTGACCTGTTCGTTTGAAGGCGAGTTCGCTTGAATCAAATTAACCCATGCTTATATGTGGTTCTGGAAAAAAGACCGTCCAACTACTTGGGAAATTCGGGGAAAACATGAATTCACAATATAGGAAATTTGTCGTATTGGCATCGCTAGTATTGGCGAATACTGCGATCATTACGAGTACAACACAGGCCAATGCGACCGCACACGAAAAGATCGATCAGTTGGTTGAGCGCTACAGTGAGTATAATGTGTTTCAGGGGGCGGTGCTTGTTGCCCAAGGCGATAGCATTATTTATTCAGCTGGTTCTGGCCATGCGAACCGAGAATGGGGAATGCCAAACGGCCCGGCGGTAAAGTACCGGCTTGCATCTTTGACTAAGGGGTTTTCCGCAGCGCTTATTCTTAAATTGGTGGACGAAGGAAAGCTGTCACTTAGCGACACACTTCAGCACCACATGCCTGAATTTCAGGGCGAAAAAGCCGATATTATTACGATTGATCAGTTGATCCGCCACACATCCGGCATGCAGCATACCACCGGGTTACCGGGGTGGTTTACCGGCGCTTTCCGGCGTGAAATTAGCGATGAAGACTATATTGCGGAAATTGCCAAGTTACCTCTTTTGAGCGAGCCAGGCGAACGATATAGCTATTCTAATTTGGATTATTTTTTACTTGGAAAGATTGCTGAGCGTTTGACTGGTCAGTCATTTGAGGATGCGCTTAGGGAACGTATTTTCACTCCGCTTGGGATGAAAAGCACAGGTGTCGATACAAATTCGGCGCTCGTTAAAAATCGTGCTGATGGCTATGTATGGGCGGCTGGTGGCGGCTTCCGCAATCAGGGCTACAACAATATGAAAGTTTTTGGAGCCGGTGCCGCACTCTATTCCACGACAGAAGATATGTTTCGTTGGTACCGGGGACTGCGGACCGGGAAAATACTGTCGCCTGAAAGCATGGCGCTGATGTTTGAAAAAGGCAACGCAGTTGGTTGGCGGGTTGAAGAGTGGCAATTACCTGAGGACAAGTCGCTTCACACAACAAATTATGATGGCCAGATTGATGGGTTTTCATCCTTTTTAACGCATTTTACTGAAAGTGATGTCACCGTAATTTTACTGGGAAATATTGGTACAGGGTCAGCTATCAAGGCGCAAATGACTGTTGAGCTCAAGCAGGCCCTTGAGGGCGAGGACATGGACAAGCTTCCGCTTAGTTTTCATTTGACCAAAGCCCTGACGGATGACCGGTTGGAGGATGGTATTGAGGCCTATTTTGCTACACCAGCCGCCTTGTCCGTTGAAGAGGACCGCCTTGAAAACTTGGGCAATGAGATTGGTTGGGCACAGATGCCCCGGCATTCTCTGTCGGTGCGATTGCTGGCGATGAAACTGTTCCCTCAGTCGATACGAGCGAATGTTCGATTGGCGGAGACGCAAATACGTGTAGGGTACTCGGAAGCCGGCGTCACAGCCTATAGGGCTGCACTTGCTTTGGCAGAAGAGGCCAACGATGCAGATACAATTGCTTACCTTTTGGCGAAGATTGCAGAATTAAGAGATTAATCACATTGTTTGCTTTACGGACGCCGGGAGCGAGCAATATCGGCACTTATATCGTTCAGGTACCGAATTTCCGAGATACTATGGTTTTGCGAATTGTCCCTCAAATATGGCGGCAGTGCTACTTTACCAATACAGCACTCACCGTTCTGAAACTGGTCTCCATCTCGCGGATTATCCAGTGTCTCAGGTTCGTGATAGCATGCTTTTGCGCGTCCTCGGTCGGACAGACAAAATAGTAGGCGTGGTTCATTTTGACTGCACGCCCAACCTGCTTGAACAGACCCATCTTGACCATGCTCAGCTCCACAAGGCTGCTTCTGGCGATGGTGATGCCTTGACCCGCAGCTACTGCTTGCAGTGCGATATCAGCGCGGTTGAACCGCTGGCCAGCAACCGTGTTTGGTAACGCCACATTCTGCGTGGCGAACCAGCCGCGCCACGAGCTTTCATCGTTACCTTTTTCTGCAACCGTATCTACCAGCAATGGGTAATCCAGTAGTTTTTCAGGATGACTGATGATGTCAGGGTCAGTTACCAGCGCGGGGCTAGCCACTGGGAAAACCCACTCGTCGCAGATATGGGTGTTATGCAATAAAGGGTCAGTTTTTGAGGTGAGCCGAATGGCAGCATCGATGCCTTCGAACTGCAGGTCGAGGATGGTATCGTCAGCAATGACAGACAGCGGCTGCGCCGGATATTCCTCATTGTACCGCGATAGGTTAAGCAGCAGCCAATTACTAACGAGCGAGCTTATGGTGGTCAGGTTAAGATGGCTATCGCTGGTACGTTTGATGCCCTCGACAATGCGTTCAATTTCCACCAATTCTTTGTTAGTGCCGCGGTAAAGTCGTTCGCCGGCGTCGGTTACTTTGATGTTGCGCGTTGTACGCTGCAAAAGAGTTACCTCTAGCATAGACTCCAGCTGTTTGATGCGGTGGCTGACTGCGCTCTGCGTGATATGCAGGGCTTCAGCGGCGGCGCTGAAACTGCCATGTTCGATCACGGAGTAAAACACCTGAAGGCAAGACAGAGTGGCAGGGTGCAGGGCCATGGGTACTTCTTTTTATTAACAATATTAATATATCTATGACAATCTATCATTTGAAAAAATCAGTACAATCTTTATTTCAAGGGCAATCGGCTTGATCCGATTAACATTCATAAAAATAATAAATAAAAACAAGAAACATCGACAGGAGCTAGTTATGAGTACCCCTTCCAAATCCAGAGCCATTATCGAAATAGCAATCGTGCTGGGCATTATGCTCGGCGTGAAGGATGTTCTGGACCGCTTCGAGGTGATCGCTGCAGGATCAATCGCTATGTGGGTGGGTATTGGCACGTCTACTCTGTTCATGCGGCAGCACGGCATTACATGGAAGAGCTTCGGCCTGACGTTGCCCAAAGGTGGCACCGCGTGGCTGAAAACACTGGGCATTGCTCTGGCAACAGTGGTTGGTGTGCTGGTATTTATGTTGCTGATCATGCCTCTGGTGGGCCAGATAGTCGGCGTCGAAGTGCCCGACGACGCGAAAGACAGGTTTGCGTTCCTCGTGGGTCAACCTTTGAAATTTATCGCATACCTGGTTGTTGTTATTTGGCTGGGTGCTGCGATGGGTGAAGAGCTGATGATGCGAGGGTTCTTACTTAATTATTTGGGTAACTTCTTTGGCGACAGCAAAAAGGGCTGGGTGCTTGCCGTTGTGGTTCACGCAGCTGTTTTTGGCTCGCTACATATTTATCAGGGCATCTACGGTGTGATTGGCACGGGCATTGTTGCGGTCGTGTTCGCGGTTGTTTACTTGCGGGTAAAACGCAAGCTTGTACCAGTGATTCTCGCCCACGGCATCCTGAACAGCCTCAGTTTGACCGCTTACTATTTAAGCGGTGGCATCGTGTGACCTAATATTTCTAGCAAGTAACTTGAACCTATAGTGTTGCTTTCCAGGACAGGGAAGTAACCACTTAATTCCGGAATTAATAGATGAAAAAATTCAGTCTCAAAGCGACCCTGATTGGGCTCGCTACCTTGATAGTTTTGGATAGTGTCGGTGCGCTTCTGTTGGCAATCGCGCTAACTGGTGAATTGAGCAGCGAAGCCATGCACGCCTTAAATGGGGACATGTTGTTCCTTGTTTTGCGGACATTCGTCGGCGTGGTGTCGATTGCTATTGGCGGCTATGTTCTCGCCAAAATAGCGAAAACAGCGATTTATTTAAATGCGGCAATTGTTGGTGTGTTGAGTTTGGTACTGACGGTCCTGTCATATGACGGCAGCTTACCAGCCTGGTTCAACATTGTTGGCATGTTGTTTCCGTTTCCGGCGACGTTGCTCGGCGCATATCTTGCCGTGCGTAAGGATCGGGCTTAAGCCTTCATTTTAATGAATGATTAAGGCGAAGAGTTTGCGCGCGCAAAGCAGTAATGGGCACGGGGATTAAAATATGCACCGCGAACACCATATTAAACTGTATGAAGCAATGGCGTTTGATAACGAAAATCAAATTTTTAGCGATTGGTCTCACGCTAATCGTAGCCTCTGGCTCATGGCTGTACGGCAAGCATAACATCGAATGGGCGGCCCGTGTGGCTTGGGGTGAAGCGCGCGGCGAGCCAGACGGCGGCATGCAGGCTGTGCTTAACGTTATGGCCAACCGTAAGGCAGACCCCCGCTTCCCCGACAGCTTGGCGGGCGTCGCACAGCAACCCTTTCAGTTTTCAGCCTATAACTACGGTGATCCAAACAAAAAGAAGCTGGAAGCGGTTGACGAAGATGACCCTGAATACAAGCGTGCTGTCAGGCTGGCAACCTTCGCTCAGTTGGGGCTGCTGTGGGACCTCACCGACGGCGCGACCTACTACCATTTGGATGAAATCGAGCAGCCGGCTTACTTATCGGATGCGGATGTTAGTGCGGTGATTGGCAGCCATATTTTCTATACTGAGAAGTAACCTCAAAGCATGAATGCGCTGAGTTTAATTGCGATGATCGTCGTTGACTTGGCTTGCCCCTGGCAATAGATACTGCTGCAGGTAATAAAGGGCCTGATGATGGCACAAAACGGAAATGATGGACAAACCGGTGTTGAAGGTGACTGGGTGCTGGTGGGTGCGCTCGGAGCACCGCACGGCGTGCGCGGTGATATGCGCCTGAAGTCGTTCACCCAAAACCCCACGGCTATTTTCAAGTTTGCTGATTTGCGATTGGGTGCAGATGGTAGAGCTCTGTCGCTTACTAAAAAAGGCAAAAGCAAAGACGGGTTCATTGTTCATATGGACGGTGTCGATACGCCTGAAGCTGTGACGGGATTGTCTGGTCGACAGCTTTATGTGCACCGCAATCTATTGCCAGACGCCGCAGAGGATGAATTTTATTTGGCCGACCTTGTTGGTCTTGAAGCCCGCGACGAACAGGGTGCCAAAATAGGCGCCGTAAACGCGGTGGAAAATTTCGGCTCTGAAGACCTGATTGAACTGATTCTCGACGAACCTGTTAAAGGTTTAGGCCGTTTTGCCTTCATTCCGTTTCGTAAAGCACTGGTGCCAACCGTTGATATCAAGGGTGGGTTCATCACCGTTGCCTTCCAGCAGTGGCAGGAAACCCAAGTGGGAAAGCAGGCAGAAAGTCAAATGGAACAAGGGGATAGTGCGTGAAACCGCTGTTTACAGCACAGGTTTTGACTCTATTCCCAGAAATGTTCCCGGGTGTTCTGGGCGCATCGCTTGCTGGGCGCGGGTTAGCGGCTGAAAAATGGGCGTTAAAAACGCTGGACATTCGGGATTTTTCGAGCGATAAGCACCGCTCCGTGGACGATACCCCTGCTGGGGGCGGCCCTGGAATGGTTATGCGAGCCGATATTTTGGGCAAAGCGTTTGCTGCTGCTGCAGAGGATGCAGACCCCAAATGGCCAGTTGTTTACATGAGCCCGCGTGGTCGAACTTTCGATCAGGCCGAAGCAAAAAGGTGGCAACAGGCAGGCGGTGTGACCATACTTTGCGGTCGCTTCGAAGGCGTTGATGAACGTGTTCTTGAGGCCTGCGGCGTAGAAGAGATAAGCGTCGGTGACATGGTGCTATCAGGCGGAGAGCCTGCGGCGATGGTCATGCTGGACGCGGTGGTGCGGATGCTGCCCGGAATTATGGGCGCAGAAGCGACACTGAACGAGGAAAGTTTTGAAAGCGGGCTCCTGGAGTATCCGCACTATACCCGCCCACAGACGTGGGAAGGCATGGAGATACCGGCAGTTCTAACGAGCGGCCATCACGGTAAAGTCGCAAAATGGCGACAGGAACGAGCAGAAGAAATAACTCGGATACGCCGGCCAGACATGTGGTCGTCCTATGTGCGGGACAAAAAAGCAAAGGACTAAAAGATGAATACGATTGAGAAACTTGAAGCGGAACAAATGGCCAAGATGACCGAAGGGAAGGAAATTCCTGAATTCGGCGCTGGCGATACCCTGCGTGTTGCGGTGAAAATCCGTGAAGGTGACCGCGAGCGGACACAGGCATTTGAAGGTGTTTGCATTGCACGTGCTAATAAAGGCATCAGCTCCAACTTTACTGTACGCAAATTGTCCTACGGCGAAGGTGTTGAGCGTGTGTTCCCGCTATACGGCCCAGCCGTTGAAGGTATTGAGGTTGTTCGCCGCGGTAAAGTACGCCGCGCCAAGCTATATTACCTACGCGGTCGCACAGGTAAATCAGCCCGCATCGCCGAGAAGAAAGATTTCAATCGCAAATAATTGCGACATAATATTTCAAAGTTCGGCCCCGCACGCTAAATTTGTTGCGCAAGGCTGAGCGGACAGATAAAGACGGGAGCGGGCGCAAAACCTGCTCCCGTTTTTCGTTTTTATGGGCTGCAGTTATGGCCTTCGAGATGATCTAGCTCATTGATCAAATGGGGCTGAGCCATACAAAACGACTGAATGAGCAAGAAGATACGGAGTACCAAGATGCCCAAGACCATGCCAAGAACGATGTACGATAAAATATGGGATTTTCACCTTGTAGAAGAACGCGGTGAAGGTGTGGGCCTTATCTATATCGACCGACATCTGGTGCATGAAGTAACAAGTCCGCAAGCCTTTGATGGATTGCGCGCAGCAGGTCGACCCATCCATAGGGTGGATTCGATTATCGCGGTGCCGGACCATAACGTGCCGACAAAAGACCGCGACCAAAAAAACCCTGATGATATGTCGATTGCGCAGCTTGAGGCGCTCGAAGCCAACTCAAAAGAGTACGCTCTCGACTATATTCCAATGAACGATGCCCGGCAGGGCATTGTGCATGTTATTGGCCCTGAACAGGGCTTTACCCAACCCGGCATTACCATGGTGTGCGGTGACAGCCACACGTCAACCCACGGTGCTTTTGGTGCTTTGGCGTTCGGCATAGGCACCAGCGAAGTCGAGCACGTGCTGGCAACGCAGACGCTGCTTTTGAAAAAAGCAAAGAACATGCGAGTAACCGTCACCGGCGAATTGCCGATCGGCTGTTCTGCCAAGGATGTTGCGCTGGCAATCATCGGCGTTGTTGGCACCGCTGGCGGCACCGGTCATGTGATTGAATATGCAGGCCCTGTTATTGAAGCTTTGTCGATGGAGGGGCGCATGACCCTCTGTAATATGTCCATTGAGGCAGGCGCGCGCGCGGGCCTTGTGGCGCCGGACGATAAAACCTTCAATTATATGAAGGGCAGGCCCTATTCGCCCAAGGCGGGTCAGTGGGAACCAGCGCTCGCGCACTGGAAAAGCTTGCGCAGTGATGACGGCGCGGCATTCGATAAAGAAATCACCCTCAACGGCGGTGATATTGTGCCGCAGGTAACCTGGGGCACAAGCCCCGAAGACGTTGTTCCGGTAACCGGCCATGTGCCTGCACCAGATAGTTTCAATGAGCTATCCAAGCAGGAAGGTGCCCAGAAAGCGCTCGATTATATGGGGCTGGCTGCGGGGCAGGCGATTACCGATATTGCGGTGGACCGTGTGTTTGTCGGCTCCTGTACCAATAGTCGCATCGAAGATATGCGCGAGGCAGCAGCAGTGATCAAAGGCCGCAAGAAAGCCGACAATGTTGCTGAAGTGTTGATTGTGCCTGGCTCCGGTCTGGTGAAGTTACAAGCCGAAGAAGAAGGCCTTGATAAATTGTTTATCGACGCGGGTTTCCAGTGGCGCGAGCCGGGGTGTTCCATGTGTTTGGCCATGAACCCGGACAAAGCGCTGCCGGGCGAGCATGTGGCGTCGACCAGCAACCGCAATTTTGTCAGCAGGCAAGGCCCCGGCGCGCGCACGCATCTGGTAAGCCCTGCTATGGCGGCGGCGGCGGCAATCGCTGGCCATTTTGTTGATGTGCGCGACTTTTAGGAAAGGCGAACGACATGGAAAAATTCACAAAAATCACTTCAATTGCCACGCCGTTTCCGCGCGCCAATATTGATACTGATATTATCATCCCGGCGCAGCACTTGAAGTCTGTCAAGCGCACAGGCTTCGGTGCGCATGCGTTCGAGAGCATTCGTTATAATTCTGATGGTAGCCGCGTTGAAGGTAACGTGTTTGATGGTGATCGCTATAAAGGCGCGCACATCCTGATTGCAGGGGACAATTTTGGCTGCGGTTCCAGCCGTGAGCATGCGCCCTGGGCTATCGGCGAGATGGGGTATCGCTGTATCATTGCTCCCAGTTTCGCCGATATTTTCGCTGGAAACTGTATTAAAAACGGCATTTTGACTGTTGCACTGCCACAGGCAGATGTGGATGCGCTGGTTATCGCTGCCGAAGCAGGGCATGCGATCACAGTTGACCTGAATACGCAGACAGTCGCGTGCGAGAACGCGCTGTATAGGTTTGATTTTAACCCGACCCACAAAGATATGTTGATTGAGGGGCTGGATGAGATCGGCCAGACCCTGCGCTCCAGGGGCGCGATCAGTGACTTTGAAACCAAACAAAAGATGATGACACCTTGGCTTTATCGCTAGGGACAAGCAGGAACCAGTTATGACCTCTTATAATATCACGATGTTGCCCGGCGACGGTATCGGCCCGGAAATTATGGCGCAGGTACGCCGGGTTATGGCGTGGGTTGAAGGCGCGCATGGCGTTAGCTTCAAGATTACTGATGGCCTGATCGGCGGTTGTGCCTACGAGGCAGACGGCGTGCCATTATCTGACACGACGCTCGCGACAGCAAAAGCGTCTGACGCCATTTTGATGGGCGCCGTTGGTGGGCCGCAGTGGGACGGCAAAGTTGACTATGCCAAGCGCCCGGAAGCGGGATTGTTACGCTTACGTAAAGACCTGGATCTGTTTGCCAACCTGCGCCCGGCCATGTGTTTTGACGCGCTGGCCGATGCGTCCAGCTTGAAGCGGGATTTGGTAGCAGGCCTTGATATATTGTTTGTACGCGAATTGGCAGGCGGGGTTTATTTCGGCGAGCCGCGCGGCATTGAAGACCTACCCGGAGGTGGCCGCGTTGGTATCAACACCCAGCGTTACACCGACGCTGAGATTATTCGCATCGCCCATGTGGCTTTTGACATGGCGCGCAAACGCGGCGGCCGGGTTCATAGCGCCGAAAAAGCCAATGTGATGGAAGCTGGCGTGTTGTGGCGCGAGGAAGTGACAAAATTGCATGCAGCAGAATATACTGATGTGAAGCTGGAGCATATCCTAGCCGATAACTGCGCCATGCAATTGGTGAAAGCCCCCAAACAGTTTGACGTTATCCTTACTGACAACCTATTCGGCGATATACTTTCTGATGCGGCTGCTATGCTGACCGGATCTTTGGGCATGTTGCCGTCTGCTTCATTAGGAAGCGGCGGGCCGGGGCTTTACGAGCCAGTGCATGGGTCGGCGCCTGATATCGCGGGCCAAAACTTGGCTAATCCAATCGCTGCGATCCTCAGCTTTGCCATGGCGCTCCGCTACTCGCTGGATATGGGCGTGGCTGCTGACGCGGTTGAAGCGGCAGTTGATAAAACTTTAGCATCGGGTGCGCGTACGGGCGATATCTGGACTGAGGGCACGATCCGCGTTGGCACCGACGGTATGGGCGACGCAGTGCTTAAGGCGCTTAATAACTAATTCGAGAGACGATAAAAACTTTGCTGACTCAATCAGGCCAGTCGTTTAAAGACATGTCGATTAATTAAAGACGGGCCAACCACCCAATAGGAGAATTAAAATGGGCTTTCGTGTCGCTGTTGTAGGGGCGACCGGTAATGTCGGTCGTGAAATGATGAATATCCTTGCCGAGCGGGACTTTCCTGCAACGGAAGTTATTGCGATCGCGTCCCGCAGATCTATTGGCCAAATTGTTGACTACGGTGACACCGAACTAACGATTGTTGCGCTCGACACCTTTGATTTTTCTGGTGTTGATGTGGCGTTGTTTGCGGCGGGCTCCAGTGTGTCCAAAGAGTACGGCCCCAAGGCCGCTGCCGCTGGTGCTGTGGTGATTGATAATTCATCGCATTACCGTATGGACCCGGACGTGCCGCTGGTGGTGCCGGAAGTAAACCCTGATGCGCTGAAGAAGTTTGCCAAGAAAAACATCATTGCCAACCCCAATTGCTCAACTGCGCAGATGCTGGTGGCGCTTAAGCCATTGCATGATGCCGCTACCATTAAGCGCATTGTGGTGTCCACCTACCAGTCGGTTTCAGGTGCGGGCAATTCGGCGATGGATGAGCTTTTCCGGCAAACGCGGGCGATTTTTGTCAATGACCCGGTAGAGCCAGATAGTTTCACCAAGCAAATTGCCTTTAATGTGATTCCGCACATCGATGTGTTTATGGACGATGGCTATACTAAAGAAGAATGGAAGTTGATGGCCGAAACGCACAAGATGCTCGACCCCAACATCAAGGTGTCAGCAACGGCGGTGCGGGTGCCTGTTTTCATCGGTCATGCTGAGGCGATCAACATCGAGTTCAAGGATGCGATCAGCGAAGACGAGGCGCGGGAAGTGCTACGCAGCGCACCTGGTTGTCTGGTGATCGACAAGCGCGAAGATGGCGGTTACATCACGCCGGTTGATTGCGTCGGTGACTTTGCCACGTATATTTCACGTATTCGGGCCGATAACACGGTCAAACACGGCCTGAATATCTGGGTGGTCTCCGATAATTTGCGCAAGGGTGCGGCGCTCACTGCGGTGCAGATTGCCGAAAGCTTGCTTAATCAGGGCCTGCTGTCTGCAGATTAGTATCAGGCGGCGATTAAAGTCATATGAAGCGGTGACATGCACATGTCGCCGCTTTTTTGTTGCATGTATTCCCCGCTCAGGGTGAGATTGGCTCAGGGAAAAGGGGCAGTGCGGATGGATAAATCAAACAACAGGCCAAGACGGAGTGTGCTGTTTATGCCCGGCTCCAACGCTCGGGCGCTGGAGAAAGCCAAAACCATTGGCGCTGATACGTTGGTGTTTGACTTGGAAGATGCGGTGGCACCAGCTGCGAAAGCCGAGGCGCGCGACCTAGTTGCGGCGGCGCTGGCATCGGGCGCTTACGGTGACCGGGAACTGGTGGTGCGGATAAATGGCACCGACAGTGATTGGTGGCGCGATGATTTGGCTGCGATTGGGACTGCCAGCCCCGCCGCCATTTTGCTGCCCAAGGTGGAAGATGCGGCGGTTCTGCATAAAGTTTCTGAAGAAATGGTATGGCATAGCACAGATCCGACCTGTGATTTTTGGGTAATGCTGGAGACACCACTAGGGTTTCTGCGTGCCGAGGAAATTGCAACAAGCCATGATCGGCTGACTACGCTCGTGATTGGAACCAATGACCTGAGTAAAGACTTGCGCGCGCGTCAGGTGCCGGGACGGCAGCCCGTACTGCACGCCTTGTCCCATGCGTTACTGGTCGCACGGGCATGCGAACTAAACATTCTGGACGGGGTCTATAGTAATTTTAAGGACGATGCGGGTTTTCAGGCCGAGTGCGCACAAGCGCGTGACATGGGGTTTGATGGTAAAACGCTTATTCACCCCTCTCAGGTTGGTCCTGCAAACGCGGTTTTTGCTCCCACAGGTGCAGAATTAGACCACGCCCAGCGCATGATCGAGGCTTTTGACGTTGCAGCGGCAGAAGGTAAGGGTGTTGCCGTGCTAGATGGTCGCATGATCGAGGAACTGCATGTGGCAGAGGCCCGGCGCATTGTGCGGGTGGCGACCCAAATTAACGAAGTAAAGGATTATCAGTCGCAGGTTTAGGTTTTAGGTCATTTCTAAGTGTTTTTTCTATAGCCTTGCCGTCAGATCTGGACAGTTCTGTATATTCCTTGATTTCAATATTGTGCGGGGTCCAGGGTACAGTGAAATATGGTAAGGTGCCTTTGTCGAAGTATTTTTTGAGGGCAACGTCTAAAGCTACAAAATCCATATTGTAAATGTCCTTTAGCGCTTCGTCTGGTGCACTGCCTTCAACCAACGCGACAATCAAATCTTGGAATTTTGGACTGAAAGATGGATGAAAATGCAGCATATGGACGAGTAGCCAAGACTGAGCATAAAATAGCCCGCCGCCACGTAGCGTGTGTTTTGCCTCCATAATGTCTTTTGTTGAATACCATTTAGCTAGCTTAAGGGCTGGTAATCTGGACAATGCAACTTTACCAATAACCATCCCATTTTCGGTTGCTTTGCTTACAGATAGAAAGTCGGCTAATCCTTCTTCCAACCAGGGGGCGAGATCAATTCCGTCTTGAGAATTTAAATAGTGAACATACTCGTGCAATATAATATCAAGGCTATATAGCTCAAATTTTCGACCGCGTTCATTGGCGGACATTAATGCAAAAGGCCCGTTCGCACCTGTTGCAAACAAACCTGCAGTTGACCGTGACCCCGTAAGTTTCCAATATTTTCGTTTTCTGGTGACAAAGATCGGAAGGGGAGGTTTTTCTATCAAAGTCCTAGACGGATTAAATTCAAGAATAAATGATCTGAAATGTTCCAGTTCTTTGATGAGTTTTAGAGTAGTCGCGCGGTTTCTCTCCGAGTAGACAATAAAATTGTCAGTTCTCATTTTCACCCATTTTGCGTGAACAGAAGACGAACCGAAGGTCAGCAAAAAAGTCGCGCAAATCAACAATTTTCGAATGGTTGCCGACATTCTAATTTCCAATGTGTTTGGCGAGGAATTTTTCGGCAGCCTTCAGCATGGTCAGGCGCGATTGGGCAGTCACCATATTGTGGGTGCCACCTTTGATACGTATGTATTGGCTGTCTTTGCCCATTTTCTTTAGCCTTTCATGCATTTCGACAGCATGTTGAAACGGCACACGTGCGTCGTCCACGGATGACATAAGAAGAATGGGGGCTGTTATTTTTTCTGCCTGTTCATAGGGCGAAATGTCGTCATCGTCAGTGCCAGTCAAACCCATGGTTTTGGTCCAGGCGCGACCTCCGACGGCGTTCCGCCTGTCACTGCTTTTTAGTTTAGGGAGGTTTGTCACTCCGTTTACCGAAATAGCGCATTTGTACAGGCTCGGCTCTTTGATTAAGCCCATCAGTGCCGCATAACCGCCATATGATGAGCCCACTATACAAATGCGGTTTGGATCTGCATGACCCTCATTGATGAGCCAATTGGTAGCATCAGTAATATCGTCTTGCATCAGCCCCCCCATTGGTTTCTGCCAGCACGTGCAAAGCTGCTGCCATATCCGCCTGAACCCCTATAGTTGGGCTTCAAAACAACATAGCCGCGACTTGCCAGAAACTGTGCAAAATAATCCCACTCTGCGGTGTCCCGACACCGAAGGGGCCGCCATGCGGCATAATAACGCCAGCGGGTTTATTCTCGTCGCTCTTTGTTTTGAAGGGTTTGGCGGTAGCTCGGGTTAGATATGAGGGAATAAAGCCGCCGTTTTTTGCTGGTATGATCACGCTTTCTGTTCTAGCCATTTCCCCAGGCTCAATGTCTTGCCTATTTGAGGCAACGAAGCCGATGTTTCCGTTTGGTCGATCAAAAATATAGTAGTTTCCGGGATTGGTGGAGCTTTCTGCGGACAGGAAGTACCAATCTTTGTCTGGAGCCCGGGACAATATAGTGTTGATGGTATCTGGAAGCGCTCTGTCGACGGCTTTTTGAACCTGCATATAGGTTGGATCAAAGTAAGCGATTCTGGGGAAGTCGTCGATGTATACCGCGCCAACAATCTCATCGTTTGGTTGTTTTCTAGCAACGCTGTCCATATCGAATTGCTTGTGCGCAAAGAGAGTTTTGGTAATCTCACCGGTAGACAGTTTGAGTAGAAAAAGCCCGCGCGTTCCATACGCCGTGGGGCCACTGACGTATGCAAAATCAGGGTCGGTGGCAAAGCCTTCTATCGAATATTTTTTAGCCCATTCAGCTTTCTCTAAATTGCGCCACCTGCCGCGTTCGTCTTTTAGATAGCTGACAAATTTATCCCGTCGAACACCGGTGGCTAAACGCACTGTTGAATCGGCGTCGGTTAACCAGTCATGTATATTGGCGCGTTCCCGTTCATGAATTTTTTTGTGACCGGAGTCGAGACTTACTTTGTAGACCTCGGTAAGGCTATTCAGATTAAGATCTAGTTCGATTAGAACGTGATCAGGGTCTAACGGCAGGGTATCGATCACCCGCTCATGCTGGCTGTTTGTTTCTCGAAGGTTGGTTCTGTCAGGGGCGCCGAGCCACAAACTCGATCTGGTTTTCATGTCTAGCCGGTGCATCCTTGTCTCGGTTGTCCGAACTTTCAGTCTGCGGCGCTTGAAAGAATAACTGGCACGGTACAGCAGGATGTCGTTTTGAAGCCACCGAAAATCAACGATCGTTTGTTTTTCGGGCACTGAAACGACTAATGGGTCTGCACCTGCAATGCCACTGATGATTAGGCGTGTTTGTCCTTCAGTGCTGGCAAAGAAGGCAAGGAATTCTCCAGAGGGAGAAAGCTTTGGATTTGCGAAACTGGGTAGAGCAGCAAACATTTCCACTGGAATGTCAGTAGGCACTTTTGGTTGGGCAGTGGCCGTGAGACAGCCCGCGAATACCCAACTGGAAAGAAAGGCCTGTTTAGCCAAAATATGCAGTTTTGATTTCATTTTAATCGGTCTTATTTGCCCAAATGTTTGGCAAGAAATTTCTCGGCCGCCTTTAACGCTGCCAGCCGTGATTGTGCTGTTACCATATGGTGCGTGCCGTCTTTGATTTTGACGTAAGTGCTCTCTTTTTTTAGTTTCTCAAGGCGTTTATGCATGTCGCGCGACATTTTCCAAGGCACGCGGGCATCATCCACCGATGACATCAACAAAACAGGAGCGCTTACCTCTTCGGCGCGGTGGTGGGGCGAGACTTCTTTGTCTTTGACGCCTTTAAGGCCCATGCGTTTGGTCCAGGAGCGTCCACCGATTGAATTTGACTTGTCGCCGCTTTTAAGGCGTACGAGATTTGTAACACCATTTACTGAGATTGCACATTTGTAGAGCCCAGGTTCCTTGATCACCCCCATAAGCGCAGCGTAGCCGCCATAGGAGTTGCCGACAATACAGATACGTTCCGGATCACTGTAACCATTTTTGATCAGCCAATTAGTAGAGTCGGTGACATCATCCTGCATCAGACCGCCCCACTGGTTGTAACCGGCAACCTCAAACGCCGGGCCATAGCCGCCAGAGCCACGGAAATTGGGTTTGAGAACGAGATAACCGCGGCTGGCATAAAACTGTGCTTCATAATCCCACTCTGCTGTATCACGCACTCCAAATGGTCCGCCGTGCGGCATGACAATGGTGGGTAGGTGTTGGGCTTCCTTGCCGTTGGGGACGATCATGTAGCCGGGTATTTCTTCCCCGTCTCGGGTGGGAATATTGACTGGCTCAACTGACGCCATTAACTCCGGATTGACTTGCGCCCGTAGCGAAGCAACGAAGCTCAATTTTCGATTTGGGCGATCATACAGGTAATAGCCACCAGGGTTGCGGTCGCTCGCGACAAAAATAAAGTACCAGTCTCTCGATTTGATATGGCCCAGGATAGTATTAATGCTGTCCGGGAGTGCTTTATCGATACCGCGTTGCATGGGTATCATGTTTTTGTCGAGATATTTAATTCGTGTGTAATCATCGGTGTAGTATACGCCTTTGATTTTGCCAGTGGCAGTGTCTTCGAAAGCTGAATCCAAATCTACGCTGTCATGAACAAAAACCTGATCCACGATCTCTCCGGTATCAATATTGAGCTCGAATAAACCTTCGGTTCCATGCGAAGAAAGACCACTGACATAAAGAGTATTGGGTTTGTTGCTAAACCCTTTGACGTTGTATCGCTTCGCCCAGTCGGTTTTTTTCAGGTTCATCCATTTACCGTCACTATTTTTTAATTTGGCGACCCATTTTGAGCCATCATATCCGTTACCCAGCCGAACTACGGAATTATTGTCGGTGAACCAGTTCTGAATGCCCCTGCTGTTACCTTTTCTGATTGCTCGTCGGCCGGAACGCACGTCGACCTGATAGACTTCCGCCATGCCATCAAGCTGCATGTCCATTTCCATCAGAATATGATCCGGGTCATCAGGTAACATATCGACGATATGTTCATACTGTGAAACATGCTCGTCGGATCGACGTTTGGGTTTGCCAAGCCACGTGAATTCTGTGTTGTCGAGATTTAGGCTAAACCATCTTGTTTCCTGCGTTTTTGATCGGAATACACGTCGCTTTAAAGTCATTCGGCTTTGGAACAAAATGACGCCATTGTTGGCCCATCTATAGTCGCTGAAATTGCTTCCCTTTGGTGGTGGTACTCGGAAAGCGTTGCTACCATCCAAATGCTGCACCATGACTTCGCGTTGCCCGTCTAGTTCAACAAAATATGCCATTTTGTCACCATCCGGGGAGATACTGGCTTTCGAAAACCCCGGCAGGGCGGCAAATGCTTCAACTGGGATATCTGCGGGTGTTTTTGGCTGTTGGGCCAGTGCAGCAGGCGTAACAACCAGCATCACAACCAGCATTTTCACAGCGACAGTTCTGAAAACAGCTGCCTGTTTCACTCTACGTCCCCCAATCATGTTGCGTCCAAGTAACCTATCACACGGTTTTATATTTACTTGCCGATATGTTTGGCGAGGAACTCTTCCATCGCCTTTAGCTTGGTCAGCCTCGATGCGGCGGTGTCCATGCTGTGGCCACCATCTTCGATTTTGACAAATTGGCTGTCTTTGCCTTTAGATTTCAGGCGTCCATGAAAATTTTCGCTGTCAACTATTTTCAGGCGTGTATCGTCTTTGGAGGCCATAATCAGCACAGGGCGATTTATTTGGTCAACTTGATGATAGGGCGAAATGTCTGTGTCGCTTGACCCTTTCAGGGCGATATTGTCAACCCAGTCTTGCAAGCCCCAGAATCCTGCATCTGCATTTTTAATTCTCGGAATGTTAACCACGCCGTTCACAGACACGCCGCATTTGAAAAGTTCAGGAGTTTGGATAACGCCCATCATGGCGGCGTAACCACCGTAGGAAGCGCCGGCAATGCAGATTCGCTCAGCGTCAATGATGCCTTCATCTATCAACTGTTTCGTCGCATCGGTTACATCGCTTTGCATCAGGCCACCCCACTGGCCTTGCCCAGCTTCCAGAAACTCCTTGCCGTAGCCGTCCGAGCCGCGGAAATTTGGTTTGATGACAGCGTATCCACGTGATGCCAGAAATTGGGCCCAATAGTCCCAGCTCTTATCGTCGCGGGCATGGGGGCCGCCATGGACCAAAACAACGGCGGGAAGGTTCACGGCTTGTTTTCCATGGGGCAGGGTGACAAAGGTTGGAATTGATGTGCCATCGCTTGCTTTGACAACTTTTTCAGATGTACCAGCCATTAGCTCAACAGGAATTTGAGGTCGGGTTGCGGTTACCTGCATCAGTTTTTTTGCCTTGCGATCATATTGAAAATAGACGCCCGGCTCGCGATCATTATACGCATAAAGTAGGTACTTCCCGATTTCGTGGTCGAAATCTGTGATCGTGATGCCATAACCTTTCAGTGCTTTGGACATAGCGCGGGATAGCCCGGCGCGTCTTTTATCGAAATAATGAACGTGGCTCTCGTCGGTGGTATAGCCGACACCAACCACTACCCCTTCGTCGCGGTACAGCGTGTTTACATTGACTTCGGGGTGAGAAAAAATTTCGTCTTCGATCTCGCCGGTTTCAATGTTTAGGCGAAATATTCCCTGGGTTCCGTGGGGTGTTGGAGCGTAAAGAATCATGTGATTTGGCGTTTCGTCAAATCCGAAAAAATTGTACTTCTTGTACCAGTCTTTGTTGGTAACTTGTACCCAGGCACCATCGGCGTTTTTCCAATAGGCAATACTATTTTCTTTCCATACGCCCCAGCCAAACCGTGGCTCCCCATCGGCGTCGGTCATCCAGTTCTGGACTCCGCGAAAGCCATCTTCAAGTTCAGAAAAGCGCCCGTTGTTGATATTGATTTTCCGAATTTCAGACTGGTTGTTAAAGTCGGCATCAAGCGCGAGAAGAATATGGTCGGGATCATCGGGCAGCATATCAATGATACCCGTCTGCCACATGGGATTGTCATGTGTGCCTTTGCCGTTTTTTATATTGCTGGGGCGAACAATCCATTTCATATCGGAACCATCGGTATTGACGGCTGCAAGGCGAGTTTCGGTGCGTTTGCTCACCAAATATTCGTTTCGTATTATAGTTAGTTCATACATCATCAGCAGGCGTTTATCGTTGGCCCAGCGAAACGAATATAAATCTGCATCATCAATGGGGGGCTGGATGTATCGGTCGCTACCGTCCAGATTTTGAACCACCACAACCTTCCGGCCCTGAATACTGGACAGGAAAGCAACTTTTTCGCCGTTTGGCGATTGCCGTAGCGCGCTAACCTGTGGCAGCGCAGCAAAAACTTCAGCCGGTATATCTGCCGGTTCCGCATATTGAGATTGTGCCTGCACAGTGGAACCCGCTAAGCCCACCATTAAATAACTTAAGTTTACAGCGGCAGCCGCAAGCAGCCGCACAGCAGATAGCTGTTTCATGTGAAACCCCCTTATGATCTTATCTAACGTCAACTCGGAATAAGGGCTGTATTTCCGATTGATTTGAGGTTGATTGATG
>JAALKD010000143.1 GCA_011088215.1 Sphingomonadales bacterium | reverse complement strand
CCCCCCCCCCCCCCCCCCCCCCCCCCCCCCCCCCCCCCCCCCCCCCTACCCTCGTTCCCTCCCCGACGTCCTTCCGATCTCCGACCGAAGGGCGCGGTCTATACCCCGATCTCCGCTCGGTCAGGCGGAACGCTTTGGCAATGACCGCATGGCTAAATTGCTGCGCGACAAAGGCGCGAAATCGGTTGGCAAAGAGAACTAAGTCCTCAGCCGCAATTTCCCGCGATGTAGCGCCCAGGACTGCCTTCGGTGGTTCTGGGCGTTATTTTTTTGCGACACCGTGTGCACGCATGAAAGCAGCGATTTCGTCAAAGGCATGATTGGCTTCCGGCAGGCTTTCGTCGAACATTTGCCACACATGGCACAGATGTGGCCAGCTTTGCATCGTGACCGGTGAGCCCTGCGACAGCGCTTTGTTGGTGTAACGCTTTGCATCGTCATACAGAATTTCAGCGGTGCTGGCATGAATAAGCGTTGGCGGCAGGTCGCCCAGATTGTCATGCAGCGGTGAGATAAGCGTGGATGACGGCCTGATGCGCGTGGTGCCCCACATGATCCACATCAACAACCATGACGGCACTTTCAGCATGGGTGCCGCCAGTCGGCGCAGCATATGGTCGGTTTCCAGGTTGCCTCGGATGCTGGGACCCGAAGCAGTACTGTCTGTAGCGGGAGACAAGGCAACAACAGCGTCTGGCATACGGTGGCCGCCGTCGCGCAGCCAATTAACCAGACACAGGGTCAGATTGCCGCCAGCACTGTCGCCAGCAACAGATATTTTTTCAGTCGCCGCCGGGCCGTGAGGACCATTTTCAAGCACCCACTGATAGGCAGCGCGACTGTCCACGATGCTGGCTTTGCGCCGATTTTCAGGCATCAGGCGGTAGTCCGGCGCGAAAACAACGCAGCCGGTTCTTTTGGCAATGTTGGCAATGATCGGGCGGTGACTGATTGGGCTGCCAAGCATGAAAGCACCGCCGTGGATGTATAGCAGGCGCTTGCCTGGGTCAGCCCCATCAACGACGGTCCATTCACCCGGCACGGACAGGCCATCAAATTCCGCCGTTGCGGGCTGGAATGTGCAATCAAACTCGCGCGATAGCCCCATTTCGTTGAAGCGTTCACGGGTCTCGCTCAGCGTTTCCGTTACTTTCATGCGTTCCAACAAATAGTCGGTGACGCCGTTGGCGGCCTCAGACGGTTCGGGGCTATCAAATGTTACCGGGATAGGTGCGTCATAAGCTGACAGGCCCCGGCCACGCAGATAAAACCGTGAGATAGTATAGAGAACGACAAGAAGTGCCGCGCCGAATAGTGCGATGTTAACCAAAATAGCCAATGGTTTTATTCCTGTTGTCGTTTGCGAGTTACATTTCAGGGTATGTAGGGCGCTGCGGGTTAATTGCCAGTATTGACTATAGCTGAGGGTTCCCAAACGCCGTCAACTTCAGTGGCTTCATCGTCGCCAGGCCAAGACGGCATGGCAATGCAGATAAATTTCAGGTCACTGTCGGATATATTTCTATATTGAAACTTCGTTCCTACTGGGATGTCAATTGACGTGCCTGCAACTAAGTTGACTATGCTGTCTTCGCTCCCGTTATCGCGCCATATCTCGCCGTGGCCCTCAAGAATATACCAAAATTCGCTCACGCTCGCATGAACCGTTGCACGGTTCGTTTGGTGCGCCGGAACCGTACTGTGGATCATGTTACCTGTCGTGCCGTCCATGATGAATCGTATATCGGCACCCGCTGGCGATTTGGCATCTGGATTTTCAGGAAGCGGCGTTGTTTTCATCAGCGTCTCTCGTTTCGGTTATTTAGATCACGGCGTATTGGCATCATATTTTTTACATCTTTCCATATACTTCGCTATGGATGGTCAATCACGGAAAGCCATCTTTCTAATCATGTCGATTACGTCAGATATGGGCGAATCGTGAAAGTATGGATCGTTGATCAGGGCGCCGGTATCGCCGTGTTCCACTATGACATATTTGCCATTGTTTTTGGCTTCAAACCATAGAGGTCCACCGTCAGCATGTACTATGACTAACTCACAAAAATACTCTTCTTCCCCCTCTGGATTGCAAGGCTCTATCGGTGGCAAGTAATTTTCTCTGCCCAAAGTCAGCACCTTCCATAGTTCTTTGTCTTCAAGAATGTGAAGGAATTCGTTGATTGTGGAAGCGTCTAGTTTTTTTTCGGTTTTCCTGGAAACAAGACCTCGGCCACTTTTGTTGGTTACCAGTCCCGTGCCGTCCTTGTTTATGGAAAGGGTGAGCACGCTGAAGCTGCCAGACAAACCCGATCCGGTAAGACGGTATGCATGTTTATCTTTGCTCCTAGCAAATTCATTTACTGAAGGTTCGTTGAAAGCAGATAAACGTTCGCCAATTTCTTTGTCGGCGATTAACCTAGTCTCGAACGCACTAAAACTATCGCGTGCACACGCGCTGATACAAAGGCAAAAAAGAAGCGATATTGCAATCGAGCAATGCCGCTTCATTATGTTTGTTGGCCTTTGCACCCTTTTTCAGCCTAGTCTGCATTCACCTTAGCCACCCACTGGTCGACCATGCGCTCTAACACACTCAGTGGCACCGCGCCGCCACCCAAAACTGTGTCATGAAAACCTTTGATATCGAACTTATCACCCAGCGCGGTCTCGGCCTTTGCGCGCAGCTGCTGAATTTTGATCATACCGATTTTGTAGCTGGTGGCTTGGCCCGGCAGCACCATATAGCGCTGCACTTCCGAACGTGCTTGTGCTTCGGTGATGGCAGAATTGGCAAGGAAATAGGCAACCGCCTGCTCCTCTGTCCAGCCTTTGGAGTGCAGGCCTGTGTCCAGCACAAGCCGTATGGCACGCCACATCTCGGACCCTAATCGGCCAAAGTCCGAATATGGGACAGTCTAGGTGCCGCTCATTTCCTTGGCGAGAACCTCGGA
>JAALKD010000009.1 GCA_011088215.1 Sphingomonadales bacterium | reverse complement strand
CCCCCCCCCCCCCCCCCCCCCCCCCCCCCCCCCCACTACGCCCGCCCCCCTTCCCCTACACGACCCTCTGCCGATCTAAACCCTGTATGATTTCGCGCAGTTGTTCCACGTTCCCCGGGGCAGGCAAGCGGGCGTGTTTGATATGATAGTCCAGGTCGACGGTTTCAGCCGTCACCCATACTGGATGATCAACATAAAAGGGTGTTGGCATAAGCTTGCGATGAAAAGACGGAATTTCATGCGCGCGCGCTGCTATCTGAGACTTCAGTGCCTCATAAGGGTTCTCGCCTTCTTGTGGAGGTTCGCAAATCAATAAGCCCGAAACGTGCATTGGTGTTTCATCTGTCTCCATATAGAGAAAAGTTGCGTCCATTCCCGTGAGTTTGTGCATGATCGTCCCCTATTCGTCGGCGGCATGTGATCTTCAGCGCCGCAGCAAGCTCAACAGCTTACATTTTCCTATTAAGAACACGGTCGGTTACCGCGTCTCCCTATCTTTGCCCCATTATGCAGAGAAAATTAGAAAATTCGCCCTAAACCGACAATAAAGAGGGATTGGCGTCAATAAAAAGAAAAAAGAAGGCCCATATAGGCCTTCTTTTCAAAAAATCAGTATTTTCAGCAATTACTATCAGGCGGGTATCACAGAATCGAGGCCCGGTGTGCGGAAAAACGCTTTTCGTGTTCCCACATTACTGAACGGCCTCCAATTGCCCTCGCGTTGTGCTAAACGGTCAGCAACCACATAAAGCACGCTAGGATTAAAACCCAAACCACAATGGCTGCCCGCTACGCGGATATTTTCATTCTGCTTGGCCTTCACCTTACAAATGGGTTTTTCTTGGTGGCAGTTTTGCCACGCTACGACGCCGTCTGTTTTGGTGTAAATCGACGTGGTTGGCACCGGAGGTGCCTTATGCATTCTGGTTTCAATCGGCGGTTCTTCCACTGAATGACCAGCAACAAACTGATAAAAACGCCATGCATTAGTGCTCTTTGGGTGGCCCGAGTGCGGACTACCCAGCGTAATAACCGAGCGGATTTGATCCGGCCTCATTTTTGCCAGCTCACGGGCGTAAATACCGCCCAAGCTCCAGCCGACCAGACTGATTTTCTGTTGGTGCATGCCCCAAATTTCATCAATTCGCTCAAGCATTCCCTCAAGCGTACCATCGCGCATGCCTAAGTTTCGGCCCAGATTCCAGCCATAGGGTGCATAACCACGATCATCCAGAAACGACCGAAGCGGTTTGGTTGAGCCGTCAGAGGCACCAAGTCCGGGAAGTACGAGAACGGGATGGCCATCACCCCTTGGCATTCGCTTAAATAATGCTGATGATGCCGCAAAAGCACCTAATTCAAAAAGGGCTCGACCTTCCATCATCATTAAGATTGGTGAAGGCGCTTTTACCCTTCCAGACAAATTCAACACACATCTCTCCTAGCCATTTCAGTCAATGGACCCTCCCCGGTCACATACTCAATGTAGAATGACAGCCGACCAAAGGGGCGTCAAACAAACATTGATGAAAACCATTAAAAAAGCACCATTCGCCTATTATTTAGGCATATTTAGGTAACAATATTTCAGTATTTGCTAAATATAGTAGCGATGTCGGCAGTAATCTAACAAATATCTGAAGTTGATCGGCCGCTGTTTTTCAGCATTTTATCGCGAAACTGGGTCAATAACGCCAAAAATTCGTCCGCACCTTCAACCACATAAGGTGTCAGTTGGCTGATGAGACCAAAAACGCCACGGTGAATAGAAACCGGCGTTGAAACACCGCCGTCCAGCAGCGTTTGGTATGTTGGCCAGTAAGTCAGTTGCAGCGCAAAGCGCTCCGCCATTTGCCCTGCTTCAATGTCTGAAATATTGATAAACCCGGTATCATTTAGGGTCTTGATTATGGAAGCCATTGCTCTGATTTTGAGTTTCACTAGCCGTCTGAAACGTCCCTCCAGATCAGGGTATCGCTCCAGAATCGACTGCAAATTACGATAAAAAAACCGAAAATCGGCAATTTCCTCAAACAAAATATAGAAATAAACCCAGTTATCAGACAGCTCTAGCGGTTTGGTAATCGGTGCGCTCAGCACCATTTTGAATTCTTCTTCAAAATCAACAAACAGTTGGTGAATGATCGGGTCTTTGCCCTTGTAGTGATAATAGAGATTACCCGGACTTATCTCCAGAACATTGGCGATATCAACCGGCGTCACATTTTGCTCGCCCTCTTCGTTGAAGAGCTGCAGACTGTACTGGAGAATCCTGTCTTTGGTTTTCATGTCGCAATCCCACTGTTTGTTACAATGAATGCGGTGCGGCGGGCAGCGAGTTTGCCGCCCTTCATCTTATTTTTTTGTAGTGGTTTTTTTGGCGCGGGTCCGTGGTGCGGCCTTTGGTTTTGCGACTGCCGCCAGAATGGCATCGATTTTCCCTTCAATCGCGTCCAGCCGGGCTTCGATGCTTTCTATATGTTCCTGTTGGTCTGCAGCACTTCACCCATGCCAAGCGCGGCTTTCATACGCTCCATGCGGTCTTCCACCTGAGCGCGGTGTTTTTCGGTCATCTGGGTCATTTCAGGCACCACACTTTTGGCAACCGTTGCCACGGTTCCCTCGAGTTCAGCGCCCTTGCCAACCAAATCATCGAATATCTTCGTCGTTTCCTTGCCCACTTTGGCGTAGGCCTCTGTAGCATCGTCGACGGCACGGCCATATGCGCCTATACCCGCTAGCCAAATCTTGCGGGCGATATCCATGTCTTTTTTCGATTTGTCACTCATGTCATGCTCCTTTTAGTCGTGTTCAGGTGCTGATAGTTCAAGTGGAATAGGCAGCGCCTTCGATATAATCGTCAGCGTGGTCATCAAGGAACCGCGCTATAATGGGAACAACCTGGTGTACCCTGGAAACAGCGAATAGATGGCCTCCCCCTTTGACAATTTTCAAATCTGATCGGGGAATCGCCGCCTTTAATATTCTCGCATTGGCAAGCGGAACGATATGGTCCCGATCACCGGACATGATCAGTGTAGGCTGCTTCAAAAACGGCAGAAAATATATGCTGGTCCAACCCAGCATTGCCAACAACTGGTAGGCATAGCCTTGTTTTGATGGCGCTTTGATCCGATTTTTGTGCTTTACGGCACTCTGATCAGCTGCATCACCGTACAAAGTTTCAAAATTCTTCATCATGTAATCAGGGTCGATATAGCGTTTTGGGTTTGCCATACGGCTTATCGCGCTGATATTACCAGGCACCATAACCATGCCAGCGCTTGTCGCCAGCAACACCAAAGACCTGACGCGATCAGGATAATCGCGCGCTATTTGCTGCGCGGCACCGCCGCCCCAGGAAATACCCATGACATCCACGTCGGCATAACCAAGCTGGTCAAGAATATTCATTGCCCATTTGCCAACCGTCCGCGGCCGATACGGCATTTTAGCGGCAGGAGAGCCACCAATACCGGGCATATCAAAGACAATCACATCAGACCGATCGCCCATTGCCTCGCCCAGCGGTGCCACCATTTCCAAATTCGCACCAATGCCATTAAAAAACAAAAGCGGGCGCGCAGTGCCTTTGCCGCGCCAAACCGCCGTACGCAGCTTTTGCCCTCCAACGTCAAGCAATTGGATATCTGGCTTAATAGTCGCCATTTTTACTCTCTCCCATAATCAACAGGCGCGTTACATCCGCCTGTTGTGATCCCCTGATTGAGCCCCACACTCACACAAGGATATCGCTGCACATTATTCAGATAAGGCTAATTGCTGCTTATCCAAATACATATTCGCCGGGCGCGTCAGCCAGTGGTTTGTATTTTGTATTGCCCATCCGGCTCGGCGCAGCTTTTTCCTTGCCCGAGCGGGACTTCAACCAACCAGCCCACGGTGTCCACCAGGAACCATCGCGCAGCTCTGCTGCGGCCATCCAGTCGTCAGCGCTTCCGTCCGAATTGGATGCGTTGTAAAAATATTTAGCCTTGGGATTACCAGGCGGGTTCAGTAGCGATTGAATATGTCCGCTGTTTGAAACGACAAACTCATTATTTCCGCCTAACAACTTTGTGGTCCTGTAGCAGGCGCGCCAGGGCGTAATATGATCCGTTACACCGGCAACAATGTAGCTGTCATGATCCACTTTACTCAAATCCAGTTTCTTACCCTTAAAATCAACAGTACCAGGATTGGCGAAAGGTGCTGTTAGATAGCTATCTAGGAAATCCGAGTGCAACCCTGCAGGCAGATTTGTTGTGTCATTGTTCCAGAATAGAATATCAAACGCTGGCGGTGCGTCGCCCAGAAGGTAATTATTAACCACATAATTCCAAATCAGATCGTTTGGCCGCATCCACGCAAAGGTTCGCGAAAGATCATCGCCCGACAGAATACCCTTTTGAGCTGACCTCGTTCGCGCCATTTCCAGTGTCCGTTCCGATACCAATGCGCCAACTTCACTGTCTTCCTGCCGCGGGTCCAACACACAAACCTGAAAGGTCGAGCTATTGACCCGGTCATCGCCCATTGCGGCGAGGTGGCTTAAAATAGTTGCTGTTGTGATCCCGCCGGAGCATGCGCCAGACACATTGATTTTCTTGGAACGGGTGACCTTCATCACCGCGTCCATCGCCTCAATCGCCGCATCAATATATGTTTCTAAGTGCCAATGGGCTTGTTCTACGCCCGGGTTGCGCCAGCTGATAGCAAACAGCTGCACGCCTTGCGACACCAGGAAACGGAACAGGCTTTTGTCCGGCGTTAAGTCAGAGGCGTAGAATTTATGAATCTGCGGCGGGATAACCATAAGCGGTATCTCATGCACCGTGTCGGTTGACGGCTTGTATTGGATAACCTCAAGGACCTCGTTTCTGAAAACCACTGAGCCGGGTGTCGTCGCCAGGTTTTCACCAACTTTAAAAGGCCGCGCATCCACTTGTGACGGAATACCAATACCATTGACCATGTCGTCATAGGCATTCTTCAATCCCGCAACAATAGACTTACCACCAGTTTCATACAGGCGCTTCATCGCTGCAGGGTTGCCAACAAGCGTATTTGTCGGCGCAAGAGTATCGGTGACGATCTCGAGGATGAAATGCGCACGCGCACGGTCACCATCATCAATTTCAGTATCTTCGAGCCAGTTATTGAGGTTTTCCTTCATCGCCATCCACGACTGCATGCCCCGGCGGTACAATGGATTATAGGTCCAGGCTTTATCCTGAAAACGGCGATCTTTTGCGTGCGGCGCATACTCGGAATCGCCTTTGACGATATCGACCATGTCTTTGCCGTAACTAAGAAAGTGTTGCCCAAAAGTGGCAGGATTCAGTGCGGCTTGCTTCAAAACAACACCTAGTGATTTCACCAATTCTGAGCGATGTACGCCGACAATAGGACTAAATGCGGTGGTTGTTTCAGCGGCCATTTCACCGATGGACTTTTTCGAACGCGCCATTTCAGTTCCCCTTAAAAACTTGCTGTCACCGACACTGTCGAGGCGTCACAAACTTCAGTTCGGTCAACATGTCGATCATTGTGAAGAAGTTCGGGTCGAAGTGCTAGAAAAAAACAAAGCGGCCGAAGCCGCTTGTGGTGAAAAGCCTTTATTGCTTTTTGGGTGGTAATGGCTGACAGGCCAGACTCAAGGGGGGAAGGGAGGGACCAAGCCTGTCAGCCGTATTAGACCCGAAGGACTAATAATTCTTTATGCTGCTACTTTTGTTTCTGAAGCTTTAGGGGCTTCAACTGGAGCAGCTTTAGGGGCAGTTTTCGCAGCAGCCTTAGGTGCAGCTTTCTTAGCTACTGGCTTCTTTGCGACTACTTTTTTTGCAACTGTTTTCTTGGCGACCGGACGCTTAACAGCAGCTTTTTTAGCAGGCTTAGCAACAGTGTTAACCTTGCGGCTTAGCGCAGTCACTGATTTGGCCAACTTGGCAACTTCAGCAGACAGCTCTTCCACGCGGTCAGTTGATTCAGCAGATACGCGGCTGATTACTTTGTTGCGAACGTCGGAAACCTTTTCGCTAACTTCGTTGAAGCGAGCAGTTGCTTCGTTGATGCGTGGCTCTACGTAACCGCGAACTTTGTCGATGTTACCTTGTGCCATGCCTTCAACTTCTTCGCCTTTTTGAACAAGCTCTTCAACCGGTTCTTCACGGCCATTTACCAGCTTGCTAACGCCGTCCTGGGCGTAATCGAAAGCAGTTTTGTGGGCACCGAGCCATGCGAGCCAGCCCTGACGGTAAGCGCGAACAACTTGTGAGTTCTGAATTTCAGTCATGATAGCCATGTTAAATACCTTTCATATTTGCCGCGTCAGCGGTGTAATTCTTTGAGTTAGCAACAACGATTTCTCGTGGGGAATATCGCTTACTCGTTAACCTTGAATTGGAATGTAGGGAGAAAAATTAGAAAGCGCATACTAATCGCTGAAATTTCTCTCCCGCCGAACCGTTCCCAGCTGGGCCGGGTTTTTATGAACGACCGAAAAAGCTGTTAACGTTGCTCTGAACAGTTTCTTCCATTGCAGCGCCTTTTTGAACCAGGTCTTCAACAAGTTCTTCGCGGCTATTTACCAGTTTCTCGAAACCGCCTTGAGCAAGCTCGAAAGCTGCTTTGTGAGCGCCGAGCCATACCAGATAACCCTGACGGTAGTTACGAACTGCAGTTGAGTTTTGAATGTTTTCCAAGATAGACATGATATTTTCCTTCTCTGTGTACCGTTTCAAATTTTAGCCGCCGGGCTGCCTGTTAGGTGGCCTGTTTGCCGGTGGCTCTTTAACCATGAACCGAACACTACAGATGAAAGTTAGAAAGCGCATACTAGAGTAGAATAAATAATTTTATCCCTTAATTACAGATAGATAAATTAGATAAGAATATTTCAAAAGCCTCCAACAAACGAAAGATATAGACCAATTGTCTTCCAACAGTGCCCTGTGCCTGCTAGGTTTTCGCTCAATTTGGGACACGACACACTATTAGGGGATATTCAATGGGTTTTGCACCGCGCCGATCATCTAAACTTGCCAAACTTCTGACAGCCACTGCCCTCGCCGCAATCGGCGCTGGTTCTGTTGCAGCCGAGCAAGGCTACTACCGTTCCCCGGCCATACACGAGGATACAATTGTTTTCACGTCAGAAGGCGACATTTGGCGCGCACCGATTAGCGGCGGCGCAGCCACGCGTCTGACAACGCACGAAGAAGAAGAAAACAACCCCAAGATATCACCAGACGGCAAATGGCTTGCATTCACCGCCAATTATGACGGCGCTGTGGAGGCTTATGTAATGCCCCTGGCTGGCGGTAGCCCAAAACAAATCAGTTTTGATGGTGGCCGCGTTTGGGTGCGCGGATGGACTGCGTCAGGTGACGTGCTGTATGCAAGCCAAAATGTAAGCGGCGCAACACCGCGCGTGCTACGTATGGTCAATCCGGCAACATTGGCCGAGACTGAATTGCCTTTAGACGGTGCAATTAACGGTAGTTTCGCGAGCGATGGTAAAACCCTTTTCTTCAGCCGCTATGGCATGGAGATGAACCGCGATAACGCTAAGTTATACCGCGGCGGAGGCATGGCTCAGCTCTGGAAGTTCGACACTTCCCGTGAACGCGAAGCAACGCGCTTGGCTGCCGATTTCGGGGCACCGATCCGCAGCCCGATCTGGTCCGCTGGCCGCATATATTTCGTTTCGGACAAATCCGGTTCCGGTAACATCTGGTCGATGAACGAGAGCGGCGGCGATATCAAGCAACTGACCCGTCATGACGGGTGGGACGCGCGTGACCACTATATTAGCGATGGCAAAATTGCTTACCGGGTCGGGGCTGACATCTTCATCCTGGATATTACCGAAAATGAAAGCAATCAGGTTAACCTAGAGCTGACAACCGACAATGATGGCAGTCGTGTGCGCTGGATCAACAAGCCACTTGAATATTTAACTTCCACGCGTTTCGGCGGCGGTACAAACCGGCTCGCGCTTACGTCGCGCGGCAACATAGCAGTTGCCAGCACCGGCCCGCTTCGACTGGTTGACTTTAACGTGCCAGGCACTGCCCGTGCCCGCAACGCGGTTGTCGGCACGAAAGGTAAGTGGGTCTACGCTATCCTGGACCAAGGTGACTTCGGGGAAATTTGGCGCTACCCGCTTGGTGGTGATGCTGCTGCAGAGCAATTAACCACCGGTGCAGATGGCAGACGCTGGCAATTTTATATGGCACCTGACGGTAAAAGCCTGGTTCACAGCGACGACAAGGAGCGCCTGTGGCTTCTGGACCTGGAATCACGCGAAAACACCCTGATCGAAGAAGCAACGGGCGGGCTAGGTGACAACCTGTTTGGCGGCATAACTTTCACCGGGGACAGCAGCCTGATCGCCTATCATCGCGGCGACGGACGCGGATCGGTTGGCGTTTACCTTTATGATACGAAGACCAAACGTGGCGAGAAAATAACCGGCAATAAATATGACAGCTTCAATCCGGCCTTTTCCAAGGACGGCGACTGGATCTATTTCTTATCCAATCGTAACTTCCGTGCCACGCCGGGAAGCCCATGGGGTGACCGCAACATGGGATCACGGTATGACAAGCGCGGTAAAATATATGCACTAGCGCTGCGCGATGGTACACGATTCCCCTTCCAACCGACTGACGAACTTATCGCTGGCGAAAAACCCAAAGACGAAAGCGCTGAAAAAAACGGGACAGACAAAGACGCTGACGAACCGGCCCAAGAACCTGTTTCTGTGGTTTGGCCGGGACTGGCAGAACGTCTGTTTGAAGTGCCCGTCGCAGCGGGCAACTATGGTGATTTGAAAGCAAACAAAGATTTTCTCTATGTTTTGGACAGCGCCGGGAACGGTCCGGCAACCCTCAAGAGCCTAAAAATCACTGCCGACAAACCCAAGTTGGCAACTTTCACAAGTGGCGTTCGCACTTACGAACTGTCGCCAGACGGCAACTCTCTGTTCTTCGCCAAAGGCGCACTGCGACAATCCGACAAACTTTATGTAGTTAAAGCTGGTGCCAAGGCGCCCGGAAACCTGTCAAAAGCTAAATTTCAAACCAACAGTTGGAAAATTGCAGTTGCACCCAAAGACGAATGGCCTTTGTTTTTCGCTGACGCCTGGCGCATGCACCGTGATTTTTCCTTTGACCCCAACATGCGCGGCCTCAACTGGTCCGCCATTCGCGCGAAATACGAACCATTAGTATCCAGGGTTGGCCACCGCACTGAACTCAATGATCTGATTGGCCAAATGACCAGTGAGTTGGGCATTTTGCATTCACAAATCGGAGCGGGTGATATACCAAGCGACGATGAAACCGGCGCTGATGCCTCGCTTGGTGCTGTTTTTGACGTTACCGATAGCGGCCTTCGCATTAGTCATATCTACCAAACCGAGCAAGGCCTGCCTACTGACCGCGCGCCCCTTGCTAAGCCCGGGGTCGATGCACAAGCGGGCGACATGCTTGTTGCGGTTAATGGCAGAAATGTTAGCACCAACGCCGATCTTCAGCTGGCGCTGCGCGAGCGCGCCGGAGAGCAGGTTCTGTTGAAGCTCAAGCGCGGCGACGCCGACGCTCACAACATAATTGCAACCCCGGTCAATATGCGCACCCACACCCCGCTCCGCTACCGCGACTGGGTGGAAGGTAACCGCCAGAAAGTTCGCGCGAACGACGGCAGCAATATTGGCTATCTGCACATTCGGGCCATGGGCGGCAACGATATTGCGGCCTTCACTCGTGATTTCTTCGAGCACTGGGATAAAGACGGCATCATTATCGACGTTCGCGGCAACCGTGGCGGCAATATTGACAGCTGGCTGATCCAGACATTTCTGCGCAAGGTTTGGTCGTTCTGGAATTTTAATGGCCGCAAAGTGTCATACGGCAACATGCAACAAACCTTCCGGGGCCATGTGGCTGTCCTAATGAATCAGTCCACTTACTCGGACGGCGAGACCTTCGCTGCCGGCATGAAATCTCTCGGACTGGCACCGTTGATAGGCACCCGAACGGCTGGCGCCGGCATCTGGTTATCGGACCGCAACCGCTTATCGGACGGAGGCATTGCGCGAATTGCCGAGTCCGCCCAATTTGGCATGGATGGGCGTTGGCTGTTGGAGGGCCGCGGCGTATCGCCGACAATCGATATTGAAAATCCGCCATTCGCTACCTACCGCGGCGCAGACCTGCAACTGGAAACGGCCCTGGAATATCTGCGAGACAAGATAACGTCTGAGCCTATTCCAAAATTGGAAGGCCAAGCCCTGCCCCCGGTTGGCAGCTACGGCAAAGATATCGATGACTGATCGTTAATCGAGCAAAAACGCTCCGGCCGAAACAATTGGCCGGGGCGAACGGATTACCCGCTGATGCATTTGATATGCTTGGTCCCCATGCGAATAAGTGCCGCATTCATCGCCAAAACAATAAACAGTGCTGGCAAACCGCCCAAGTTCGACAGCATTCGCACACCATCGACCCCTGAGAATGTGACCATTACCCACGAGGTGAAGCCAATAAGACTGGCCCATAACACTTTCAGGCGAAAGGTTGCGGGTTTGTGTTCTTCCTGTTCAATGGTCGGGTGATTATCTGACCGGCTGCAAATGCTGGCGATTGCCTCGGTGTTACTATCAGCGGCCGTTACAAAGCATATAAACGACAAAAGAACAAATCCGACCGACCAGAAGGCAGACAATGGCAGGTTGGCAAACAGCTGGTATATAACCGCTTCCGGCCCCTGCGCTTGCAGAACTGCGTATAAACCACCGCCAATCTGATCAATTTCGATTGCGCTGGCGCCAAATATAGACATCCAGACCACCGCAAATGACGACGGTAAAATCAAATTAAACAGGATGAACTGCCGAACCGTATAGCCCCGCGCGATACGCCCCAAAAACATTGCGGTGACCGGTGCCCACGCCAACCAATTGGCCCAATAAAAAGTTGTCCAGGAACTGGACCATGCTTTATCAGCTGTCGCACCTGCCCCTACCGACCGGGGTAGAAACTCCACTACATAATCAGTGAGCCCCTGAAAGCCGTATGCAAAGATGTCGCCCGTCGGCCCGGCAACAACAAGAAAAGCACACAACACAAAGAAGAAACGCACGTTCCAGTCAGACAGCAGCCGAATGCCATGCATCAATCCAGAAATGGACGAAATCATAAAGGCGGCAACGATGGAAAAGGCAACAAACGCCAACAGGAACCCTTTCGCGGAAACGCCTAGGTAAGGAGCAAGGCCGCTTGATATGGAAAGGATGCCCACGCCCAAACTTGCGGATATTCCTGCAACCAGAGAAAATAGCGCCACCGCATCGATAATGTCCTTGGCTTTATTGGTCTCAATGCCCGAAAAAACCACCGATATAGGGCCGGAAAGCGAATAGCTTTTGTTCAGATTATAATAGGCCAAGGCAAAGGCCAGGCTGGGCACCGTATAAATTGCATATGGCGTGATTGACCAATGCATGAACAGTGACGACATGGCAAAGCGTCGCGCGCCTTCCGACGCGGGCTCAATATCGCCCAGACTGGGCGGTTCATGAAAATGATACAGTGGTTCTGCCGTTGCCCAAAACAGGATGCCAATCGCAATTGTAGTGCACAGGGTTATCGCAAACCAATTCCATTTCGTCAGGATAGGAGTAGCGTCAGCACCACCAATTTTGACCTTGCCGAGCGGCGAGATCCAAACCCACATCAGAGTGAGTACAAAGGCGAAGCTACCCAAATTAAGACCGGTTGAGAAATATTTCAAAATCCAGTTGTTTGCCGCCGTGACGCTGGCCAGGAATCCGACCGGGTCCACCAAGCTGGCCAAAACACCCGTCAAGAGAACGGTCATCGGAACCAAAAGAACTGTCAATCTGATCTGGGAGCTTAATTGGGAAAACACAAAATTTCCTGCTTTGATACGAGCCTGCGTTGCCAGAGGAAAACCAACCTAATCCAGTTTGACATACAATGAAATCTCTGAGTTATTGTATCAACTCCCTCAAAAGTCGTCACTAAATAGACAGTTTACATCCCAAAATCCGAATTGAATCGCAGAAAACGGGACCAGAAACCTTGATTTTTAAACCGGTAACGGCCCATTCTTACGGTGATTTGGCTAAAACATTATGCTCAACTAACAATCTGATCGGAACCGTATGTTGAACACCCGAAATATTTTACTGGCCGCAGCGGCGGCGACCCTGCTTTGGTTCGGCATACCTAATTTCCTCGCCGCTGTCTGGATGGCCACCGGCGAGCCGATCTACCGGGATCTTGGCGCAGGAAAACAGCTAACCAGCGCTGAAATCGAAACGCTGATCGAAAGCCGCGAGCAGGCCGTTATGCTGACCAACAACCCTAAAGCCATGACGGACTTGGGTGCGGCCTATATCGCGATAGAGGCAAGCCCGGAGAACATCGAAAAAGCGTTGACTTCCCTTCGTTCAGGGATTGAACTTGCGCCCCTGAACGCATTTGCCTGGCAGCGATTGGCCGGATTGGCAGCTTTTGCTCCGGGCAATGAAGCTGAAGCTCTGAATGCGTGGCGTACAGCCCGCCGCTTAGCAGAGTATGACACTTTCCTGTTTTACGATCGCATCCGTGTCGGAACGCTCGTGTACCGGACTATGGAACCTGAAGACCGCGATGCACTTCTCCAGGACATTGAACGAGCCTACCGCGAGAACCGGGGCGCACTACGCGCATATGCCCGCACTAGCAACCTACTGGAATGGCTTAAATTTCTTCTGCGCGATGAAGAAAAAACCAAATTCCTTACACCTTAAATACATTAGTGGGGAGAAGTAAGCTCGCTTGTGCCTATTCCGCTGCAACGTTTCTGGCGTGGGTACCGTAAGCGGCTTCAAAGGCATGATCCAAATCCGCCAGTATATCATCCGCTTGCTCCAACCCCACTGACAGGCGAACCAGCCCCTCGCTGATATGATATTTCGCCAATTCTTCTGGGCTGTATGTTGAATGCGTCATACTAGCAGGATGCTGAATAAGCGTTTCTGCATCGCCTAAGCTGACCGCAATCGTTATTAAATCCAGTGCGTTTAACAATTTCTTTGCAGCCAGAATACCGCCTTCGATCTCGAACGGCACCATGCCGCCAAATCGCGTCATCTGCTTCTTGGCAACTGCGTGTTGGGGGAAGCTTTCCAGTCCGGGATAATAAACCTTGGTGACGCGCGGATGGTTCACGAGGTAGGCAGCAACTTTCTCTGCGCTGTCGCAGTGACGCTCCATTCTCAACTCCAGTGTCTTGATGCCGCGCAGTATCAGGTTTGCGTCCTGGGCTGACAGCACTGCGCCCGTCATGTCTTTAAGACCAACAAGGCGAATCTGTTCGATCATGTCCGCTGAGCCAACAACCGCACCCGCCACCAAATCACCGTGCCCGCCCAGATACTTGGTTGCTGAATGAACCACCAAATCCGCGCCCAACGACAGCGGTTGCTGCAAATAAGGCGTGCTGTAGGTATTATCAACCACAACGGTTGCATCAACGGTGTGAGCAATTTTGCTGATTTCTTCAATATCAACAATCCGCATATTCGGATTGGCTGGCGTCTCAAAGTAAACCACTTTGGTTTTGTCGCTGATAGCCGCAACCAGGTTGGACGGTTCGGTCAGGTCCACATGGGTGATGGTGATACCAAACTTGCGCAGCGATTCCCTGAAGAAAGAGAATGTGCAGCCATAGAGAGTACCGTCTGTAATTATCTCGTCACCCGGAGCAACCAATGTCCAAATCGTAGAACATATGGCGCCCATACCAGATGAAGCTGAAACCGCTGCTTCGCTGCCTTCAAGGTCGGCTAAACGTGTCTCTAATAGAGCAAGGGTGGGATTGGAAATACGAGAGTAAAAATAGCCTTCCTTTTCGCCAGCGAAAATGTCACCGCCATCTTCCGCTGTTTCAAAAGCGAAAGTCGACGACATATAAACAGGCGGGTTAAGCGCACCGTGATGATCTGCTGCCCGATGCCCCTGATGTATCGCGCGCGTTGCAAACCCGGCTGCTTTACTTAATTTTCCACTTTTACTCATCGTTGAATCTCCCGTCCAAGAAATGCACTGAGAAAATGTGCCAATTAATTTTTCCGCCACAAGCTGTTCGTGCGGCACTATTCAAACTGGTTCCAATTGTAACAAATTTTGAGCGCAATTTGCTTGCATTCTTCAACCAGTTGAGTAGCTATATTGGCAACATATGCCAAAAAAGGTATGATAATGGACACAATTGATAGAAATATAGTCTTCGAATTACAGAAAGATGGCCGAATCACAAACAATGATTTGGCAACCAATGTGAACCTTTCACCATCACCGTGCCTGCGCCGTGTTCGCAAACTTGAACGCGAAGGTATAATCCAGGACTATACCGCCGTCGTTGACCACAATAAATGTGGTTGGCCGATCAGTGTTTTTGCTATGATCCGGCTACAACGGCACGACGAAGCCACCGTCCAGCTTTTTGAAAAGCATGTCCGTGATTTGGATATGATTCTGGAATGCTTTCTGATGGCCGGTTCTGCCGACTATCTTGTGCATATTGTCGGCAAAAGCCTGGCAGACTATGAGCGCTTCGTGAAACTGCACCTTCACAAAATACCGGGCATAGCCTCGATCGAATCTCATATCGCCTACGGGACTGTTAAAAGATCGTTCCAGTTACCGCGGTAATCAAGGGCAGCCGGCCCTGCTAAGCAGGGTCAGCTGACCACAGCTTGCTCAGCTGCTATGATTTCAAATAGTTCAACATGGTATCCGCGTCAGATACTTCAAATGGATCTATGGCACAGTTGTCCTCAAAACCATCTTCTATGAACATCTTCTTAATCTTTCCATCATCGACCAGCATCGAATAGCGCCAGCTGCGCATACCAAATCCAAGGTTATCTTTGCAAACCAACATCCCCATTTTCCTGGTGAATTCGCCGCTGCCGTCTGGCAACAGAAATACATTGGTTGCACCTTGTTGCAGGCCCCATTGATACATAACAAAAGCGTCGTTTACGGAAACGCACACAACTGCATCAACGCCTTGTGATTTGAATTCATCATAGAGTTCTTCAAAACGCGGCAAATGACTGGTCGAACAGGTTGGTGTAAAAGCGCCTGTTAGCGAAAACACGACAACCTTTTTACCGCCGAAAATATCCACCGTCGTCAGGTCTTTCCATTCAAAGGGGTTTGGGCCCTCAAGGGCATCATTGCGAACACGCGTTTTAAAAGTAACTTGTGGAACATTGGAAATCATAGAATCTACCTTAAAAATGCTTACGTTTAATGGTTAAGAATAACACTATGACATTGCCCACAGTAACTCAAAACTATTCAAACTGGTCAGAAATCATTGTTTGTTCAACTTAGTGCACAAAAAAGCTGGCGGGTGGAGATCGCCAGCTTTCCAGCGCAACGCTTCAGGTGACTTTTCAGGTCAAAATCAGCAACGATTACATGATGGTTGAAACCTGCCACGCTAAAACACCCGCTGCACCGATCAGGCTGATGAGTGTGCCAAATGCGCCCACTGCTCTGAATGCTGCTGGCGCGGTTGCGCTGGACAGCGCAATAGCATGCGATATTCGCGTTACGATGAACAGCACGGCGAAACCAAACACAATATTTTGACCACCGCCCAGTATTTCCAATAGCGATAGCAAGATCAAAACCATAGGTGCGTTTTCAATGAAGTTACCGTGACGACGGATACGGCGCAGCATATCTTCATCGCCGCCATCCCCCAGCGATATTCCGCTCGACCCTCTTTTAAGGCCAACGCCCAACATCAATATTACCTGCATTACCGCAAGAATACTTGCCGCGAGCGCGGTTACTATTGGAAGTGTCATCATTAATCCCCTCGTTTGTTGTTCTATTTGACCGAACATTTCGGCTCGCTGCTAACTTGGCGTCAAAACTATTTATTCACAGCCATTGAATTTCGACCGCCACGGTGCAAATATGCACCATAATGAATTGGGATGACCTAAAAATATTCTTAGCCGTTGCTGAAGCGCCTTCGATGCGCACGGCTGCAAAAAACCTGCGCGTCAGCCACAGCACCGTGTCCCGGCGCATTGAATCACTCGAAAAGCAATTGGCCGCCAGACTGTTTGACCGAACGCCTGAAGGCTATCGCCTAACTCCGGCAGGTAAAGATTTGCTACCTATATCCCAAGAACTTAGAGAGAAAGTCGATGCCTATGGCATCAAGGTTCTGGGCCGCGACACCGAACTGGAAGGGCAAATCAATGTAACCATGCCCGACGCAGTAGCGGTGGCCGTTCTCATGCCCTATTTCGCGGAATTTCAAACTCTCTACCCTGACATCACTCTCAAAATTGACGATTCGATCGAGGTCTATGATCTAAACCGTCGCGAAGCTGACATAGCTCTTCGGTTCACAAACGAACCAGCCGATCATTTGATCGGTCGGCGCATCGGTAAGGCCTATCAAGCGGCATATGCCCACAAAGAGTATGCTAAAAAACACGTTTTCTCAGACCCTTACTGCAAGGCACGCTGGATTGGATGGGGAACGCCAGAAGAAAACCCCATGTGGATCAAATCTTCCCCCTTCCCTCATCTTCAGATGGCCGGGCATTTCGACAATCCCCTTATCCAGCGCGAAGCCGTTCGCCAACAGATGGGGCTTGGGTTTTTGCCCTGCGCTATTATGGGCGGAGACAAAAGTTTTGTTCGGCTATCAGACCCGCAACCCGCAATGGACTTCTGGATACTAACTCATAGAGACTTGCGCTCTACCGAGCGACTTAAGGTGTTCCGGGATTTTATTTTCAGCAATGCTACTGAGCTGGCACGAAAGCTCAGCGGAGAAAGCGCTCACTAGTAGCCATGGAAGGGCGCAAACGCCCTTCCCATTATTCCTGTATATCTATTCAGGTTTCCATGTTGGCACCCTGCCCGGTGTCCACGGTGCACCAGCCTGATCAAGCTCCTGCTCAAATACGTGCAAGCGCTGATCGATGCTGCGCAACCGGTCTAGTGCGACAGCAAATTCACTGGCAGCAATCTCATATGCATTCTGATTGCCGCCGGTAACCGGCGCTTGTGAGCGCCAATGACTGAACATGATGGAGCCAACCCTGCCCGAAATAGACATTGGCGTCGCTTCATTGCGCGACCCGATGGTGCGATCACCATTCATCATTGTCCGAACAGTACGAAGTTCGGCGTTGATAGCATTCAGCGATTGTTTTTGTGCTTCTGTTGATGCGCTGGTGCGAACCAAAGCCGCGTTCAGATGACTGATGCGCGACCGCATTTCACTAATAACACCGTTTGCCCCGTCAACAGCGCGCCGCAAGTCAGCGGTTTTCTGCTGGAACGCCAGCAAAGCTTCCCGATCATTCGTAATTTCGGGACTGTTGTTCAACGGCTTAACGGTGAAAGACTGTGCAGCCCCCAACTCGGTGACTTGACCATTTTGGCGCACAGGCAGCGATGCAGTATAGTCTCCCGGCAATGCCAAGGGACCATATGGTGCGCGCACCCATGGTGGACTGTAGCCTGACGAACTTGCCAAACTTACCCTTTGCGGCGCCTCCAGGCGAAGGTCCCACGCAACCCTGTGCAGGCCCTTCACGCGGTTAACTCCAAGACGGCGTACGACAATCCCAGCAGCATCTCTGATGGTCATGAATACTTTCGGCGCTTCTTCATTGTCTTCGGCGCGCAGTGCATCCCATGAAGGATAAGGCGTATCACCACCATCTTTCTCAATTGCGCGTTCAGCCTTGCGGCGTATATCTGTCTGAGGTTGATAAGATTCGTTCAAATAATAGGTAAACACAGCTCCAAACGGCGGATTTTCAGCGGTGTAATATTCGTCGCCCTGACTACCCTTCAACTCATTACCGTATTGGTCACCCTCAACATACAGCCATGGGTTTTTAACCGGGAACAATGTAGCACGGGCGGCTGCGACGTCTGCGGCGGCACTTCTGAGTGGCGAATAGTCATCCAAAATATAAACGCCGCGGCCAAATGTGCCGACAACCAAATCATTCTCTCGCCGTTGAATTTCAACGTCGCGAACTGCTATTGTCGGGAAACCAGCTTTCATCTGGTGCCAATTTTCACCGCCGTCCTCAGACACACTGATCAATCCATCGTCTGAGCCCACATACAACAGGCCCGGCATGAGGGTACTTTCGCTAAAGCCGATGATGCTGCCGTACTTGGAAGTCGAATCGTTTTTCGCAATTGCGTCAACGCTCCAGACACGACCCATAACCTCTAGCGTATTGCGGTCGATCTTTTGGGTCAGGTCTGGGCTAATTGCAGTCCAGTTGTCTCCGCGGTCATCTGAACGGTATACACGCTCGGACGCATAGTAAATGCGTTTCGAATTATGCGGACTGATAACCAGCGGCGTGTTCCAGTTCCATTTCGGTGCGTTTTCGCCCGATCCGGCTTGTGGCGCAATATAAACCCGCTCACCTGTGCGGCGGTCGTAACGAGCCAAGCCGCCGTACTGATACTGAGTATAGATTATGTTGGGGTCGGTCGGATCGATTTGCGGCTCGTAGCCGTCACCGCCCAAAATAATCGTCCAGTCTTCGTTGCCAACACCGTGCATATCCTGGGTCCGGGAGGGTGCGCACAAAGAGTTATTGTCCTGCGTTCCGCCGCAGACGTTATAAAACGGCTCTGCGTTGTCAGGCTGGATGCGGTAAAATTGTGTGATCGGTAAATTTCTAACTTGCCGCCAGGTTGAGCCCATGTCCCAGCTTTCGTATGCACCGCCGTCACCGCCAATATACATATGCTTGCTGTTGTTGGGATCAATCCACATAGCGTGGTCATCCACATGCCGGAACCGAGACGACAACCGTCGCCAGTTTTTGCCGCCATCGTCAGACACGTTTGTGAAAGTATCCATTGAATAGACACGATCGGCGTTATTGGGGTCGACCATAAGCTCGTTGTAATATTGCGGACTGGTGGTCATGTGGTTCGATTGCTTACGCCAGGTAATGCCTAAGTTGTCTGACCTGTATACACCGCGCTCGGCGTTGCTGGCTTCAATAATGGCGTATATGGTGCCCGGTGCGGAAGGTGCACCCGCAAGGCCAATGCGGCCCATATCATCTTTGGACGGCAAGCCGGATTTCACCTTCTGCCAACTGACGCCGCCATCGGTTGTGCGTTGAATACCACTGCCCGGACCACCATTGATCAGCACCCAGACATGGCGGCGACGCTGGTACGTAGACAATACAATGTTATTGCTGTCACGAGGGTCGACAACAAATTCATTCACGCCAGTGTGCTCGTCGATCTCCAGAATACGGTTCCAGCTATTGCCGCCGTCCGTAGTTTTGTATAGCCCGCGGTCACCGCCCGCATTCCAAAGCGGTCCTTGTGATGCAACAAGCACGGTATCGCTATCATTTGGGTCGACCCAGATCTGGCTAATATGGCCCGAATCCCTCAGGCCCATATTATTCCAGCTCTTTCCGCCGTCGACGGACTTGTATATCCCGTCACCGTTCGCAACTGACCGCTGAGCATTATTCTCGCCGGTACCAACCCAAACAGTTTCAGGGTTATTCGGGTCGATAACCACTGAACCGAGGGCATAAGACCCCTCATTTTCAAAAAGTGCCTGCCAGGTGGTCCCGTTGTTGCTGGTTTTCCACAAGTTCCCGGAGGAAGTCGCGAGATAAAAAGACTGAGGCGATCCCTTATGGAAGGCGAAATCCGACACTCGTCCAGATGTTAGCGCCGGGCCGATTGTTCGAAGCTTAAGTGCCGCAAACGGGTTTTCGTCGGCTGCGGTTGCCTGCTGCCCCAGCAGGCCAAAGGCTACAACTGCGCTCAATCCCGCGACCTTGGCCGCGCCCAATAATTTTGTGTGTTTCATAATTCCGCCTTCTATGACTTATGCGTTAAGGTGGCCCCGGACCAAAAGAACCGAAGCTGTATTTTTATTCAGTTTCTGCGGGCTCAAGCGGCATCTGCTTTAGTAGCCCAATGCCTGCCTCTGCCGCCGCTGTTCTAAGGGCTGCGACATCCTCACCGAGAAGCTTATTGAGCGCTGCGACCGAACTATTAACCGCGGCCTCTGCCTTTCCAACTTGTTGCAGTGCAGCTTCGTTGGGCGCGCCGCGCGAGCTGCCAACATAGGCACCCGCTAACCCAATGATTGCGCTAGCGTTACCACCGCGGAAAACGATGCCCCTTGTGTCACGCGGCACACGGAATTGCTTCTCCATTTCCTCAAGCGCTTTTTTGGCGTCCCCTGCTTGTTTGGAAAGCTGTTTTTGCGTGTCGTCATCAGCGTCAGACGATTTGATCAACGCTGTCAACGTGCTGATGTCGCGCCGGGCATGCATCAGTCTTGTTAAGGCATTTTGCACACGCTGGCTCAGTCCGGCGATATGGCCGCGCATTCTATAGTTCTTCATCTGATCCTCAGCGCTAAACTCCGTGCGGGGATCAGCAAGAACCTGTACCTCATGACTGGATGAATTCTCGCCTAGCTCAACCGTTACGCTGTAAGAACCCGGCAAAACCTCAAGACCGGCTGGCAATGTACCGTCTTTGTTTGGTCGCGCTGGAGGCGCGGCCTGAAAGCCGTCCTGACGCATATTCCATACCACACGGTTGATGCCCAGATGGACATCGGCCTTGAAGGTTCGAATAGTTTCACCGGATACGTCAGCAATTGTAATCGTTGCTTTACCGGACGGCTCTTTCTTGTCGCCGTCTTTATCAGCGTCATCACTGTGCGCCGCGCGCTTGGCCACCATACGGGCCTTTTGAACGTCACTATCAGGATGCTTCAGATCGTCGCCTGAAGCCATGAATGTGATCATGGCACCATAAGGCTGGTTAGTTGATCGAAATTCGCCGTCACCCGGAAAACGAGTGGATGGTGTTTGACTTGCGGTATATTGCTGACCGTGGGTTACAGACAGGATTTTGAGCGGCTCCCTGAAGCTTTCTTCGCTCAAACCGCGTAGCGCACTATAATCGTCGATCACGTAAGCCGAACGACCATGAGTACCCAGCACCAGATCATTTTCACGCTTTTGGATCGCCATATCCATCACCGATACCGTCGGCACATCTTCTGCCCATTTGGTCCAGTCTTTGCCGCCATTGGTGCTGAAATGAAGGCCAAATTCAGTGCCAACAAACAACAGGTTTTCATCCACATGATCCTGGCGGACAGATAGCGCATAGCCAGTGATGTCATCGGTTACCAACGAGCGCCAGCGCTTGCCGTAATTTTCCATGCGATAAACATAGGGTTTGTTATCGCCGCGCCGATGATCATCCACTGCAATAAAAGCAACCGAAGCATCATACAAAGATGGCTCGATCATCGGAATCCAGCCGCCCTTGGGGCCGCGCCTGATGTTATTTTCAACGCTGTCCCAGGTGGTGCCGCCGTCGCGGGTAACATGCACCCGACCATCGTCAGTGCCTACCCAAATTACACCTGTGTCAACCGGTGACGGATTTATCGATGTTATGCTGGTGTAATTTTCCGCCGCAGTTACGTCCGGCGTGATACCACCGCTTTCACGAAATGTTTGAAACTCAGGGTTATTGGTCGTCATGTCCCCGCTGATAATTTGCCACGTCAGGCCTCGGTCGGTCGATTTATGAACAAATTGGCTACCGTAATACATGGTGTTCGCATCTGTGGGGCTTTGCGCAAAACCCGCGTTCCAATTAAAACGCAGTTCCGTTCCGTCCTCAGGTCCCTTGGGGCGTATCAAGCGCTGTTCGCCCGTATCCAGATTCCAACTAACCAAAAAACCACCCTGGCTCATGGAAATGCCCTTACGGCTGTTGTCCGGGTGCGGAATGGTATCAAAACCATCGCCAAACGCCACTTCCTGCCAATGTAGGTTGCGAATGCCGCCGTTTTCAAAAACAGCGGAAGGTCCGCGCCAGGCACCGTTGTCTTGCAGCCCGCCGTATACATTATATGGCAGATCATTATCGACCGCGATGTGATAAAATTGTGCTAGCGGCAGGTTAGCAACAAATCGCCACGTCTGCCCGCCGTCCTGAGTTACCCCCAATCCGCCATCGTTACCGTCGATGATATGCTTTGGATTGGTTGGGTTTATCCACCATGCGTGGTTGTCGATATGAATGTCGTTTCTTGGGGCGCAGCAACGTATTTTCTCGATGAAAGAGAATGACTTACCGCCATCGATAGACATTTTCACCCGCGAGCCAACCCGGTAAACCCGATCCGGGTTCTGAGGGTCAACAGAAATACCGTTGTAGTAAAACGGCCGATCATTAATGTCGTTGTCAGTATTGACGATTTTCCATGAACGACCACCATCATCAGAGCGTGCGAGCGCGCTTTTTTCAGCTTCAATAAGAGCATAAACGCGGTTCGGGTCGCTACGCGATATGGTAAAGGCTGACTTACCAAGAGTGCCTTTTGGCAGGCCGTCTTCTTCTGTTAATTCATTCCAACTGCCGCCGCCATCATGGGAGACGAACAAACCTGACCCCTCTCCGCCGGATTTGAAGAAAAACGGCCAGCGACGGAACTGCCACATGGATGCAAACAACTTATTAGGGTTGCTTGGATCCATCTGCACATCAGTCGCGCCAGTCGTTTCATCACCCGCGAGAACCACCGACCAGTTTTTACCGCCGTCTGTGGTTTTATACAGGCCGCGTTCGTCGCTATCGCCCCAGAGTTTGCCGAGCACCGCCGCATAGGCAACATCAGGGTTTGTTGGATGCAGTGCAATACGGTTAATGCGTTCGCTATTTTCTAAGCCAACTTTATTCCAGGTTTTCCCGCCGTCCAGCGACTTGAACATACCGCAGCCAATAGATGTGGAATTGCGGGTATTGCCCTCGCCGGTTCCAACCCAGACAATGTCCGGATTGCTTTGATTGATCGCAACGGAGCCAATGGAAGCACATTCTTCGCCGTCAAAAGTGGGTGTCCAATTCAATCCGCCATTGGAAGATATCCATACGCCGCCCGTTGCCGCGCCGACCACGATATGATTGGGGTCGGAGATCACCGCGTCAATCGCCGCCACCCGGCCGCTCATGGCTGCAGGGCCGATCACCCGCGCCTTGATACCTGACATCAGATCACTATCAATTTCAGCCTGTGCGCCGCCAGCACCCAACATTAACGCGCCCACGCATGTCATTGTTTTAAATATGTTATTCATAACCCACTCCTGAATCGCGAGGAGGCACGAAGGCCTCCTCATCCCCGTTGATTTTCTTATTCAGCGCCTGAGAAACTTGGCACTGTTACTGCACTGCGCCCGCTGTCAGCGAACGCCGTGTTAAAGGCCGCAATTTCACCTGAGACCACTGCGTCGCGTGCGGTCATTGCATCACGGAAAATAGCAGCCACATCTTCAAAGCGCTGCTTCGTGCCTGCATTCACCGGTGGGATTCCACCGTCCAGATTACCTACAACGAACTGCAGATCTGAATGCAACTTGTCAGGCCAGTTCAACACGTCCTGGAAAAACTCACGCTCGGTATTGATCAGGCCTTTCTCCCATGCCTCAATGGCTTTCACCGCGGCGTCCCCCGCCGCCTTCAGCGCCTCAACATCCTTATTGGCTTCGGTTTGCACCTTCGCCTGCATTTTCGCCTTGCGCATAGAGATCACCGATTGTTGCAATTCCGCCAGCATCTCATGGCTTTGTTTGGCCATATCCGTTTGCTCAACAATCAGAGCTGAGTCGATATCAACCCTGGGATCCCATGCAACGGTAAAGCTTTGCTCACTAACTGCATCACCGGCTGTTAACCGTGCAGTATACGTGCCGGGCGCGACTATATAGCCGTCAACCTTACGGTCTCCGCCCCCGGCCATAGACCACAAGCCATCGATTTTCTTCAGAGCATCAACCCGAAGGTCCCACTGAGCGCGGTTAAGGCCTGTCTTCATCGGCAAATTGTAAGCACTGCCAGAGCCGCCACCTTTTTCGCCTTTCTTGGCGTCAGACTTGAGGGTTCTGATAACTGTACCCTCGCTGTCCAAGATTTCCATCGCAATACCATCGTCTGGCACATCGCTAAGGCTGTAATATAGAACAGCACCAGAAGGCGGGTTCGGGCTCGAAGGTCCACCGTTGCGCCCGCCCGCAGTGTTGACGTGGTGTGCAGTTGACGGCGCAAACAGGGATGCCCCATCAGTATCGCCAGTCATTTGGCGAAGCGGTGCGATATCATCAAGTATCCAGAAACCTCTGCCTTGCGTAGACAGCAACAAGTCTTTCCCGTGCACCTTGATGTCTGTTACTGGCAAATGCGGCAGGTTGGACTGCATTGGTTGCCAATTGTCGCCGTCGTCAAAGGAAACATAAAGCCCTGTTTCAGTCCCGGCATAGAGCATGCCTTTACGTTCGGTGTCCTCGCGCACTACGCGGACAAAATCACCATCTGGTATACCATCCGCAATTTGCGTCCAGCGCTTGCCGTAATTGGTGGTTTTAAAGATCATCGGTGTGTGATCATTTTCCTTGTACCGTGTTACAGCAACATAAGCGGTCGCGGGGTCATGCGGTGATACGTCAATGGCATTCACAAGCGCAATCCCGATGCCACGCGGCGTGATATTTTCCCAATTGGCACCACCGTCCCGCGTAACATGGACAAGCCCGTCATCGGAACCGGTATACATGGTGCCAGCCTCATGCATACTTTCAGCGACATAGCTGATGGTATTGTAGTTCTCTGACACTTCGTTGGTAATCGGTGCTCCGCCGGGCCCCTGTGTGGCCTCGTCGTTACGGGTAAGGTCAGGGCTGACTTCGCTCCAGCTAACACCGCGGTCCGTTGACTTCAGTAGCTTGTTACCGGCGTGGTAAATCGCCGATTTATCATGCAACGACACAAAAATCGGAGCATTCCAATTAAACCGGTATTTCCGGTTTTTGGGCGCATTACCAAAGGATATTTCCGGGTAGGCGCTGACACTGCGGTCTGTTTCAGTCTCGAAATCATATTCATCGATCTGACCCAGATAGCAACCTGAATAGGCGTAGCGAGGATTGTCACGATCCAGGCCAACAAAGCCACTTTCACAGCCGCCAACGGCGTGAAAGTCCTCAAGCCCAATGGAACCATCAGGCCCGCGGCTAAGGATAGCGACAGTGCTGTTATCCTGCTGGCCGCCATACAGGCGGTAGGCAAAGCGATTGTCGGCATTAAGCCGGTATATCTGCGCGGTCGGCTGGTTGTAAACGGTTGACCAGCTTTTAGCCCCGTCTAGTGACACTGTGCCGCCGCCGTCATTGGCGTTAACCATCACATCGGGATTATCCGGGTTAATCCACAAATCGTGAGTGTCGCCGTGCGGCACCGAAACCTGCTGGAAGCTTTTGCCGCCATCAACAGACCTCATAAAAGGTGCATTAAGCACGTAAACTGTGTTTTCATCCTGTGGGTCAGCGAAAATATGCATGTAATACCAAGATCTTGCATGCAGGCGCCTGTCTCCGTTGACAAAACTCCAGCTTTCGCCGCCATTGGTTGACTTGTACAGCCCGCCCTTCTCTTTCGCTTCGACAATTGCCCACACAAGATCAGACTGCGCCGCCGATGCAATCACTCCAATCTTGCCCATTTCGTCGGGCAGGCCTTTGCCTGTTTTGTTCCAAGTTTCACCGCCGTCAACGGACTTCCAGATTGCAGAACCCGGCCCGTCAGAACGAATAAGCCAGGGCTCACGGTCAGTGTCCCATGACGAAGCATAAAGACTACGCGGATTATTGGCGTCTACGGTCAGATCGATGATGCCGGTAGTAGTGTCAACAAACAGGGTTTTGTTCCAAGTTGCGCCGCCGTCGGTAGTTTTATACACCCCGCGCTCTTCTGTAGGTGCCCAGGGCGAGCCTTGAACCGCAACCCAAATGACATCAGGGTTGGTCGGATGAATATGGACAGTAGAAATCTGGCGGCTACCGGGCAAGCCCGCGTTCGCCCACGTTTTTCCGGCGTCACGCGAGATGTAAACGCCGTCTCCGTGTGAAGATGCGACACCGCGAAACGGTGACTCGCCCATGCCTGCTACCACAACATTAGGATCAGACGGTGCCACTGCCAGCGCACCAACCGAACCGGTTTTGAAAAACTTGTCGCTGACATTAGTCCAATCGCCGCCCGCATTTGTGGTTTTCCAGACACCGCCGCCAGTTGCACCCATATAGTAAACGCGTTTGTCGCTGGTGGTTCCGGCAACTGTTGTCACCCTTCCTCCACGCCATGGCCCTATGTTGCGGTATTGCAATCCGTCCAGATACTCTGGCGCGACATAATAATCTTTTTCTTTGGTTTCCGCTAACGCTGGAGAAATGAGAGCACTGCTACTAAGCGCAGTACAAGCAAGCAAAATTGCGATTTTTTTACCAAGTTTCATGATTAATTCCCCTTAATTGTGCGCCGCTTCTGTCCCGAAACTGTGCGCCCCTCGTTTATGGTTGTTTGATCGCTATTCAGCTGGCTGCCGGCCCCCCTTTACCGTTGCACCAGCTGTAGTCCGTTGAATTTTTTCTTGTTGGTTTGCCTGTTTTTTCTGCTGATTTTTTTCATGCTTTTGGCGTTTCTGGCGTTTTTTAAGATGCGGCAGGAAAAACAAATACAGGCCCGTGCACCAGAGAATAAACAACCCAATGCCTGCGGGTAAAAACAGATATAATTTGATACCGTCGCTGAAAAAGCTACCGTCGTGAAGGCTTTCAATGATGTCTGAACGCCGAAAGGATACCTGCAACAGTTCACCTGTGTGGGTATCTACCTGCACTTCCCAGTTGTTGTGACCAACGAATTTCGCCACGCCTTTGCCGGGCTTAAAGTCAAGTCGGTCCAGGTCTTCCCAGCTGGTAAAACCAGCCTCAGGAGCCAGTTTCGCTGTTTCAAACATCTGCGCTACGGTAAGCAAAGGCACGCCGGTGCGGCTGCCTTCAATTGTTTGAGGCTGAATCCAGGTAATTTCTTTTTTCAGCATTAGAAAAATGCCTGCGCCGATCATAAGCATCAGCGGCAGCGCCACGAAAATGGAACCCCAATGGTGTATCTTTCGAAACAAAATTTGCGGCTTCAAACGGGCCCCCATTTATAATGCGGCGTGTCAAAACACGGCCTTTAATCCCAGCTTAAACGAGCGGCCTGCACTGGGCAGCCCCAACTGTGGTTCAACGAATGTATCGGTAAGGTTATCAAGCCTTGCAAAAAGCTCCATATCAAAACCGCTGCGGGCTAAATTTATTTTATGTGACAGCAACATGTTGACCTGGGTTGCCGCCGAAAGATCAAGAAAAAGCCCTGCATCATTTTCCGATTTTGCAGTGCCTCGATAAACAACTGATAGCCCAAAAGTTGTTTGTGCCCCTACCTGATATTTCGCAGCTGCCTGCGCAAGCCAATTGGGACGATCTGAAAGGTAAAGACGACGAACGGAAATGGCAACTGATTCCGGTCTTGCCCGACTTCGGCTCCAAGTGGCGTCGCCGGTGAACGACAGCTGATCACCGAGGTGCCACTGGGCACGCATCTCAACACCGTATGTTCTGCTACCTGCCAAGTTTACCCGTTCTCGCAGGCTCTGCCCGTCAACGACGACCCGAGTTTGATCGAGGGTGCGGCGCGTCTCGATCCAAAATGGTGTGATATTAAAACTGCCAGAAGCCGTCTGGAACCCAGCCGCGGCCTCAAACAGCCAGCTAACTTCGGGCGCAAGGCCAGGGTTCACCACAAATCTACCGATGGCTTCACCGAACAGTTCGCGCAAGGTCGGCAACCTGACCCGCCGAGCCGCCGCCACACGAAACACCCATTGTTCCGATACAACCATACGCAGTTCCATGGAGGCATTCACCCCGTCAAACTTTGCACCTCTGCCCCGACCGGCGGTCTCTCCCGGATCAAGAACATCATAGCTAGCACCTAGGGAGAGCCCTGTTGACGAATTAAATTGCCAGCGGTAGTCGGCGCCCAAACTAGCAGAAAACTGAGAAAAATCATCGAGTTGGCGCACTGTTGCTTGGGGTTCAAACTCCTGCTGCTTGTGGCTTGCCCACTGTGACGTCGCCGCAACCGACAGCTGTTGCATCTCTCCCTCAAAACCAAGCTGCAATCGAGCGCCATAAGCGCTGTTTCTATCCTGCTGAATATCTTCGATAGTGCTATAAGTTCCGTCTTCAAAGGAATTGATACGTTGGTCAAATGACTGGTGCCATCCTGTCCCTTGCAACGAGATGGTATCCGACAGCGCCGTTTGATAATTCCCAGAGACCAGCAAATGCTCAGTGCCCGGAAACCGCCAAAAACGCGCGCTTCCGGGGTCCACCCGGAGACCCTGTTCTGGCGCTATTCCATATGCGGCGTTTGAGTATAGAACTGAAACCCCACCCTTACTATTGTCACCCTCACCTGTTGTGCGCACCAAAACATTTGTCTGTCGGCGATCCGTATTGGTTATCAGGCCGCCTGTACCACCCGTGTAGGCAGCATCCGGTGCATCCACGCCGTTGCTCTCAAGATGGCCCATAGCAATGAATGAGCGAAAATTCCCCGACACAAAACCAGTTCTCGCCTCCGCAGACCACAGCCCTCCGCGTCCGCCCTCCAACAGGAGCTCATTGTCCATCGATGATCTGGAGGCAATATCTACGACACCGCCCGCTGTGTTGGCGCCGAATCCGGATGTGGTTGGCCCGGTCGAAACTGTTACGCTTCCGATTGCCAATGCTGGAACCAGTCGCAAATCAAACCGGTTGTCCCAGGGCACATTCACCGGCGCGCCATCAAAAAACACAGCAAGTTGCCGCTCGCCCGCACCGCGCAACGACACTAGGGTTTCACCGCGCGAATTGATCCGCACATTAGCAGAGGGCACTAAATCAAAAATATCGGCAAGCGATGTTGGACGTAAGAACTCAATTTGGTGGTGCGGTAATGCGACTACTGTCCCGCGCAGCTGATGGTTGCCAACCGCCGCAGCGGTAACTTCAACGGTTTCGATGTCCTGATATTCAGCGCCGTCGACAGTTTCATTTTCTGCCTGCAACCCACCGATCGGCAACACCAACAAACAGGTGGCAAAAAACACATTCCTGGACAGAGGTCGTTCTTGAAAAAACACGTAATTTGCCCCGGCACGCTTACACTTGAAACACCACGGTGACGTTTATCAACAATTGAGCGATCATGTGCAACAGTCATCACCCACACTGGTCCGTTGTTACAGGGTTTCTAACAGCTCGACGAGCTTTTCCTCAGCTTCTGAAACTTCGCGCTGGCGCTGCCACATAGCGTGGTAAGCTCCCCCCATCGCGATCAGTGCATCATGGGTGCCGCGCTCAATAATATGCCCGTCATCCATGACCAAAATCTCGTCTGCTTTAACCACCGTTGACAGCCGATGCGCGATCACAAGCGTGGTCCTGCCCGCTGAAATTTCCTCAAAAGCAGACTGAATTTCTTGCTCGGTATGGCTATCCAATGCAGATGTCGCCTCATCCAACAGCAAAATCGCAGGGTTTTTCAATATGGTGCGAGCAATGGCAACTCTTTGTTTCTCACCGCCCGACAGTTTCAAACCGCGCTCACCAACCTGGGTTTCGTATCCGTCTGGTAGTTTAGCAACAAAGTCATGAATTTGCGCCAACCCGGCGGCGGCTTTTACCTCATCGTCGGTGGCCTCGGGCCGACCGTAGCGAATATTGTACAAAAGCGTATCATTAAAAAGTACTGTGTCTTGCGGTACCACACCGATCTGTTCGCGCAGACTTTGCTGTGTTACTGACGCTGTATCCTGTCCGTCGATGAGCACTTCACCTGAAGCAATGTCATAAAACCGGAATAAAATACGCGAAATTGTCGATTTACCGGCACCGCTTGCGCCGACAATGGCTGTTGTTGTTCCCGCTGCAACCTCAAAGTTGATACCGTGTAGTATTCGCCGGTCCGGATTATATTCAAAACATACATCCTTGAAGACGATGGCACCGCCTTCTATCACCAGTTTCTCAGCATCTTCTTTGTCATCAACATCTGGGTTGGTATCGATTACCGCAAACATTTTTTCCATGTCAGTTAACGACTGTTTGATTTCGCGATAAACAAACCCAAGAAAATTTAACGGCATATATATTTGAAGCAGCAGGCTGTTAACCAACACAAATTCACCAATGGTGAAACGACCATCAATCACGCCTTGTGCTGCCATCCACAGCACAATCACCAAGCCCAATGACACAATGATGCCCTGCCCAACGTTTAACAGTGTTAGCGACAATTGGCTGCGAACAGCAGCAGACTCGTAGCTCGCCAGCGCCACGTCATATCGTGTGCTTTCATAGTCTTCGTTCGTGAAATATTTAACCGTCTCAAAGTTAAGAAGACTGTCCACTGCTTTGCTGTTGGCTTTTGTGTCCTGATCATTCATTTCGCGGCGAAATTTTAAGCGCCAGTCGGTAACGGTAGCGGTAAAATAAATATAGCTGACCAAGCACGTGAAGGTAACTGCGGCGTAGACAAAGCCAAACTTGACCCAGAAAATACTGGAGATCAAAAATATCTCAAGCAAAGTGGGCATTATATTGAAAAGCATGAAGCGTAGAAGGAAATCGATACCGCGGGTGCCACGCTCGATCACCCTGCTCAGTCCACCAGTCTTACGTTCCATGTGAAACCGCAAGGACAATTTATGCAAGTGTCTGAAGGTGTTAAGGGCAATTTGGCGCAAAGCGTGCTGGCCGACCTTTACGAACACCGCATCACGCAATTCGCCGAACAACAAGTTTAGGACACGTGCGACTCCGTAGCCAATGATGAGCGCAACCGGCACCACCGCAATCATGTCTGCACCGCTTGTACGCAAACCAGGTGTGATCACATCAACCGCGTCCTTGAACAGAAACGGCACATACACACCGATGGATTTCGCCAACACAAGCAGGGTCATCGCGGCAATGAAGCGAAAACGCAGGTCCCAGCGACCCGGCGCCCACAAGTAAGGCAGCAACCGCTTTACGGTAGCCCAATGATTTTGATCATCAGAAATCTCTGACAGGTCTTTGGCTGGACGCATGGTTATTTTCACCGACTAAAATTGGCTTACTAACATAGGCGTTCATACGGCAGATGTAACCCGCCAAAACAGAATTGTTTGACTTGCATGTGATTGGCGAGCCCAAGAGTGATGAGCAGTCTGATAGTTTCCGGCCGAGAAGCTGCCGCCACTTGTCTCGAACAACTGTTTCATAAATGCCCGGCCACCGGCGCTGCTGTTTGTAGGCACAAACACGCTGGCAACATTAGTTCAGGCAAAATCTGCCCGCGAATTAATTGGCAGGAACCAGTCGCATGATCATGCCGGCGTCAACACCGAAATACAGATGCCCATCCGGGCCTTCTTCGATAAACCGAACGCGCCAGCCCTTGTCGACCAAGAGCCGCTCTTCATGCATGACACGGTCGCCATCGATAACCAGCCGGTTAATATGGGTTTTTGCCAGCGCTCCAACAAACAGGTTGCCGCGCCAGCGCGGGAATACGTCGCTGCCGTAAAACTCCATACCACTCGGGGCGATTGATGGCACCCAATAGTAAAGCGGCTGCTCCATGTCCTGTTTGTGGGTGATGCCGTCACCGATAGGGCCACCGCCATATTCTTCACCGTAAGTGATCACCGGCCAGCCGTAATTTTTACCGGCGCGTGCGATGTTAATTTCATCACCCCCTTGTGGCCCGTGCTCGTTAGTCCATATCTCACCAGTTACAGGGTGCGCATCCATGCCTTGCGGATTGCGCACGCCGTATGACCAGATTTCCGGCAATGCACCATCAACACCCACAAAGGGGTTGTCGTCAGGCAAGCGACCATCGTCGTGCAACCGCAGGATTTTACCTGCGTGTGCGTCAAGTTTCTGCGCCAAGGCAGAATGATCGTAGCCATCGCCGGTGGTCAAGAATAGGTAACCGTTTGAGAATATCATGCGGCCGCCGAAATGCCATTTCCCGGCAATTTTTGGCGTGGATTCAAACAGCCGCTCGCCGTCAGATAGCGCATTGTCTGACAGCTTGAACCGATCAATAGCCAATCCATTTCCTTCTGCATTTCCAATGCCGTATGCTAGGTACACCCATCCGTTTTGGGCAAAATCCGGGTGCGCCCGTACGTCAAAAAGACCCGAACTTAATTTTCGATCACGCAGCATATCTGGCAGGCCGGAAATAGCTGCACGCGTACCTGTTTTAACATCCAGACGGTAGAGGGTGCCGGGCTCGCGTTCGCCGACCAACGCCGTACCGTCTGGCAAGAATTCCATGGTCCATGGAACATCCATGTCTTCGGTCACAACTTCGACTTTAAAGGTGGCAGCTTCACTGACTACCGATGTGCCATCATCTGGTTCTTGTCGCGCGCCCACGCCTTTGTGCAAAGTAACAAAGGCAAAAGCCAACACAAGTGTTGTTCGAGTGAGATATGAAAAACTGCGCATAAAATCCCCTAAGCACCTGTTGCGGCTACCATCGTGTGTAACGACTTGAATTTACGCAACAATATAACCTAACTATATACGCTAAACAATATAACTAAGGTTACAAACCAATCGTCTAAGCACCCGTGAATTAGCGCGCGCCCTCATCCTTTGGAGTTACCAACATAATTTTGTTGGTGCTGGTTTGGTGGATCAGCAAATTACCCTCTTTGGTGGGCCGCATATGCCGGATGATGCCGGCATAAATATCGCCTGACGGTACTGCCCAACTCTGGAACGTCTCGGTTTTGGGATCAAACCGAACCAGCGCATCAGGTCGTTTACCGGACTCGTTGTACCAAACGATACCGTCCACAACTACCAGCGCATATGGATGAGACTTTGGTCCACTGGGTGACGGCCATTCCTTAATATCACCGTTCGCCGGGTTATAACGACCCAACCGTCCCTGCGACGAGTTCACATACCAAATTATGCCGTCACCGTCGATGTCCAGCCGCCGCACGGTTGTCGCGGGGATCGGCAGCTTAACTTCGGTCAGTTCCATAGTCGCCGGGTCAACTTTGACCAAACAATTGCTGCCATTGCAGGCCACCCACAACGCACCATCTGCGTCCACTTTTATACCATAAGGCCGGGAACGCGGCGTTTTCATAGTTACCAGCTTAATGTCACCCGATGCAGGGTCTACCCGGCCAACCATATTGCTTTGTTGCAGGGTAAACCACAGGATGCCCTGCCGGTCGAACACGGCAGTGTGGGGGTCTCGCGCCGCCGGGTCCGGCATGGGGTACACCTTGATCTGCCCCGTGGCGGGGTTAAGCCTGCCCATGGTTCCGTTTTTATTGCCAGTATACCAAACGTCCCCGTCAGGTCCGACGGTAACAGAATGCGGCATGGCGCTGGCAGGAAGCGGATATTCCGTCATCTCGCCCGTTGCCGGATTGATGCGCCCAATCAGATTGCCCGATTGGCCCGCCCACCAGATAGATCCATCAGCGGCTTCCACAGGGTCACGTGACCGTTGACCCAGAGTCGGCACCTGCCATTCCTTAAAGGACAGTTTCACGTCGCCTGGCACCAGCTTTGATAGACGTTTGTTATTGGGCGGGAAATGCTTCGCCAGGTAGGCTGTAATTTCGCCCAGTGTTTCCTTATCATCCCCGAAGTCGATCATCGTGCCAGTCAATTCGACCCAATCTTCGTGAGTATAGCCGGAACTGCGAGTGATCATATTGGTTCGGTGGCAGGCAGTGCAAACGTCCTCAACCAGTTGTTTTCCGCCTCCATCGGGCAGCCCCACATTCCGTGATTGGCTGCTTGCGCTTAGGGAGATCATCCCGCTCATCAGCGCTGCGATCATTATGGTTGCATGCTTGTTTATCATCACACCCCTCCACTAGTTGTGTCGCCATGATAGCCAAATTTCATTCGCAGGAGTCATATTATCTAATTTCCAGGTTAGAATATAGTTTTACCTAAAGCTGTACAAAACCCGGCATGCCTCTTTCACAATTCAGGTTACGCACTATGTTATGGCGATGGCACCGTTGGCTGAACAGCAGCCAGAAGACTATTCACAAGGAAATTCTTATGAGTGACACCGAGTATACACCCCCAAAAGTTTGGACGTGGAACAAGGACGGCGACAGCAACTGGGCTAACATTAACCGCCCCATCGCAGGCCCAATCGCAGACAAAGACCTGCCGGTTGGCAAACATCCTTTCCAGCTATACTCGCTAGCAACACCCAACGGAGTAAAAGTAACCGTTATGCTGGAAGAGTTGCTGGCACTGGGACATTCAGGTGCCGAGTATGACGCGTGGCTAATCAATATCGGCGAAGGCGAGCAGTTCGGTTCAGGCTTTGTGGATATCAATCCAAATTCAAAAATCCCCGCCATGATGGACCACGGCGCCGAAACGCCAACCCGCCTGTTCGAGTCCGGATCAATTCTTTTGTATCTGGCCGAGAAATTTGGCGAGCTCATCCCAACTGACGCAGCGGCGCGTGCGGAATGCATGAACTGGCTATTTTGGCAAATGGGCAGTGCTCCCTATTTGGGTGGCGGTTTCGGGCATTTTTACGCCTATGCACCAACTAAAATCGAATATGCTATTAATCGTTTTGCCATGGAAGTGAAACGCCAGATGGATGTGCTGGATCAACACCTGGCTGATAATACATATATGGCTGGCGACGAATATAGCATTGCAGATATTGCCGTCTTCTCGTGGTACGGCGCCTTGGCTCTAGGCTTGTTGTATGACGCTGAAGAGTTCCTCGACGTTAAATCATACAAGAACCTACAACGCTGGACCGCAGAAATTGCCGCCCGTCCGGCAGTGAAGCGTGGAAAGATGGTAAACCGCGCCTGGGGTGACCCCGCCAGCCAGCTGCGGAACCGCAATGATGCCACCGATTTTGAGTTAAAAACGCAAGAGAAAATCGAAGCTGCAGAATAGAAGCAATAATAGCAAATAAATAGCTGGGATAGGTGGAATTTGGGTGTATAAAAAATACTTGAATAGCGTATTTTGACGAAAAGGACGGAGACACCCATGGCACCTATGAAACAATTGATGATCGGTATCGCAATGTTTAGCGGATTCGCTTTAACCTCTTGCAGCGAAAACGAGGGCGAGAGCACATCGGCCGGGGAAACTGTTCACATGTTTTCATCCGCACCATTAATTAACCCCAACGACGCAACCGAAGCACAATTGACTGCCATTACCGGCCTTAGTGAGACTGATGTTGCCGCAATCGTCAGTGGACGCCCATTTGCATCCATGTCGGCTCTCCACGCGGTTATCGGCGAAAGTAAAAACTCGGCAGCGGTCAAAGCCCTATACAGCATAATGTTCATCAAAGTTGGCCTGAACACGGGCTCTGAAGATGATTACAAACTAATACCATCGTCACTCACCCCGCGTCATTTGGCCCATGAATTTGATGAATATCGGCCCTATGCATCGTTGGATGATTTCGCTCGCGAAATGAGCAAATATGTTAGCGATGCTGAGGTTGAAAACCTGAAGCGTTACGTAACACTCGACTAGAAAAAAACTCATGGCCAGGTCGCCAATTAAGTCGCAGCCGGAGCACCAATGATGACATTGCCCTCCATGATTGCTGCGGCTTTGGCGCGGCGATCGCTCGCCTGGCCACTGCTGGCACTACCCGCTTTCTATATTATTATCGCGCGCGGGCTTGACCATATTTCCTACGGCGAAACAATTCACTTAACGGGCCAATGGAGCGTTGGGTTTTTATGCGCAGCCTTGCTTGTAACCCCATTGAAACAATGGTTTCCTAAGCGACAGGAAATACGCCTGCTGCTACGGCATCGGCGGGCGCTTGGTGTCGCCAGTTTCAGCTTCGCCCTACTGCATACGGTCATTTATCTGGACAAAAAGTGGACGGCAGGTCTGGTCATCAAAGAAGGCCAGGACCCGTCACTGCTGACCGGCTGGATTGCCTTCGTGGTGTTTATTTTATTAGCAATCACAAGCAATGACACGTCTGTCCGCAGACTAGGCCGTCGCTGGAAAACGCTCCACCGATCAGTGTATGTTGCCTCCGCATTAACCTTCACCCATTGGGCACTAACAGTCTTCGATCCCACAACCGCCATTGGCGTCGGGGCAATTATTTGCCTTGCCGAACTAAGCCGTGCACGGCGATAATCGAACGACAAATGACAAGGCAATTTAGCCAGATCACAGATGGTGGGGGCAGAGATCACCGCATCACCTGTCGACCATCTCATCAGCGTCGCCATAGATCAAATCATTGCCTTCACCGCCATCCACAATATCGCTGCCGGCACCACCATATAATTCGTCATCTCCGGCGCTGCCCATCACGTCATCATCACCCGCTCCGCCAAAAACCTGATCATTGCCAGCACCGCCATCAGCCGTATCATCCCCGGGCCCACCGCCTGCAACATCTGCTCCATTGCTGCCGAAAACGGTGTCGTCTCCAGACCCTCCATATAGCGTGTTTGCGCCTTCATCGGTGTTAACCACAGTATTGGTCGCGTCATTATATGAACCCCCGACTATAAGGTCATTTCCTGCGCCGCCGAACAATATGTCATTACCAGAATTCCCAACGTTAAACAGCGTAACGCTGAGTCCAAAATTACCACCGACAAGTATGTCGTCGCCTGCGCCGCCACCGATTAAGTCGTTGCCTGCGCCGCCTTGCGACGTGTCATTTCCCATGTCGCCGGGTCCCGCAAATGACACGTCATTACCACTTCCTCCAACAACAAAGTCATTGCCGGTTCCGCCCTTAACCGAGTCGTCGCCGCGCCCACCCAGAAGAAAATCATCGCCTGCACCGCCATCAACGATGTCGTCGCCGCCTCCGGCGTCAACCACATCGTCACCGGAGCCTGTGGCTATATCATCTGGAAAACTGGATCCCTGAACATTGTCAGTACCTGTGCTGGCATCACCTTCTGTTAGCGTAACAGGGTTAGTAGGCACCGTCGAAGCAGACGGTGTATCCGGTAGTGCAACTCCAGGAGTATTGAAAGAAAAATTAGTCAGCAAAAAATTGGCTGTTGTAATATTTTCAATGAGCACAGAATCGCCATCACCCAAATCGACCAAAACGTTAGATCCTGACGAGCTTACAGAGCCGGCCAAGTCATTCAAGTCATTGAATACACCAGTAAAATCAATTGTATCTGACAAAAAATCTAGATCGCTGATAGTTTTTTTTCCGATGTCATTCAAGGCGTCCAACACGAAAATATCAGCACCAGCTGCTCCTCTCAGCGTGTCATTACCGCCTCCTGGAACAAGTCTGTCATTGCCCGCACCGCCAAAAAGGAAATCATTACCTTCGCCGCCTTCCAACGTTTCTGCATCACCTCCGCCACTCAGATTATCGTTACCGGCTCCGCCATCAAGAATATTCATCCCGCCAGCACTGCCATCCAAAACATCGTTGCCGTTGCCGCCTCTTAAAGTATCATTACCTGGGCCGCCCCTAAGTACATCATCGCCTGCACCAGCTGACAATGAATCGTCACCAGCTTCTCCTCTCAACGTATCTGCCGCGCTCGTGCCACTCAGTGTATCGTTACCTGTTGTTCCAATAATGGTGGCCATTGGTGCACTCCCCGTTTGAGTTGATTTCTCGAGCACACGCCTGCTCTTGGCATCTGCTGTATTTGGATGCTAAGAGCGTAGTATTTTCAAAACATCATCAAAAATGATGATGTTTTCGCGATTTTCATCTATTATGATGATGTGGCAATGGAGATAGGCATGGAAAAACTTCTCGCAAACGAGCTAACAATCGGAAGTCCCGAATGGTGGTCAGCGACACCCGAGCCCTATCGCGCAGGTATCGTTGCGCGCCTGGGCGCTGGGTACATCAGATTAGTTATTGGTATAATGAAACGTCTACCGAGAAAGGCCTCAACCAACACCGATCTTGATTGGAATAAAGTACGCAGCACTTTCACCAAGACAGAAGGATACATTTCCGGGTTAATGCGCACGCCGCATGGTGCCCCTGCGGAAGGGTGTCCTGTTCCAAGCATATGGTTTTTACCCGAAGAAAAAAAATCCGACATAAATCAGTCATATGAACGAACAATTCTCTATGTGCACGGCGGTAGCTATTGCCTTGAACGCACAAAACTCCATAGCAAGCTAGCTGATAATCTTGCCAATCAGGGCCAGGCACGGGTTCTTGCTGTTGACTTTGGTCTTGCGCCCGAGCATCCGTTTCCCGATGGCATTGAAGATGTGGTCAAGTGCTACAAATGGCTTCTGAACCAAGGGCTTTCTGAAAAGAAAATTGCAATAGTTGGAGATTCTGCGGGCGCAGGAATCGCATTGGCAGCTCTTATCGCTATGCGCGACAACAATATCCCCTTACCTGAAGCTTATGTCGCCTTATGCCCTTGGGCTGATCTAACCTTCTCAGGAGCATCAATCGTTGAGAACGCCAAATCCGATCTTTTCATGTCAGATTTAGAATTTATTTCCATGTTTGCGACAGCATACCGACAAGGTGCATCTGCACACCACACACTTGTTTCACCTGCGCTTGCTGACCTGCACGGGATGCCTAACACCTTGGTGCATGCCAGCGGAGCAGATATGCTGTTAGACGATTCACACTCGATTGTTAACGGTATCCGAAAAGCAGGCGGGCGAGCACGCCTCGATGTATGGGATGAGATGCCGCACGTCTGGCAAAAGCTTTCGGGTCTTCTTCCTGAAAGCAAAACCTCACTGGTTATGATCGGACATTTTCTGCGTAGTTGCATTCCTTCTTCTAACGATATGGCAGCGTAAAAATGGCTGATACGAATAAAACCGCCGACAGAGAGGATCCTGAATCCGCTTATTTTGAACGAATGCGTGTCGATCGCGGAATTGTTTTTCGTGAACAATCATTGCCGATAGTCAAATGGCTGGAACAGCAAGATACTGACTGGGTGATGTCGGTCATTAATCATCGGCTTAGTAGCCAGGATCGAGCGCTTGGCAGCGAGAGTTTTATTGATGAAAGCTTGCGATTCATTGCTAATGCTTCCAACGACGCCCTCCTCTTGATTTCTGCCAAGCATCGATTGCTGTTTATGAACAATCGTGCGGGACATATACTGGAGAAGCAATCATCGCTTATTCTGGAAGAAAACTATCTTAAAGGAGCGACACCGGAATTTGACAAATACTTCAAAAAAGTAGTTAGAAAAACTTGTCACCCGACCACTTCGCAGGCCCAAAATGACAATGCAGGCACGCTAACTCTAAATACACCAAAAGACGCCTCTATGCTTTTCGCTGCGATGACCCCTGTCGGGCTATCCGAGGGGAAGAGTACAATCATTGCCGTATCACTTTATGATCCTTCAGCTCTGCCCCAAATTAGCACTGAACGGTTGCGCACTTGGTACAACTTGTCAAAACGGGAAGCGCAACTGGCAGCCGCTTTTGCACAGGGAGTTACGTTCAGTGAATATACCGAGCGTGAGGGTATCGCAATTACGACGGTGCGTACCCAGTTCGCACATATAAAAGCCAAAATGGCAGCACCTAACATAGCAACAGTTGTTCGACTGACTTTGCTGGCGGCAAAACCCGGAATACATCACTACCTTATGACCTGTTAGCGAAGTGAACTTTGCCATCGCGACATAATTGGAAGCGCGAGTAGGCGCAAACAAACCGGCAAACCTGAGAAAAAGAACAAAAACGTTACATCTGCCACGCGGTCACTACCATTTGCTTCATTAAACCCAATCAAATCAAGCGCCGGAAAGGCTATTAGCATTGGCACTAAAAACGCCAATTTTGACACCGTATTTTTGAGAGAAAGATATAGGCCGGCAACCGAACCACCTTCCTTTCGATTATGTTCTGCGACCAAATCAGCCAACAATGAGGTTGGCATAACTGAATCACACACAAGTGTTGCACCTGCCCCAGCAAAAAAGAGTGTCGCTACGTATATGTTATCCGCACCAGCAAACATCGGCACTGCCAAGAAAGTTGCCCCTATACCTATCGATAGCCGCCACGTAGCGGCCTTTCCGTGATGTTTAGACAGCCATACCCAAAAAGGCAGAAAAACAGCAGATGATACCAAAAACAACGTGATAAAAATGCCTAGCTTTTCGTCGCTTCCCATTACGTGAGAAACAAAAAGCATCGTCAGCGCAATAAATAAGGCGCTGGAAGATTGCACCACAAGATAAGCAGATATCAGTGTACGGCATGCCATATCGTTTTTGACAAATTTTACTGCTGTCGTGAACCTGACCCTTTTAGATTGAGCGTTAACATCCCGCCGTGGAACGAACCCGACAAAAAGAACAAACCCAATCAAGCAGGCACTGATTATGATCACCGCACTAAAATGTAGCGACCTGTCCATCTCGCCTACGAACATGGTTGGTACAGCTCCTACTGCGACAACTCCAAGAACCTGAAAGAAGGTCTTTGACCCCGCCAGTAGCGAACGTTCATGACTATCCCGTGAAATTTCGAGCCCCGTTGATGCATACGGCACTTCAAACATCGTATAAAAAAGAAAAAACAGGCTGCTTACTAACAGCAAGTAAAATGGTCCGATCTTGCCATCAGGGACCAAGAGCAACCATGTCGAGACGGCAAACCCAACAATGCCAACTATAATCCACGGAATGCGCGCACCCAAACGAGTCCGGGTATTATCGCTCATATGACCGATGATCGGATCCGTCATGCCATCAAGAATACGACCTGCCGCAAAAATAACACCGACAAGCCCCAGCCCGAGTCCTTTATCAATCGCATAAAAAGAGGGCAGATAAGTCAAAAGAACAAAGATCGCCATCGCTGCGGGTGCGGATAGAAATCCATAACTTAGTATTTTCCAACGCATTGGACGGCAATCCTTTTCCAGACAGCACGAAGACACTGAACACTAACGAAAGATATGAAATTACTCTCTTTTACGATACCCGAACAAACGTAACTATATGCATCTTTTTGAGTATTACCCCAGATTCCCAACTGGCATTTTCACATGCAATCGCATACTGGCAGAAGTTGTTAACCCTTTTGAAACAATTGTTAGGGTAAATTTTTTATTAACCATAGAACAAGTTAGATTTCCTGGGAGAACCAGACTATGTCCGGGTCACACGATACGCCGGTGGCGCTTGTCAGTATGCCTTGGTCCGCAGCCAAACTTCCCTCTATCCAGTTGGCAACACTTGATGCCGCGTTGCGCGGTGAAGGTTTTTCCAGTGAGCGCCATGAACTGTATCTCGATTTTTGCGCCCAGATAACACCCGCGCTTTATACCTTGTTGGCCAATGGTGAGGAATTTCTGATCGAATGGCTTTTTTCCCGAGATTACTTTGGCAATGAAGCCGGCAACTGGCTGCATGAATTTGAGCGTGAGCGACCAAAGATTACACTGCCCAACCGCGCAGACGATTCGGACATCATTGAAGGTTTAAAGATTGCTGCTGTGCGCTTTCTTGATCGATGCGAGCAAGAGATCAATTGGCAGCGACACGATATCATCGGGTTTTCGTTGAGTACACAGCAGTTGGGTGCGTCGATCGCGTTGGCCCGGCGCATAAAACTATGTCACCCTTCGGTGCGTATCGTCTTTGGCGGCAGCATGTGCACAGGAGACGCAGGCAACGCAATCCTAGCGCTTTGCCCCTATGTGGATGCAGTTGTACGCACTGAGGGCGAAATCGTTTTCCCTGAATTGATACGGCGCTGGCGTAGAGGCAAAACGCTAGACGGCCTTAAAGGAGTGAGCCACCGCAGCCAACAGGGCAACATCATAGGTGAACCTTCGGGTGCCCTATTCCAAAACAACAGCCCACGCCCATTCCTAAATTATGATCCTTACTTCGCCAAAATTGAAAAACTCGATTTGCGCAAAAGCCTAAATCCTATGATGGCCTTTGAAAGCAGCCGCGGCTGCTGGTGGGGAGAAAAAAGCCAATGCAGTTTTTGCGGGCTTCACGAGGTCATGAAATATCGCCCCAAACTGCAGGAATTTGTTCTGCAGGAAATGGAACATTTGGCGTCTCGGCATAATCATGATCGTTTTTATGCCGTAGACCTGATTGCGCCAAAGCAGTTTTACCAGACTTTCTTCCCTGAAATCGAAAAACGCGGGCATCATTGGCAACTCTTTTATGAAATCAAATCCAATGTCACGAGAAAGCAGCTGGCAGCCTTTGTTGATGGCGGCGGGCAAGTAATTCAGCCCGGTATTGAGAGTTTGCAGGATGCTTCTTTGAAGCGCATGCACAAGGGCGCACATGTTTTACAGAACATCCAGTTGTTGAAATGGAGCCGCGAAATGGATGTCACTGTTTACTGGAATTATCTAATGAGCCTGCCGGGAGAGGATGGGGCTGATTACGATGGGGCAGCCGAAAAAGTGCGGCATCTTATACATTTGGAGCCACCTTCTACTATTCGAGATGTATTGATAACGCGCTACGCGCCGTATCATAAAACTCCTGAAAAATACGGTATTCGTGACCTGAAGCCTCACCGACACTATGCATTGGTTTTTCCGACGGATGCCGCAGCCATCGACGGGTTCGCCTATCTTTTTGAGGCCGACTGGCCGACACGCGAAACTGCGGTGCATTATACCAGCGAGCTGAAGGCGGCGTGTCGGGATTGGAAAAAACTCGACAAGCAGAGACCACGACTTGATGCACTGAAAAACGAAGACGGCAGTTTGACATTGGTGGACACCCGCCGCGGCGATGAAATTCGGTATCAGTTATCACCCGCAGAGAGTGCGCTTTACTTACTCCTTGATGGAAAACAACTTGAGCATCGGCTGGAGCGAATGCTCGCCGCTGCAAACCCGCGCGCTTTGGACAGTATCAATCAACGCGGCGGCGTTGCTGCCCAGCTTGACACCTGGCAAGGCACTGGATTGATCCTGCGTGAAGATCAGCAGGTGCTGGCACTGGCCGTCAAACGCTGGCGCGACGACACCATCATATTGCCCAAAAAAGAGATAACCAAAACGATAGCCGCATGACGCGGCAGACATACTGAGACGAAACGAACCAAAAACAGCATCAACTTTGAAGGGATACAATCATGGATGCACTATATGACGCGTTACCGCACGACAGCGAACATATCGACGGCTACTACCAAAAACTGGGAGAGTTCTACAATTCTCTAAGCCACGACGAAAAAAAGATCTTTCATGCCAATGCCAAACAGGCCAAGGCGAACACTCCAAGCATCGAGGCCTTATTCAATGACCCAGGTCAAAAAGCAGAGCTCGAGCAATATCTGATGGACAAGGCCGGTCTTCAAGACGTTCCAGAAGATGAAGACATGATGGATTCTGCATTTTTCTAAGTCTGCAATTTAGGTTCACCTAAACCTTGATACTGAGGAAGCAGACCGAGCGTTTGACACAGGCCATCGAGTGATTGCGCCGCATAATCCGCACGCGCAATCCCTCGCTCGAGCGCCTGATACTTAGGGTCACTGCTCAGATGTGCAGCAAGCACACCCGTGACGATCGCGGTAGCATCTGATGACCCTACTTGCGAGGCATAGATCGGTACACCGTCTTTTGATGGTACCGTGCTGGCTATAGCAGTTCCAGGCGCCAAGGCTTTCAAGCCGTTGCCATAACTGCTGATGGAAGACAAGTAGGCGCCACTCTTTGCTTTTTTGTCGTCTGTTGACGGCGAAAAGACATTGTTGGTTTCAGAGGTAGGGCCAACGACGTCCTTTCCCAAAGCACTAATTGCCGCCACGCCGTCAAAAGCCGCTGGGTAACCGACTGGCTCGCCACCACTGTTCCCTGCCGCGGCGATACAGTAGGTGCCCACCGCGCGTGCATCTGCAATTGCGGCAGCTTGTGCTTCGGACGGTGTATCACTACTAAGGCTGAGATTAATCAGGTCCACGCCGATATCGACCGACAGATGCCGAATAGCCTTGGCAACGTCGTCGGCATTTGCACCATGTGCGCCGTCTTTGTAAACACGTACTGACGAGAGGGATACGCCGGGCGCAATACCGGCTGGATGACGACTATCCGCGGGTCGTGCAGCTATAAGCCCCGCCATCATCGTACCGTGATACGATACATCGGTGCCGTCAGCTACATGTATACCCTCGATTATGGCGCCCCGATCAACCGCGTCGGCCAGATATGGGTGTGGCCCAACACCTGTGTCTATCAACCCTACCTTAATGCCTTGACCTAAATTTGGATCAAAAGTGTTTATGCCGACACTCTGGTGCCACCAAGCAAGTGGTCCATCAAACGCAAGTGGCGGGCATTCGATTGTCACGCTGTCGTCAAAACTACAGCTCGCGCCATACCACGTACCAGAACTGGCCATTGAGGAGATATAAAGTGGTGTTTCTTGCTCAGGAGAATAAGTTAGTTGAGCTACTCCTGCTCCGTTTGCAACTGTGCTGTGTACATGTTGCGCACCGGTTTCTTTGTTGACAACCACGAGAAAGACCAACGCACCAGCAAGCGCGTGTTGGTCGGAAGTTACGTTAACGTCAATGGTAAATTGATCAGCTTCCTCTTGCGATATTCTTGGCTTGCCCAACTGATGTGAAAACACGTGTTACTGTCCCTGATTTGCCGCAACTATTGTTTCTTCGGAATATCGATCGTGAAAACGGACCCCCCATCATCTGACTGACTATAGTCGATCGCGCCGTTGAACGCACTCAAGACCAAATTATGAACAATATGCAGCCCAAGGCCGGTATTACCCTGGCCGCGTTTTGTGGTGAAAAACGGGTCAAAAATCTTACTTTGGTGAATTTCGGAAATCCCGCAACCATTGTCGGTTACTGCGATTGCGACTGCACGCGATGTTTCTATCACTTCTATATTGATTTCGCCCGTTTTGTTTGGCTCAAAGGCGTGGGTAACGGCGTTGGTTACCAAGTTTGTGATAACTTGGCTCAACGCGCCAGCATTGATTGACATCTGAATTTGTTCGTCGCCGCTAACCGTTGCCGAATGCCCTTTTTCTGTCAAAAGTGGCTTCACACTAATCATTACATCACGAAGATAGGGTACAATCTGTATATCTATAATCTGCTGGCTACTTTGATCGGCCGATACAAGCTTGAAACTCTTGATCATATCGGCAGCTTTTTGGGCGTTCCTAAGGGTCAACCTTCCAAGATCTTCACTCAAGTCCAGAAAACGTTCCAGATCGGGTTTGGTTATTTTTTCCCCCGCGAGTTTGTCTTTGATTATTGCCGTTTCGCTTTCAATTTGCGACGCACCACTTACGACGAGACCGATTGGCGTGTTCACCTCATGCGCCACACCGGCCACCAATCCACCGAGCGCGGCTAGTTTTTCCGATTGAATCAGTTTGCCTTGTGTCTCTTTCAACTCGCTCATCGTTTGTTCGATCCGAACGTTTCGGTCCGCCAGTTCGGTTTTTTGCCGCTCGACCTTCTGCGTACGCTCCACTACCAGCCGTTCAAGACGGCGCTGGCTTGCCTGGAGAACGGCCAATCTGGCGCGATAGATCGCATACAGAGTCAACAATGCAAGTGAGGCGATAAGCGCTTGAAACCACAAGGTTTGATAAAAGGCCGGCAAAACGTCAACGCTAACAAAACTGGGAATTGGACTGGGACGGCCGTTACGATCAATGACGTTCATGTGCAGCGTATAGCTGCCCGGGGGCAAGTTGGTGTATGTGGCAAAACGTCGAGAGGCGTCGGTGTAAATCCAGTCGCGGTCAAACCCCTCAAGCTTGTGTGCATAGGTGTAGGAAGACGCGTCGATCGGCGACAAACTGGCATACTCAATAGTAAAATCACGATCCTCTGGTGTTATTCTAATACTGGCTTCATCGGTCGCTTCGTATGCGCCAGTACCGTGTACCTCTCTGCCACCAATAACCAATCGGGTTATGATGGGTGCTTTGATGACCTTCTTGCGGTCGAAGATTGTCGGAGACACGACGGTCAGGCGCCGCAATCCCGCGTATACTAGCTCATTCGAACTTGTCATCTTGGCTCCCTGATCCGGTGCGTTCAGGGGCACATTCATGCTGTCGTCAAAAAGCGTTGTTTGTTGGGTTTCAGGGTCAAATGCCAAAATGCCTTCTGGAATTGTAAACCACATGCGACCAGCGTCATCCTCCATAACGGTATTGGCAGCGGCGGCACTATAAGAAGTATTGTCGAACGGGAATATGAACTCTGGTTCAGAAGCAAACGGTTCAGATGTGTAGGATATTTGTTCGCCGGCTATCCACAGGCGCCCGGCTCGGTCTATGGTCATCGCGCGGGCGCTACGCATCCGGTCCTGATTGTTCTCGTTGGAGATACTTTGAACCCGGGTAAGTTCACTTCGATCGGGTGACAATCTGAAAACACCGGACCGCGTACCCATCCAAATCGCCTTGTCGGCGCTTTCCAGCATATCCAGAACCGGTCCCAAATCCTGAGGTGATACGCCTGAAAATTCAGAGCCAATCGATTGAAATTCCTGTGTTCGAGAGTTGATAGTATAAATTCCGCGAGAAAACTCCGACGTCCAGATGGTGCCATCGCTATCTTCAAATATTGACACAAGGTTCCAGCTGTCTGTTCCAGGAACGAGACTAGCGTTATTCGTCTTAAGGTCATAGATATAGAGCCCGCGCCCCACTGTTGGAATCCATATGCGGCTGTCGCGGTCTTGGAGCGCAGAAAAAATCCATACTGGAGGCTCATCACCAGGTGGCAGTTGCAATACTCTGTCGAGAACGAGACGATCACCGTCCCGACTGAACAAGGCTGGCTTTTTATCTCTGCTGGCCAATAACAGACGCCCGTCTTTCAGCTCATGCAGCATACGTATCTCGGAATTTGATGAAAAAACACCAGGAGACTCCGGGCCACTTTCATAAATTTTAACGTCAACATTTCTAGGGTTCGCAACATTCAATCCAGCTCCCCAAGTTGGAACCCATATCAACCCTTCCCGGTCCTGCGTAATCGCGAAAGTATTGTTTGAACTCAGGCTACTGTTGCGTCCTGGAACATGTTCTACCCGGCTACTTGACTGGCTAGACCAGTCAATGACATCAACACCGGCGTCACGGTAGCCAACCCAGATGCGACCATCTTCATCCTCCATCAGACGAGTGACGAAATCGGCGGTAAGCGAAAAAGGGGCTGTGTCAGGGTGAAGGTGTTCAGGAACCTTGGAATTGGACGGTTTCCGCATCAGGCCGATACCATCTGTACCAAGCCACATCGTATTGTTCCGATCAAACATGATAACGGTGACACGGTCTAGCGGCACATTAACATCGGGCTGCATCTGATCCTGATAATCAACGAAAGTACGAGTGTCAGTATTGAACCGTTGAAGGCTACCTCCAAGACAACCTACCCATAGCTGCCCGGCAGGATCAACGTCTGCGGCAAGGCAAACGTTGCTACTCAGACTTTCAGGGTTTACAGGGTCGTGGCGATACCTCTCCAGCGTCGTCAAGTCTGGCAAAATTCGCACCATACCATCACCGAACACCATAAAGGCCATGCTGCCGTCAGAGAGTTCCTCTATGAAGAGTGTTTGGCCAGCAAAATAACTTTCCGGGTTCTCGGGATTGTTTCCGTACCTGAGAAACGTATGGGTTGAGGGGTCATACATGGTGACGCCGTTGGATTCTGTACCAACCCAAATCCGATCTTTCCTGTCAACCACTACGCTTCTCACACGGTTCCCACTCAGTGAGTTAGCATCGTCCGGATCATGAATAAATTGTTTAAAACGGTATCCGTCATATCGAAACAGACCGGCATATGTCGCGATCCAAACAAATCCCTGTGAATCGCGGGCAATCGATGACAGCTCTTGCGACACTAAACCATGCTCAGGGCCGAAACTATGAAATCGCAGTTGAGGACTAACAAGTTCCTCTTGCGCCTTGGCCGAAGCCAATGGCAGCAAAAAAATCACACACAAAATCCGTAACACCGACCATTTTGATCCACCAGGTCTTCTCATTTACCCCACCATGATGTACTCTTGCCTATAGGCAATAACCTATTGACCGCGCATGGGAATGACCACAAAAAAACACCTTTCAGATGAAATCGTCGCTTTTTTGGTGTCGGCCGGTCTTGTGTCAGATAACGACCGATGCTCTGTTGTTTTTTTGTCGGCTCGGCATCCAGCCGTTCAGGTCACCACCGATAGCGGTATGTCTATTTTTGCAAAAAAGCTCAACGACAACCATTCCGCGGGAGACGCCTGGCTTGACAACAATGGTGTTGGGCCTGCCGCGTCAACATTTTGTAATCGCCCGAAAACCTTGCTCAATCGTAACGGTTGGTTGGTGTGCAACTTTGCTGAAGGTGTAGTTTCGTTCAAAAACGCGCCAGACGAACTTCTCAACCGCGACCTTGCTTATGCATTAGGCAAATCCCTTGGCGCATTTCACGGCGACAGCGGGAAGCAGTATAGGAAGAATGACAGTGTGGGGGTATCAAGCACCGACCCACAAGGGCGTGTTTGTTCAATGTTACCACTCACTCCACGCTCCTATGCAAACATGCCGGGCCTTGATCGAGATCTTTTCATCCAAACTAGTCAGGCTTGCCGGATAGGCCTGGAAGAACTTGTCCATCAGCTTAAGTTGATCTGCGCTATTCACGGAGACCTTCTGGGTGGCAACCTGTTAATTACGCGAACAGATCCGGCTAAGACTCGAATTGTTGATTGGGAATTCGCCGGGATAGGTGACCCTGTATGGGATCTGGGTCACCTGTTTGCTTCTCTGTTGCGGCGTTGGGTTGCTAGTGTTGACAGTTCTTCACCCTCGCTCGATAGCGCACTTAGCACCAGCATTAGCGAGTGGAAGAGTCTGTCGAGTTGGTGGTCCTGTATGCTTACGGCTTACAGTGCAGCTTCGAGTAAGTCGGGGTTACCCGTCATCGACAGAAAGCAATTGAGCAGGGTCGCCGGTCACGCGATCCTGCAGCGTAGCAAGAACATCCTCTATACGCGCGGTCAATATACCGGCCGCGACGTTCTTCTTTTAACATTAGCTCAGCAACTTATCAGCCAACCAAACAGGACCATGCGTGTACTGGTGCCAAACGATGGCGGCAAAGTGATCTGATGAACATGCGCAAACTGGTCATAGAAATTGATCGAGACATGTCCTGCAATCCAGACAAAGGCTGGATTCACCGACATATTGGTGAGGTGGCGGGATTGGGCGAGCAACAGCGGCTTACATCCTTTTTGTATCATTATTATTATCAGGGTTTGCGAGGTTCAAACCACTACTCCCCTCGCCCCCTTGGCTCCGCTGCAAGGTTAATCGAAAGCCTGGAAGACAAGACGCTGGCAGACCAGTTGGCCGCGGCTCTGCCTTCTTCATTTTATTACTGTCCCGGCTGGCACCTAGTTGCCCGAACCGATGACACAGCGATTGTTGAACGGCAGGGCATTCAATTGTCAGTCACCAATCATGACTGGCGGCAAGATACGCCCCACATACAAACTGTTTCTGTTCGGATGCCAACAGACAGCGCTATGCTTCGCCCGGCTTTTATACAGGTTTCAGCGCATATGGCGTGCCGGATAAAACCGACGGTCAGGACAGGATTTATGTCAATATAGGAGAAGAAGAAGCCGTTTCGGTGTTCCGGTGTATCCTGCAGTGGGCTGAAGCAAATCATCTACCTGCTACCGTGAAGGTTATCAATTCACCTGCCCGTTACGACCGGCATGATCCGCTGATCGCATATTTTCCCCGCGCTTCAATACAGGTTTTGCAATCATCACTGGTAAATGAAATTCTGTCACTTGATCTCCCACTGAGGAAATCGACCCCAGCATTCACATGCAAAATTCAAAATGGTATTTCCTGGGCTCAAGACCCCGCTTCCGACGGGTTGGGTGCGGCATTGGGCTTTGGTATGCATCGATGTAGTGTGATCGCACGCGGACTGGAGCGCGGCCGGTTAGCTGATGTAAACCAGTTTGAGCAATTGATGTTGAATGAATGGGTTTCGGCGGGCCTCAATTTGGACAAACCCCATCTTTCGCCAGCCAAGTAAAGTCGATTACCCGTTCCAGTCAACAGCCTCAAAGAAGCGGCAAGCGGCCTCGCACTGCCCCATCAACTGCGGAGTGAGCTTACCAATTATGTCCCAGTTGTTTCCTTGCACATTATACTCTATCGCGTGCGCAGATTCCGCGAGGTGAAAGGCACCGACAACACCGCTGCTGCCCGCAATGGAGTGGGCGGAGTATCGCACCCGTTCAGGATCCTTGCGGGCCACAGAGGTTTCCAGTTCCCGGATAAAGAGCGGAATATCACGCATAAACATATCAACCAATACGCGTGATCTGGTGTTCAAGTCGCCGTATACTTCCAGTAACTTGGTGAGATCAATCCCAGCTTTTTCGGCTTCGTCAACAATGGATACTTTACCGGCTTTTGACTTGAGAACAGGATACTGTTCAAGCACAAGTGCCTCATCGTGACTTGTTTCCGCTCGATGACAGTCGCTTGGCAACCATTTGTCGAGAACGTCTGCCAAAGTGGCAATATCTACTGGTTTGCTAACATAGCAATCCATGCCAGCTTCCTTGCTCATCTGAATATCTTCCGGCATGAAGCTTGCCGAAAGGGCAACCACCGGTAATCGATCACCGCTTTCATTTTCTTTCTGCCGAAGTTGACGGGCAACCTCATACCCCTCTATGTCTGGCATAAAGCAATCTATAAAGGCTAAATGGAAAGTACCGGCATCTTCTGTCAGTGCTTTGATGGCGTCTTTGCCATTTTCCACTATTCGAACAGAAATAGAGAGATGCTCTAGCATTTTACGCAAGACTAACTGATTGGTTCGTGAATCATCCGCCACCAATACTTTAGTGCCTGGGAATCTTATTCGAGACAGGTTTGAATTCACCAGATTTGTATTGTGAGCATTTGACGAGGGAACTTCGCTGGCCATCTCCGCTGACTCTGGATTAACCAGATTATCAACTCCGGAAACCAGTGCCTCCGCCCTTATCACTTTCATAACAATTTGTTTCACCTTGTAGCCCCGCAATCGAGAGATAAGCGATCGACTTGAGCGGCGAATCATGACGCCTACCGGAATATCAGCCAGTCGTTCCCGCTCCCGAATTTCTCGTAACCAGTGAACACAGTGATGGTGGTCAACTGTCTCATCAATCAGAATAGCCTCTATCGGTTGCCCTTTTGCCAACCCAGTCAGCAATTTATCCGATACCTGAGAAGCGTCGCTGATATGAAGCAAGTCTGCCTGCTCGGCGTTCAATATGTCGACCACTGTCTGCATGCTGTCAGTTGCGTCGCTGACCAACATGATTTTGCGGCCTTCAAGCCTTGCAGTTGTTGCTTTGTCGGTGTTCGCAGCTTTGACGGGTAGGGAAAAACGAAAAGTCGAGCCGATACCCGGTTCACTTTCCAACTCAATAGTTCCTTCCATCAATTCGACCAGTCTGCGGCTGATGGCCAAGCCCAATCCCGTGCCCCCATATTTTCGACTGGTGTCAACGCTCGCTTGTTCAAAAGGTGTAAACAACCTGGATTGCTGCTCAGCCGTCATGCCAATCCCGGTATCCTCGACTTCAATGAGTAACTCATGTACATCGTCGTCTAGTTTTTGGCTGCTCACCCGTATAATGATGTGACCTTGATTGGTGAATTTGATGGCGTTACCAACAAGGTTAATAAGCACTTGGCATACCCGTTTTGGGTCACATTCTACGGATGCTGGCGTGCCAGGCATGATATGAACCATGAGTTCGACATCTTTCAACCAGGCACGTGAAGCTAACTGGTCAACAGCGCTATGGACCAATTCAGCCGGGCTTACCGGTTTTTCAGCAATCTGAAGTTTACCTGCATCAATTTTGGAGAAATCCAAAATATCGTCAATTATTTCAAGAAGATAACCTGCACTATCCTGGCAAATTTTGATTAGTGAATGCTGATCCCCATCTGGTTTTGTATTAGACAAGAGCTCAAGTGTGCCGAGAATACCGTGCATCGGTGTCCTGATTTCGTGACTAACGGAAGCAAGAAACAAGGAACGAGCCGCCGACTTTGCCTCAATATAGCGGCGATGGCGCTCGCCGCGCTCTAGGTCCTGCATGTCGGCGTAGTTTCTAAGAGCACCAATGACCGTTGTAATCATCCGCTCCTGAGTCAGGTCGGTTTTCGAGCGATAGTCGTTAATATCGTATTTCAATACAACTTCGGCTTCAGGAGCCTGGCCTGGCTGTCCGGTTCGCAATATGATGCGAATCCTGTTGTTTTCCATTTCGTTTCGGATTTTTTCAACGAGTTTTAGGCCTGAATTGTCGCTCTCCATCACAACATCAAGGAGAATAACCGCTATTTCAGCGTCGTCGGTGAGAATTTTTTCTGCTTGTTTAGCTGAATATGCACTCAAAAAATCAATGCCTGCACCACGAAAGTCAATGCTGTGTAGATTGAGCTTCGTAAGTGTATGTACTTCAGGTTCATCGTCAACGATGAGAATTTTCCAATTCTCTGTTGACGCTACACTTGGCTCTGTGGGGAAGTCGTCTTCCCGCGCGCCGGCAAACAAATAATTATCCTGCATTAACTCTTGACCCGACTGAACTGCACATATGTCTCAATACCCTAGTAAGGATGTCGCCATAAAGAAAGAAAATTTCCGAAGATACAAGGATTTAAGCCCGCTCAAAGATATATTATCGATGCGATTTGGCACTAAACAAGCTTACACTTTGCAATATTTGGTTGGGCCGGACCTGAATGCTCATTCAACTGCTCAGGTGGACAATAAGAAACTCCCCAATTCATAAAGTGATTACGAACTTTTACTGGTAGCCGAGAACCACTACACAGGAAACATTGCCTTAGAACACCGAAAAAATAAAACCACATAGACTAGGGTATATTTGTTTCAACATCTGGTCTTCATTCCTTCGACTGTTTTTCGTCAGGCTTTTCAGAAGCTTTTTGCTGCTTCTTTGGTTTGCCCCATATTCCCCTAAGAAAACGGCTAAGCGGGTCTTCTTCAGTTTCTGCGGTGCCTGTGCCTTCTGCGCCGGCGGCGGTCGACAACCCATCAACACTAAACCCGAGAGAGAAGTCAGCAGCAAAGATATCCCCTGCTTTATTACCACCGAACGCCGCGCCGGCGGGTGTGGTGGTTTGCGGTGCCTGAGAACCAACATCAGCAAGAGCCGCATCTGGTGCTAAAACTTCAGTGGACAACGTCGGTTCGGGTTCTGGCTCAGGCTCAGGTTCTGGCTCAGGTGCTGGTGCTTCAACGGTTTCACCATTCACATCAACATCCGCAGAACCTGTGGCTGTCACGTTACCGGCGTCTACCGACCCTGAAACGGTTGCTTCAACATCTGCCTCAACAGTCAAGCTGTCTGCATCAACCGTCACTTCGACAGTGCTGCCGGCAACCGTTGCCGAATTATCGGCGGTGACCGTGGCTTGCACCGTTTCACCTGCAGCAACTGATACATCTGTACCAGTTACTGTACCAGTCACATTGCTACCGGCCGAGACACTGGCAGTTCCGCCCGTCGCATTTACCGTCGCATTTACCGATCCGGAGGTCGCCTGCACAGCAACACTGGTGCCGGAAACGCTACCCGACACATCAGACCCTGCGGTTACGCTAGCACTACCGTTCGTCGCCTGAACGGTGCCAGAAACATTAGTGCCCGCTGTGACGGTTGCGGTACCTGTTGTAGCAGTAATTGGGGCTGATACTTGTCCTGTTGTTGCAACAACTGCAACAGCGTCACCGGTAACCGTGCCGGTAACATTCGTACCTGCTGTTACGCTCGCGGTGCCACCGGTGGCCTGCACAGGCGAAGCGACGTCTGTTGTCGCCTCAACTGTAACATTCGTTCCCGTAATCGATCCGCCGGTAACTCCTGCCGTTGTTGCCTCAACTGATACTGTAGGTGCATCTACGGTCGAGTTTGTAACCGCACCGCCTGCAATCGAGGCTGACTGCGCAGCATCCACAACAACAGTGACAACATCTGTTGCTGTCACTTCAACTTCTTCTGCGTTAATAGACCCGGTAACGGATGTACCATCCAAGTTCACACGGTCGGTTGCGTTGACAGCGCTGTTGCCGACGCTGATATCACCCGCGTTCACTACCATATTGACCAGGTTGGTTGTGCCACTGGAACCGTCATATGCGCCAGCAGTGATGGTCAAGTCGCCAATTCGGACTAGCTGACCAATATCACCATGAGTAATGTCGCCAGTCCCGGCATTTAACGTCAAGTTCTCTGCACCTGTCGTTGTACCATTAATGGGACTGGCAAAAGTAATCGCGCTGTTGCTGGCACTGGTATTGATTTCGGTATTTGCAACCAATACAACGCCGCCGGTTGCCGCAAAGCCACCTAGCGTATAGAGGCCCGACAGGTTTATTGCATCTGCGCTGATCGAAAGCGCGTGCGTGCTGGTCAATTCTGCAAGCGTCAAATCGCCAGCGACGGTGAGCGACAAATCGCCCGTTAATGAGAAACCATCCGGCAAGTCAAAGGAAGTAGCACTCAGACTACCCTGCAGATCAGGTAAAATGCCGCTACCTGCCGAAACACTCTGAACGGTCGCGCCATCGAAGGTAAATTGCTGATTTCCATCAAACACAATGTCTTCTGCGTAAGTGCCGCTGCCAACGGCGATAGTCCCGCCAATGACGGCAGCGTCCAATGCATCCGATATGGCAGCCAGTGGCTGGCGCGCGTTACCCAGACCATTACCCAGGTCAAAGTCGTCCGAAGCAGTAAAGCTTGAGCCCGCGGATACGTGAACATGTGATCTGTTGCCCACATCAGCCGCGATCCCGAGGAGCCCATTCGAACCGTACCGTCGATCAAGTACCGACATGCCGCCGTTATTGCCAGACAAAGTCATGATATCTGCGCCGTAAGCGGCTTCATTGAAGGTTGGAGACACCGTGTAAGCGCCGTCTGTAACACCGGTCAGGAACACAATGTCCCACTCGTTTCCATTTTCGCCAAAGCTGTTGCCTGTAAGTGTAATGTCGTCACTGCGAACGATTAAAGATCCTTTGGTATTGTCGATAACATTGTTACTGACCGTACCCTGACTGCCATTAGACAAAGATATGCCGGTGCGAACGTCGCTGATTGTGTTGCCGTCAATTGTGAAGCTGGTGGCCGCACCGGAAACTGTGATGCCAAATGTGCTAGCAGCACTATCCCAATCCACATCTACAAAATTTTCACTGAATGGGCCTGTAATAGTCATACCCGATACCGTTACATTGTCGGCCGAGATGGCAATGCCAGTTGCTCCCTCAAGCACGTTCAATGTTGCTCCGCTCGCGCCTGAAAGAGTTACCTGATTGGTCGCGAGGGAAATACTTTCCTCGTATGTGCCAGCACGCACAAAAATCGTATCACCAATCGCCACCGCACCTGCTGCAGCACTAATGCTCATCGCCGTACCTTGGGTGCTGTTACCGACGAAATAGCTACCATCAATGATAGATGTTCCCGTCCAACCACGCACAAGGCTGCTGCTACCTAGGTCGACAGAATAGTCGAATGCGTCTTGCTCCGACAGACGGTAAAAGGTGAACTCATCGCCGTCGCTGCGGAAATCTGCATTTTCGATGATGTGGGTAAAGTTGCTGAGATTCAGCACACCGAAGTCCAAACTGTCGGACGAATCCTGTGAAAACAAGCCACCAAGCTCATTGAAACTGTTGTCCGTCGCGTCGATATTGATATCTGATGTTTGCTGGTCATAGCTCCGGTTGGCTTGATAAAGCGCAACGCTGCCCCATCCGTTTCCGCGCGTTTCAACACCAGAAAGTGTGATACTAGAGCTATCAGTAAGCTGAACGCCTGCACCAGCCGTCTCAACGCTGTCGTCGCCGACCTCACGGCCATCCGCTGTTACATTCGTAATTGTCGCGCCGGTCACACCGTTCAGGTCCAGTTCCGCACGGCCTGAGCCTCTGATCGTCACATCTGATATACTGAAATTGAGCAGCCTATCAGTCACATCGGACGTATCGGGATTAACTTTGACCCCATAACTGGTGCTTGCATTTACAGCTGGGCCATAAAGCGTGAAATCGTTCATGGAAACACCGTCTGCCGTCACATGAATGCCGTACCCGCTGACTGACGATCCATTGATGATCGTTCCGCCTTCGCTTTCACCTGAAAGCGTGATGCTTTTGTCAACATCGAGAGTGGTGGCAAGCGTATATGTACCATCGCCCAGCAACACAGTGTCGCCATTGTCGGCAAAGCCCAGCCCCGCGGCAAGACTACCACCGTCATTCAGGAATACATATCCGTCCCGGAAAAAAGCGAATCCTGAATAACCACTATCGGGTTCGACACCGTGACCAATGAACGCTTCCAGGGCGAGAAGTTCACTCAGACTCATGTCACTCGCCAACACACCGCCGAAGCGATTGGCGCTGAAATCGAACACGGTACCGTCGCCGGTGTAAAGGCCGATATGCGTTGTATTGCCCATGAAGTCATTGTCTGTGACGGAGACTGTAGGAATAGTGGCGCCCGGCCCCAGGCCCAGCCCTTCAAAAAGATTGTTGCTGAAATCGTTGCCGGTAACAACGGCACTATCTGGCCCATCAATCGACATGCCCACATAGTTGCCTTCAAAGTCATTATTCAATACCTGCGCGCCTGTTGCGCCCGGATTTAAAAACACCCCTGTCGCCCAGCCCGAAAAGCTGTTGTTCTGGATCAGCAGACCAGTTTGCCCGCCGTTGGATGTCGTAACAATACCGCGGTATGTATCACCGTCCACGGTGCCTGATCGGCCGAAAATAGTGTTCTGGATCGTAATATCTGTAGCACCGGACCCAATAAAGAGACCCGTATTTTCTGTCGTGGCCGACGACCCTTCTGCAATAGTTAAACCATCAACCGTCGACCCATCAGACGTTCCAGTAAATTCAATGCTTCCGGTAAGAACAGCCTCGTCAGTATTGCGACCTCTTGCATCAACACCCGCCTGCACTCCCGACAGCGTGATATTTTCTGTGCTGACGACTACATCGTCGCTATACGTGCCTGCACCGATAGCAACGAGACCGTCGGACGCAACATTATCAACGCCGTCCTGAATTGAGGACCATACGGCGTTGCCACCCGTGACAGTCACCAGTGCATCGAAGCTGTTGTCGGCTATCGTATCAGCGAGAGTATCCGCACCGTTCTTATCAAACAACTGCGCTTCATTGCCGGAAAAGATGTTGCCGCTGACCGTTACATTAGTTGGGTTCTGGTCTTTGCCAACCCGGACACCGTATGTTGTTACTGCGTCGCTGTCGCTGCCGTTGTTTTGCAGTGTATTGCCGGTAATACTAACATTATTGACATCGAAATCGACAAAGATGGCTCCGTTTTCGCTTGTGCTGCCGCTAACTGTATTGCCGCTGACGGTTACGTCACTCATGAAAACGGTAATACCGTCCTGTGCGACACCCTCAACGATGTTGCCGGACACCGTACCGCCGGCCAGCGCACTGTCGGAACCGTCTTTATTGCCCAGTTTGATGCCGTCATTGACGGTAATGTCATGTACGTAGTTATCCTGAATTGTGCTGGCGGTTGAAGCTTCGTTGATATAGATCGCAGCATTTGTTGAAGCGCTATCATGGACCTCATTGGAGCGAATGATGCCATTTGTCACCGTAGTGAAATTAATGCCGTCACCGGTGACGTCGTAGACGCGGTTAAACTCTATAATCGGACTGTTCGCATTCCTAATCTGAATACCTTCATCGCCCGATGAACCATGAATAAGGTTGTAGCTAATCAAAAGGCCATCAACCGCAACATCAGTTTCAACAAGATCACCTGTACCGTTGCGAATTTCGAAGCCGCTTAGCGTTACATCATCGGCAGCGATCCGAACAATGGTCGAGAGACTTCCGCCGCCGTCAATGACGGCCTCGTCGCTACTTCCCGAGGTGCGCGCACCTGCACTCTGGCGTGGATCCACATCTGCTTGTGCCCCGATCAGGGATACCGACTTGTCGATTTCTATGGTTTCAGTAATTGCGTAAGTCCCGGCGCCAACCATAACCGTGTCTCCGCTGGCTGCACGGTCCAGTCCGAGTGCAATACTGCCACCATCGGTGACAAACACATGGTTATCTCGCAAAAAAGCGACCCCTGAATAACCATCAGCGACACGAATGCCATCGCCAATTTTTGCTGCTACATCAAGCAACTCTGCCGCAGTCATGTCGCCAGCATCAACGCCGCCAAAACTATTCGCACTAAAGTCAAACTCGGTCCCGCCCCCAGTGTAAAGACCCACATGCATGACATTGCCGGTGAAGTCGTTGGCTGAGATTGTGGCCGTGGGGGTTATGGCACCTGGCCCCAAACCCAGCCCTTCGAACAAGTTATTGGTAAAACTGTTACCGGTTACCACCGTGCCATCTGGCCCGTCGATTGACATGCCTACATAGTTGCCGCCGAAGTCATTGTTCAAAACTTGCGCGCCCGACGCTCCCGGATTTAAAAACACCCCTGTCGCCCAGCCAGAAAAGCTGTTGTTCTGGATCAGCAAACCAGTTTGCCCACCGTTCGACGCCGTAACAATACCGCGGTATGTATCACCGTCAACCGTACCTGATCGGCTGAAAATAGTGTTCTGAATCGTGATATCTGTAGCACCAGACGCGATAAAGAGGCCGGTATTTTCTGTTGTTGCTGAAGATCCTTCCGAAATAGTCAGGCCATCTATTGTAGAGCCATCGGACGCTCCGGTAAATTCAATGCTTCCAGTGAGAACGGCCTCGCTCGCGGCACGCCCTCTTGCATCAACACCCGCCTGCGCACCCGCAAGCGTCAAACCGGCAACATCCAATTCAATATCTTCCGTGTAAGTACCACTTGCAATATTAACCGTCGCACCTGTAGCAGCAATGTCCACGCCATTCTGGATCGATGTACCGTTTGCAACATTGACAATACTACCTTCACCGGCGAGAGACTGGTTGCCGCCTAATGTGATTGAGGCGTTCAGGTTAATCGTAAGATTGCCGTCACTGTCTTCATCCACAAAGCTCAGCGTAGTACTACTGCTTTGGCTGCTACTATCAATATCCGCATTCACATTAATTGTTTCGGACGCCGCCAGTTCAACATTGGTGGTCTCCAGTTGTGAAACGATTGTTGCTGCCTCAACTTCGTCGCCTCCCGCTCCTGTTTCAACCACATTCAATATTGTCGGATCCAGCGACCACAGGCCGTAATCGCCGTAATTTGCACTGGTATCGAAACGAGCGGTTTCGCCGATCGTCAAATGTGTACCTGACGTTTCGACGAAACCGCCGCCCCCAGCAGTCCGACCCCCTAGAGCGACCGCTGAAGCTGAAAAGGAAAGGCTGCCGTCAGCAAGGACAAGAATTTCACCGCCATTTCCGGATTGAGAGGCGCTCGCAGAAAACACAGCGTTTTCATCAGCGAGAACCGTGTGGCCAGTAACGTGAATTTGGCCTCCATCACCGGTTTCCAGTGATTGGTCAGTGTTGAGTTCGCCTGTGATATGAACACTGCCACTCGAACCGCCAGCGATAATGATGCGCCCTTCGACCTCGGCAACTGACTGCGCCTGAATAACACCCGACATGTTCACAACGCCGTCAACAAATTTGCTAGCATCGCTCGCCGCCATAACCACAGTCCCGCCATCCGCATAGATGGCGCCACTATTGGAAAGCTGCGCACCAAAATTTGATGTCTGTTGTGCAAAATGGTCGGCTGCGTTGTCGTCTTCAACAGCTAGCTGAACTAGGCTATCGCCGTAGAAGTCTATGGTAAATTGTTCACCGGATGCTAACGCCACCTGTCCCAGCCGCGCCGAAATTACACCCCGATTGGCGACACTGGGGGCAACCAACGCTACAAGACCGTTATCGCGCGCCGTGATGCTACCTTCATTGACCACATAAGACGCCGATGCGCTCGTTGCTTCAAATACATACTGACCGGCGAGGAAGTCCTGATCAGCAACATCAGACGTTGTCGCCACGATACCTGCCACATCTATTTGTGAGCCCTTGCCGAACAGAATACCGTTGGGATTAATTAACAGCACCCGGCCGTTCGCTGATAGCTGACCGAGAATTTCTGAGCTGGCGTCGCCAACAACACGGTTGAGAACCAGAGAGGTTGCAGACGGCTGATGAAACGTTACTACTTCATTTTCACCGATGGAAAATGTGTTCCAGTTGATAATCGCCTTATCAGATCCCTGAAAGATATCAGTTTGGCTGTCGCGTGGTCGATCAATAACAATATCGCCTGCCACAACTTTGTTCACATCAGGGCCAGCCGAAGCAGTCGCATATGGAACCATTGCAAGGACAGACGCTATCAAGCACCGACCAGCAAGCGTTGTACTCGTCATTAGTTGCCTCTGAAGATACCCACGCTTTTTTTCCAGGCAAGAAAGCGACGATGACCTTTGCTGACGCGATGATGATTGGAAAACGTCTGTATTAAAGCTACTCATTTCATGGACCTCAGAATCTAAAATTAATACCAAAAAAACCGCGGACAGAATTTCCAAAGCGATCAGCAAAATCAGGTGTTTTTTCTATAGGAGCGGCGAGCTCAAAATATGCGGAAACATTTTTGTTTAACGTGATGCGCAGGCCGCCGCCGGCGGAACCAATGTCAACAGATTGGTAACGGCCATCAATCCTGTTCCATACGCGGCCATAGTCGGCAAAAATGTAAGCTTGGTAGCGTTCAATTGGCGTGCCGGGCAGAACATCGTCGTAGCGCAGTTCCATCCTGCCTGCGATACCGCGATCTCCAGTGATTTCAGAAGGATCAAATGCACGGCCATATTGTGTTCCTCCAAGCGCAAATTCCTCCGAGGCCACAAGGCCATCATTGGTAAACTGCCCTGCTACGTCAGCGAGCAAACTCACACCTGAAGCCAGTCGTTGCAGTCGCATCACGGACCCATTGACTTTCAGGAACTTTGTTTCTGCATCTGCTCTTGATTGTGTGGAGCTTCTAGTCCTCGTGGCATTAAACACATCAAGGCCCTGACTGACCTCGATATCCAACAAGTTTATGCCATCGAGGCTATCAACGAAATCATAGGTCGCGCCTATATGGGCAACACGCACGCGGTCTTCGCTAAAAGCTGTGTCCAGAATCTCTGTACTCGTGTTACGCACGCTCAGACCGGCACGCACATAAAGGCTTTTGGCGCGCGAACGAATAAGAGGGTGCTGGACCGCAAATCTCGCCGACGCCGAATTGCTTTCAATATCAAGTTCTCGGAGCGAAGCACCAGGCCGCGAAAAGGTTCTTCGTCCCACAAAAGACAAAAATGTTCCTTCACTGCTCACAAAATGCTGATGTGAAAGCTCAAGCAATTTAAATTCACGTGTTTGAGACGAACTTACAAGCCGGAGGCCCGTTCTGCTTGGGCCGCCCGCTACGGAGTTCACTTGCACTCCCGCTTGTATCTGCAATGGTCCATTAAAACGTGACCCGCGGTTATTCGCTGATGCAAACACATCTGACTTATCATAGGTGACAACCACGGCCAGGTCTGTCGCGCCCGGCGTTTCAGATGCTTTCAAAACAGCTGTCGCAGTTACTCCTGGCACGTCATTAGCCAAAAGCAAATAACGCTCAAGTTCGGATGCTTTAAGGGGTTTTGATCCCTTAATTTTTCCGGCTAAGCGCGCAAGCAAGCGTTTCGTCGGAATGTTATCCCCTTCAACGCTAACATTCTCAATATACCCCTCAACGGCAACAAGCGTGATTTCACCGTTCTTTACTTCTTGCGCTGGAACAACAACACGAGAAAGGATGTACCCTTGATTGCGGTAATGAGCTGTTAACTCTGCGGCGATATCAAATATACGGCCTACCGATATTTCGTGTTCTAAGTCCGATATGTAAAATTTCTTGAGTTCTGCTTCGGAAAACACCGTTCCACCAGCAATCTGTATACTGTGGAGCATAAAGCGAATATTTTCGTCTGGGCCAAGCCCACCTTCACGTTTTTCAGGTGTTTGAATAATTAATTTCGATTGGGGTAGGCTTCGCTCTTTAAACTGATCTTCCAGTTTAGACGGATCGGGAATGTCCACTGGCGGGTTTTGTGCCAAACCAGTAAAGCTCGCAAATACAAAGAGTATGCTTAAAACCGCAACTGATACCGACAGCCTGAGAATTGAGCCTAGATTGCTCGATTTTTTTGCCGCCTTGTATAAGTGATGGTCATGCTTGTGGGATATACACTCCACATGTACTGAACATTGCAACATCGAAAGACCTCGTCATCACGTAATTTAACCACGCGTGAACGAATGCCTTATTCAAAGAATAAAGAATCTAATGTAGCATTTTGTTACGACCCCAATCGTTCACAGGCTTTTTATAGCAGACTATGCTCGATAAATTTGTCTGAAACTGTCTAAAATTGTATCTAATTGTCAAAAACTGTCGGAATAAAACAATCTCACAGTGCTCGGCCTAGAGCAGAGGTGCGTATAATGATGTGTACATCGGTTAATCAAAGTGATGATTCTGTATGTCAATTACATTAGTTGTCAAAAGGGTATCGAGATTCCTCATGTGCCATCCAAATAAGCCCATGAAGCAATCTAACGCCAGTTGAAGCAAATCGAGCATCTAAAAAAACATCATTTGATATGCTCTTTAATATTTCTTCCCTCTTTAGGTAGTCCCAACATTCATGAGAAACCGGCAAACCAATTGCAAGCTCAAGCATATACTCTTTTATTTCGCGCATATATCTAGACCTGCCGAGAACGTGAATACTTTCAGCGTTTCCTGGAGGGTCCGTTATCCATTGATGCGAAACTTTTGAAGGCGACATATTAGACAAAACCGCGCGCCTATTAAGGCTTGCGCTGTTAAAAAACTCTTCCGGCCAAGTGCTGTTTTCGAAAGGTATTTCAACTAAACTCTCTACCTTAAAGTTCTCAAACAGATCAAAAGACACCCGCGCCTTCTGTCTGCCCTCAGTCTTCAAAGAAAATTGGGCTTCCAATAAAGCAATATTATTGAGGGGCTCGAAGGTAGTTCTATATCCATTCATAACTTGCACTGGAAAACCGCAATGCCGCCAACCTCTGTCAAAAATATAATACGCATCCGCCAAATTTTCTGCTGCAACATCATGTTCTCGCAGCCATTCGATATTGGAGAGCACTGACTTATAGGCGCTCTGTAAGAATTCTGTACGGAAGAGAAAGTGTCCACGTTTCCCGCGCGACATTATCATAGCTGTTAACAGTTTTTCTCGTTTCTGATAATTTGGAACAAACTTCGAGACGGCTCTGTGGAGTTCAGAAACCTCGCCCCATCCATGTTTTATCACCCTACCATAGCGTAAAATCATCCGCTTTCTCTTGCCGTCAGGATAAAGAAAAAAAGCCTTGGTTCTACCCTCGGCGCTTCCCCCCCTAACTTTTGCCACTCCGGATAGAGTGTTAAGACCAACGTCAGATTGATACAGGTTAGACGTTCCCATATAGCGATATGCGGCTCTGCGAGCTACGTCCACAGGAGATATATGCTCTTTCGCGGCAATATTTGATGGGAAATATGTGCTATCCAAATCATAGTAGCTAACTAGATTAGATGCGACTTCATAGTCTGGGTTTCCTGGTTGTGCTCCCAGGAAAACATGAAAATTCTTTTCCCCGGTAGCTAGTTGTGCGCCTAGTAAAACCCGCGTGTCCTTGCCGCCTGACAAATCGATTACAAGGCCCTGTTCCGGGAAAGCTTTTGAGAGGGCCAGAGCACTATTCTTAAGTTGCTTTGCAGCATATTGTATTCGACTTTGATACTTAGCTTGACTTGGCTGAAGGGCATAAGCCGACGAAACATTTGGTATAAACTTCACTTTCCCTTGCTCGTATGAAACAGAGTGATTTGATGGAATTTTTTCCACTTGAGACAGCCCTGTCCGCATCCAGCCACCAGCGCCAAAAGCTGCTTCATAGGCGTTTGAAGCAAAATCTCTTGAAATATTAATGTTTAAAAGTTTAGCGGTTTTCTCAATTAGGTGAAGGGAGTTGCTAAAGAGCCTAGTTCCATTGATATGTGCATGAAAAATAGCATATTGAGATAACTGATCACATGCTATGTAAAAACGGCCGTCATTTGTAATTTGTGCGCAGCCAAACACTCCAGAATAACCTGTTGGCTCCCTTCGTTCTTTTATGCTCTCAATATATCTTTTTATTCGATCATATGCGTCTGGCACCGGCATAATAGTGCTGAAGGCTGTGTCATGATCAACAATTGATCCATCCCATAATATTACCTCATTTTCGCCTGACTGTAATTTGTCCGGCTCTCGTGAAGTAACAACATAAATATCTTGTCTATTAAAAAGACACGGACTTAAATTTGCTACTCCAAAGTCACTCGAAGAGTAGTCTGATGGTTGCAGATTTCTTATTTTTTCTAACCCGGGCGCACCGAGGGCAATCAGAAAATTCACCGATATTTACCACCATTTTGATTAAACCGACCCAGATCAATCCTGGATCAGCATACCCTTAGTGTAATAAAAAAACATACGCTATGCAATGGCAGGACCTCAGACAGTATTGCTCGTCGTGATCGTAGCCATACAGTATGTACCAATGCCGCCAAGCTTTCCGAAACAACCGGACACCTCCGCAGGAACGCCAACTGAAAGAACAGCAACTGCCATTCGTGGGAATGTTGAAAATGCCATTGAGGTCGCCCGCACATTTCTCTCCATTTCCGTCTGCCATAAATTTTTCGGGACGAACCGAAAATTGTCAAACCATGCTATGGCCATGACGCTCGGCGATTAGGTTGAAGCACTTTTCCCGTAAAATATTGCAAATAAAAATGTGTCGATATCAATAGACACCCTATTTCAGGTGGTTTGCGCTCAAATTCGTCATTACACGAGTGTTAATTTGGTGAGTAGACCCGTTTATTTATTGTAGGCAATCCAACTTGCAACCCACTGCAATGCATGATGCCCGGCGTCTATCGCAGCTGGGAAAGACATAAAACCGTGAATTGTCTTATCATAACATTTGTAGGTAACCGGCACGCCAGCATCCATGAGTTGTCAGCGTAGGTTTGGCCTTCGTCGCGCAGTGGATCCAGTCCAGCGGTCACAATCAAGGCCGAGGGTAAACCTACAAAATTAGATTCCCGAATGGGAGACACTTCAACCAAGTTGACTTGTTCAGGTGCACTTAAGTACAACTCCTCGGTCCACTGGATACTGGACTCAGAGATAAAAAAATCGCCGCCGCCAAGTTCGCGACGTGACGCAAACATCGATGCATCGCCTGCCATTAGAACCGGGTAAAGCAAAATCTGTCGCCAAACTTCAGGTCCTCCCCTATTCCGTGCACGCTGGCTAATAATCGCGGCGAAATTTCCGCCGGAACTGTCACCCATAACCGAAATTCTATTTTTGTCGCTGCCCCACTGTGCCGCATTGTGCCCGAGCCATACCAGAGCGCACCAGACGTCGTCCAAACCCGCTGGAAATTTATGTTCCGGCGCCAAACGATAGTCCGGGCTAACAACAACAACACCTGCATGCGCGCAAATAAAGCGTGCGATGGCGTCATAACCTTCAATATCGCCAAGCGCCCAACCACCATCGTGAATTAATAAGACAGCCGGCCTCAAGCCAATATATTCCTGCTTTGGACGGTACATGCCAACTGGAATAGGGCCCAAAGGCCCAATAACGGTTAAATCGGTTCTTTCAACATTTACATTGGATGGAGGCCCGACAGCCAACATCAATTCTTTCATGCTGCGCCGAGCCTCGTTAATTGTCATTGCCTCCAACGGCGGCCCACCGCTGGCTTTACCCGCGTCCAGAAACGCCTGGGTTTGGCTGTCCGCTGCCGCGGGTTGCCTCATACCTTAAAACTCATACGCTAGCTGCACACCCCATGTTCTTGGAGGCGCGAGGAAACCTTCCGGCTTTCCTGCCTCAACGCCGGACTCCAAAATATTTAGAAAGTATGTCTCGTCAAACAGGTTTTTAACGAACACAGCCAAATTCCAGTTTTTGTCAAACTGCTGTATGGCCATGCGGGCATTGACAAGATTGAACGCCTTTTGAGCTGAGAGATCACGGTTAAACGGCGTGAAAAAGCTTTTACTTTGATACTGATAATCAATGCGCAGGCTTACGTTTCCCCAATCATCAACCTCATGAGTATATTGAGTGCCGATATTCGCAGTAAATTCCGGCGACCGCGTGAGACGATTACCATCCAGGTTAATTGTACCCAACTGCGGATTACTTGGGTCTTCGGTCAGGAATTCATCAAATTCAGCATGCAAATATGACACGCCGACATTAAAATCCAAACTTTTATTGGGCCGGGCCACCAGTTCAAATTCACCACCCCAAATAGTGGCATCAGCAGCATTAGTAATCACGCCCGCATTGTTTTCAAGCTTTGAAACCTGAAGGTCGGTATAATCATAATAAAAGGCTGATATGTTGGTCTGTACGCGACCATCTGCGAAACGGCTTTTCACCCCTCCCTCATATGCCCAGACAAACTCAGGGTCAAAATTGGCTTGGAAACCATTGAAGGTGAACCCGCCCGATTTGAAGCCCCGCGTTGCGCTGAGGTAAAACATAGTATCGTCGTCGTGGAGATATTCGAGGGCAAACCTCGGCGTTAGTGCATCTGCATCCTGCGCAAGGTCTTGTTCAATTGGCGGCATGAAACCAAAATCGGAAAACTGAAAAGCTTCTTTCGATTCGTCGCTGTAGCGCAGGCCGGCAGTCAAATTTACCCTGTCTTTCAGGGCGTAGGTAGCCTGCCCGTATACCGCATAAGCATCGGTTTCAATAGTGGCGTTATGGAGGATATCAAAACCAAACCCAGGAATGGGAATGGATATGGTTTGTTCTCCATTGTCGTTGAAATAATACAATCCGAAGATCCAGCTCAGCGGCCCCTCTTCATTTGAGGTTAGTTGCAGTTCCTGACTGAATTGATCAGACGCAGATTCATCAGCAAAATTCTGGAACAATATATCGACAGCATCACCGTCAAAAGCGGCAAAAAAATCGATATTACGATATGCTGAAATTGACGTTAACGACAGGTCGCCAAAATCCACGCTTATCTTACCAGTGATGCCATATTGGTCCTGTTCCTCCAAAACCGGCGACTCCTGCGACACCTCACGGAGGCTCTCAGGGTCAAAAGCGCCGTTCAACCCCTCAAACAATTCGGAAAACTCTAACTGTTTGAATGGCGTGGGCCTCGAATCATCGGCCGAAAAATCAGCAGTCAGATCTATTGTAACCTTGTCAGACGCCATAATTTTCAGGCCTAATCGCCCCATGGTAACGTCTTCAGTGTCTAGGTCTTGCCCGGTAAAAACATTGTCGGCAAAACCATCTCGATCACTTTTGACGAAACTTGCCCTTGCGTATACGCTGTCAGACAATGCGCCGTTGACGATACCGACAAAACGGCGGCGATTAAAGTTCCCAAACTGTGCTTCAAGCCGCGAGTAAAATTCTCCGGTTGGTGCATTTGAAATTATGTTAACCGATCCACCGGTTGCGTTTCGGCCATATAATGTCCCCTGTGGGCCGCGCAATACTTCCACTCTCTCGATATCATAAAGATCAAAATTCGCCGCCGAGGTTCGGGCCACATAAGCGCCGTCAACATGAACCGCTACACCTGGGTCCCCGCCAATGGTCAGGTTCTCTGTACCTATACCCTGGATATATACTTTGCCGACAATTTCCTTGTTTACAATAACTCCGGGTGTGTGAAGGCCGATATCATAGATATCCTCGATAACCGACTTGCGCAGGCCGTCTGTGGTAAAAGCGGTCATTGAAATCGGAGTGCGTTGCAAACTGGCAGAACGCTTTTGCGCGGTCACGACAATCTCTTCCAGAGTCAACCCGCCGCGACCCCCGTCGTCAATGAGGCCGCCGTTGCCTTGGGCGTCATTGGCAGCCCCAGGCCCCCTGTTTGTATCTGGAGTTACTAAATCTTTGTTGTTGTTTTTCTGGATAACATAAACTTTGTCCGAAACTTTACGAAATCGCAAACTGGTAGCACCCAACAATTTTGCTAGGGCCGCCTCCACCGACATTTCGCCATCAAGCGCTGGCGAAACCAAAGATTCGGTTAATGCCGGTTCAAACATAATCTGTACTTTGGATTGTTCGGCGAGCATCAACAAAGCGCCACTGGTCGATTGAGCCCTTAGGTGCAAGCTAACATTGCCGTTTTGGGCTTGAACGGAGGGTGTCAATGCTATGATAATTGAAATAGCCGTGGCGCCCAGATATTTTCTGGCATGCCCGCGAAAAGACGTTCGATCAGATAATTTATGCTGTGTCATTGGAAACTCCCCCGAATTCTGACGCTGGCTAGCGGGCGTTTAACACCCCTGCCTTTGAATACGCAGAAGAGCGGAAACCCCTCCAAATATATAAATAAACACCCGTCCCGCGGCCACAAAACACCCGACTGCCAATATAGTTCAGCGTGAGTTTTTCACTCTGAACCCTGGGGGCGACCAACAATCAAAATCTGATCATCTGTTTCAATAATCCTAATTGGCAACATGGCTTCTAACCCCACCAAAATGCCATCAATGTCGTCAAAATGAAAAACACCGCTGATATTAAGGCCTGCCACGGAGGGATCAGTTATCTCGATGGATTTCGGAGCGTAACGCCCCAACTCCTTGACAACGTCTGACAAGGAACTCTTGTTAAACCTGACAACACCTTGACGCCACGTCTGAAAGCTTAGCGTGTCGGCGGTTGCGACACTGGTTACAAGTTCTGCACTTTTTTCAAACGTTCCAACCGACCCGGCTTCCAATCGATAATGCTGAAAGTCAACGTTCAATGTTTCGCCGGGCTTTTTCACCAGCATTCGAGCATTCTCTTCAAGTTTTGCTGGCTCGATATTTTCATGCACCGCCACCACGCCTTCCAACACCGCAACTGTCAGCCGTTGACCGTTTCTATGCACGTTGAATTTGGTTCCCAATACTGTAACCGATTGCATACCCGCCGTTACCACGAAGGGACGTGTAGGATCTTTTACAACATCAAAATACGCTTCACCTCTATCAAGAATAGCGCGCCGCAATCCGGTGCTGAAGTCTATGAAAAGGCGCGAACCTGTATTGAGCGTTACAACACTGCCGTCATCGAGACGAAGCTCCTTGGTTTGGCCCACGTCTGTGGCAAATGTCTGTACAAATGTACCGTCAACCGAGGGACGTTTCGTCATCAGCAAAGCTGCGCTAAAAACCATGATCCCGAAAATCACCGCAACCGCCAACTGGGCCCTCCAATTGCCGAGTAGTCGCTTTGTCGCGCCTACAGTTTCCGATACATCATTGTAAACCGTTTCCGGTCTACTCGCTTCATGTAACGAATCCCATACCCCGAGGATTTTGGTATATTCAGCTTTATGCACTGGATTTGCGGCCAGCCACAATTCCAAAGCCTCTTCATCCTTTTGGGAAGCGTTCCCAGAAAATACACGAGCAACCCAGGCACTTGCCTGCTGCTGAATTTCTTCGATACAAATGTCGTACTGTTCTTTCATCAGACCTTCAATTCCTGACGCAGAGCGAATAAAATACTGCTGATATATTTTTCGACCGTGCTAACTGATACAGAGAGCTCGTCTGCTATTTCCCTGTAACTTCTATTTTCAAACCGACTTAACATAAACGCTTTGCGGTGCGCGGTTTTCTGTTTATTCAAAATGGTTTGTATCAGCTTTATACTCTGCTTGTGAGCAAGGGAGTTTTCCGGGTTAACATCGTTACATGGCCCCGTATTCTCATCGTAAGCGCAGTGATTTTTCGCTTCCCTAACGCTGTCCCGCCTAATCCCGTCACGAATAACATTGCTTGCGATAACAAATAGATAGCTTCTTAAGGTGTCTGGACTTTTGGACAACCTTTCCGGCAAATTCTCAATTTTTGAAAGCTTGAGATAAACTTCCTGCAAAACATCTTCTTGTAAAAAGTCTGGCAATTGACGCATCCGCAAAAAACGCCGTAGCGCATTGTCATGTTCTTCCAAAACGCCGACAAGCATCTGGTTGCGTTGTACCGTGTCTCGCTTAGGAAAAAACAGGATATTTTGCCGGACATCCATCAGATTTTGGCCTCCAAACAGGAAAACTCCACACGCTATATAACAGAATACGTGGCAATCGCCGCAGCCCTCCATTTTTTTTGAAACCGGAAAGTATACTTGGTCTGCTTGAAAGAAGGGGTATACATCGAAAACACCTTCAGTTGAACATGCTTGGCGGCATTGCTTCGCTGACCTTGGCATTGTTTCACAATGCGTTGCATTGCTGCGCCGGAGGTTGAACCAACTTTATCCGTAGGTTATGAGCCTGATGGATAGGTGCATAGCTGTATGATTTTATTAATATATTTAAATCATCAGAAATTTTGTATGCAAATTTTGTGTGAGTCTAGAGATTCGGAAACTCATTTTAAGGGCCACCAGAGGCAATTAAGAGTTTTTGTAACCTCTCCCAACCTTTTCAGGTAGATACGCGAAACTGGGTAAACACTTGTTTGGTTTGGTGATCATGAAGCACATTGATCCGCTGTTTCAATGAGCTTGATTAAGTTCATACCATATACACGTCATGTGCAACACCACTTACCAGTAGGTCGGAAGCCCCCCAGCTCGTGTTCCGATAGCGTTGCGAAGCAACAGAATGGCATGTAAACCGCGCTAATTTGCGTCGTAGTGAGTGGACTAAAAGGCCTGATCACGAGTAGATACAAAATACTCTTTGATGACTGCAATTAACCCGCCCAGCAAGTCGTCAGTTTCTCTTCTTACAAAGTCTCCTCGCAATGGTCCTCCGGTTGCCATAATCGTTATCGTTGAGGCCGTACGTTCCCCATCAAATTTAATCAAAAAAGATGCGCCTTCCGCTCGAATGACCTCTACCAAGCTTAAACAGTCGGGCAAACATGCCTCGGGGGGAAGCTCCTCCATGCCTTCTATCTTATTAAGTAAAACCTTCACTTTAGACTCGTCATTCGAGATCATTGATTAATTCCTTCTTCTATTGCTCTCGCTATGTCCTCAACTGTCTTGAGTTCCCCTTGAGCAACTTGGTCAATAACTCCTCTCAAATGATCAGGAGAAACTCCGTCAATTTTGTTTTCTTGAAGAAAATCAGCCACAATTTTCTGTGCCGTTCTTTTATTGCCGTTATTAAACAAATGCCCTCCAGCTATATCTCGGATAATTGATGCCGCTTTATCAAAAGGCCCTTCACGGTACGCAAGGTTTGCAATAACGGTCTCTGCGTCGCCCATCAAAGTAACCCCATCACTAAATAGTTTGTTAGCGGCAACAATAGATCCCGCTGTCAGCGACGCCCCGCCAAGAGCATCACCAGCTAAACTTTCAATAACTATCGGCGCAGCTTCTATTGCTGTAGGGCTAAAGAAGGCGCGAATTACAGCCCAGATACCTAAAGGTGCAGTTGATATACCTACCAGTGCTGCATCACTCGAATTTAGTGTTGTATCCGTACTCCAACTGTCAAATCCGGTAATATCACATCCATGGCCAGTTGGATCAGTGCACATACCCGTCGGGTCGGTATTATTCATCGGATCATTTCTAGTATACCCATACAAGTTCATATTGTCTTCATAGCCGATGGGATCGACCTGCATGAACCTGCCCAGCTTGGCTGAGTAGTAGCGAGCACGGTAATAGTATAGCCCGGTTTCCTCGTCCCAGCGGCGGCCGGTGTAGCGGAAGGGCTGGCTTACGCCCTCGCCCAAACCTATCTGGCCGAAAGCACTGTAAGTGTATGTGTTGGCGCGCTCACCGGTGGTGGTGCTGGCGGTGGCCACCACACTGCCCTGATGGTTGGTCAGATAATATTCTGACTTGATCAGATCACCACTGGTGTCATCATACCGCCAATACATCAGACGTTCATCAACACCGGCACCATGCAGATAGCGCATGGTCAGATACTCATTTGAGCCCAGCATCTTATAGTCAGCTATGGGCTCATCGCCTTCATAGAGATATTCTTTGCGAGTTTCCGTTCCACCCGGATTCTTGACGCTGGCAAAGCGACGGCCCTTGGGGCCATATTCATAAACCATTGTAACAGCCTGACTGCCGCCAACGCTGGCTTCAACTAATCGGTTTTCCACATCGTAGACGTAGGTCCAACTGCCATCGCCGGTCAGGTTACCGCTGTCATCGTAAGTCAGCGACATACTGGTATTGACCAGACACTCCCCTGTATTGGCCGGATCATCGGTACAGACGGTGTCATACTGGTTAAGGCCGTTCGCGCTTTGGCCTGCGGCCCCTGTGTTGGCACTACTGGCTTTATAGAGCTTGTTCACATCGTCCAGACCGACCAGGAACACATACTGGTTGTTGCTAATGCTGCGGTCAGTGATCTGGTTCACTGCGTTATAGTCAAAGCTGTATGTTGCATCGAAGATGGTGCCTTGCGGTTCTACCAGATTATGCTCAAGCGTTTTGAGCGCATTGTCGAGGTGGTAATCATATCCGGTGCCCAGCTGATCATCAATGGTGATATGATTGCCGTCTGCGTCAAACAGCACCGAGCCTGTGCGGCGTGAGAAGCTATCGTAGGTATAACCTGCCAGCACCTTGGTGATGGTTTGATTGCTTGTGTTGAACTCATTAACTGAAGTCATGCGGCCCAGATGGTCATACTTAAAGTCAATCGTTAGCGCATCACCTGCCTCAAGGCTGCCGTTGGCAGCCGGGAAGGTCAGGCGGGTTCTGTTACCAGCACTGTCCAGTTTGATTGCAACCGTGCGGCTCGACAGCAGGCCATTCCCGACTGAGGCGTCGGCAAAATGCTCAATTTTTTCGCTAATCTGGCGACCTACGTTGTCATAACCATATGTGAGCGTGATATCAGGTATCTTGGCTCCAAGCGTCGTGGCACCGCCAACCTGGGTGATGGTATGGCCCCTGCCGTCTAGATGATAACTGTAGGTGACCGTGTTCTGGAGGGCACCCGAGCCTGTGGCGTTACCGCCTTCAAATACACGCTTGCGGGTGATACGGTTCAATGCATCATAGTCACTGAGAATCCAGTCGTTCCGGCGCGTACTTTTTGCCACCATATTGCCGTTGGCGTCATACTGATATTCTTCGCGGTCCAAGGCATCAGAGCCGCCGACCAAATCCACGCTACTCGTGCGTATCTTACTTGGGAAGAGCGTTTGGGAGAGCCGGTCAAAACCATCATACACATAAGTGGTCTTGTTACCATTGGCGTCCGCCACCGTAGCAACCTGACCGTTATCGGTATAGCTGTAGCGCTGGTATTTGATCACATCACCAGTGCCAAAGCCCTGATAGACAATCAAAGGCCGCCCAAGCTCGTCATACTCGGTCTTACCAACCCGGTTGTTGCCCTCGTTCATGACATTGGTGGAAGTATCAACTCGGTTCAATTCATCATACGTCAGAACCGTCTCAGCACCGTCCGGGCTGATGGTTTTGCACGCTTGGCCCGTGCCGGAACAAGCAGTTGGTTGGCCATTGGCGTCAAGCGCCGTATAAATTGAATGCACCGTCTGTGGGGTTGCAAAGTCTTTGCCGTGGGTACTGACGCGGCCCAACACGTCATAATCGCTCTTGGTATAACTCTCAACGCCTGCCAATGCAGAGAGAATATTAGAAAACGATGCGGATGGGTCGGCAAAACCATTTGCCTGATAAACCGGCCTGCGCATAACATCAAAGAAACTGGTGATTGCGTCCACTTTATTGTTGGAAGTTTCTCCCAGCGAAAGCGGTCCGTCGGCCTGCACCAAATTACCAACAGGATCATAGGTGAATAGGGTGGTGATATTCTGGCCACTTGGGTCAGATATAATGGCCTGCAGGTCACCATTTGGGTCGCTGTTATTATATGTGTACTGCGTGACAATACCTTCCGGGTTGGTGACTTTTTCCAATCTTTTGGGCTCAGATGACAAATATTCAAATGAAGTGACTGCGCAGTCAACAGACGAAACAATTGTGTCTTGCGAGCACAGCCCTGCGGTTAATTCTGCAACCATTCGAACTAGATTGCCTGATTGGGCATCATACTTCGCATATATATTATTGTTTTTCGAATCGATAATGCGCGTTGGTTTCTGAAGCCATATGCTATCCGAATAGATAGCCTGGACTTTGGTACTTAAGAGGGAACTGCCAGGCTTTGGCACCCTCTTGACCTCTACAGCATTGTGATTGCTATCATATAATGTCTCATTATAATTGCCTTCAGGGTAGGTCTCTTTAACAAGCCTTCCTATTCCATCGTAATCGAAAGAAACTATATTATCGAGTACGTCTATTACCTTTGTGGTTCTTCTATCCCGATCAAATACAAACTGTGTTTTCTCACCGCGCGCGTCTGTGATGATCGTACGCGCCGCTCCATCGCCACTAAAAAACTGGAACGAATAAGCCGTTTCATTACCAGCAGCATCAGCAGTTTTAGAAATCATCCCCCTCACATCATAATTTGCAGAAAACAAGTCTAGTGCAGTGTCTTGAGAATTGCGCCAACTGATAATTTTACTGGAAACCTGTATCGGAGAAGAGTTATTGGTCATTGAAGAATTGTAGTCATAGTAATCTTGACTACCGTCTGCGTAGGTCACCATCATTTCGAATGGCTGTATGCCCTGATATTGGTCAATGAAAGTAACACCGTCATAAGAAACACTATGCCCGAGTCCATCGTTAACTGAAGCAATTGCACACGGGGAATCTGGCGTCGGTCGCCCTGTCTGACCAATCGCATGAAATGTAAAATTGAGTTCCCGGCCGAAACTATTCGTTATCCGCTCAAGACAATTCGCTGTTAAAAATGAGTCTGAATATTCAAAATTAATATGACTACCGTTTGCAAACTCCCACAGATAGGGGTGAAATCGCTTTAAATTCCACCGTCGATATACCTGCTCACCATTAGTAGTATCACCAATAAATTCGTTGGAAGCATATTCTTTTTGAGCAATTTTAAAGTGCAGTTTCATCCCGTTTGCGTCAGCGAGAACAAACCTCAGGTATGCATAAACATCATAAACCTGTCCGGAAGGCTCCATATACGGACCAATCACCTCATTTTGTTGTGTAATTGTGGCTTTGATGCCGTTAGGTGGATTATAGGTGCCGTCAGGTAATTTAACGTAAGTACCTGATAGGCCCTGCGCTTCAACATTTATCGCGTTTAATACCGTTTTTTTACCGACCCAGTTCGCAACAAATATTGAGCCCAAAGCATATTTGATGTCATCAATGTTTTGCGCCATACCACCCAACGCATATAGGCCAACCAGAATATGCGAGGCATCGAGCGCCGAATCAGCGCCCATCGCCTGCAGCGAAGCGCTTTGAATTTGCATGGACATTTGGAAATTATGCTTCCAGCCTCCCCCGATAATAGATCCTGGTGTGGAACTTACAAGTTTTGGGAGGTCCCGTATATCAATGCTACTTTGTCCTCCAGGAATTACTGCTGCAGAATCCGGAATCGCTGACCGCGACGAATCGTAAGTGCGAGAAAATTGCAATGACTGAGGAAAACTCCCGGAGCCGACAGACAAGTCTGCGGGCGGTGAAAAGGCAAAATTTCCACTAGATTGTTGTACTGAATAACGGCCGCCAAACGAGACACTGCTGGCGAGGCTTTTCGTAGCTGCAAGAATCTCACCAGAAGGCTCTTCAATAGATGGGCTTGAACCCTTAAAGCCGTTGTTAGTAAATGCACCCAAGCTTGTCAGGTCATTGTCAAAACTGAAAAAGCCATTCCTGAGAAATGTGAGAGTAACGTCGCCAACGCAAATTGGATTGCAGTTTGCGGAGATATCGTTGAACGGAAATGCACCAGCAGAGCCACTTTCAGGAATTAAAACCTTTTGGCCAGCGTCAACAAATTCTTGTATCAAATCCTTCCGGTACTGTGGATAATTTGCAAGTAAAGTAAAAGCCTCAGCAATGTTAGTTTGGTCTGCAACAAAGAATTTTTGACCACTGTCGTTGGCACGAGCAAAAAACCATGGGGCAGAACTGTTCTCCCAAGCACCGGAAACTTGCTCTATTACACCACCTTCTAGCCAGTTGCTCACCAATGTGCCGGAAAGCGCCGCCGATTTCTCTTCAGATACCGCACCTTCGTGTGAAACAAAAGACCGCTCCGCTGAAACGCTCATTGCAGCTTTACTGACAAAGCCTAGCACGTGATGGGTCGTCACTTCGCTATTATTTAGCGCGGCCACCATTTGCTGCAGGCGGTTGTCCTGAACACGAAAGTTAACAGCCAATGTCGGGTCCTGAAATCTTATGCAATTTAGACGAATTAACTTACTACTAATAGGCGTCCAAAGTTCACCGTCCTGACAAGGGTCTTCAAAGCTATTCAGCATATAGTCTTCACTGGGCGAATTCGCACTCGCTGTATTTATGAAGTGTTGACTGTTTTCTTGTAAGGTCGCGAAGTGGTCCAAAGATCCCGCACTAGAGTCGCCAAATGAAGCGATGATACTAATGGGCCGGAACTCCACTTTCGTGAAATCAACATCATTTGTCGGGACGCCATTTACGAGACTAAATAGGATGAGCTTATTAGTATCAGTAGTGAGCACCTGGTCAGTATCCAAAAACAGCCCGTTGGACGCTGCGTATGGATAATCAATCGCTAAAACAAGGTCATCATTGTCAAGATTGGCTGCTGCATTGGTGCTTGTAGCCAGCATTTCATATTCGAGATAAAGTGTAGCTTTACGAGTGTGGGCCCCAGCTAATGTTGTAATATTTTGATTATTTAGACCAAAAATTCGCAGCCGTCGCCCTGCAATTTCATCAGCCCACAACGATTTATTGATGTTGTCAAACTGAACCGTAACTTTAGTTCTATACTGATCTGGAATTTCGGAAGACCAGGTTTTCTTTGATACATATGTTCCGGATTGAAAAGAAACATCTTGGTGGCGTAAAATTTTACCTCCGACCAAATTCTCCAAGCTGGCATCAGCCCTATTGTTTTCTATATAATTTTGCAACTCAATTGCCAGGCCATCAAGTGTATTTTCAATGCCGTCTTCGTTGAGAGATTGGATATATGGCAAACTGCCACTAAATCCGGTTGACGCCCCTGTCAAACCATCTCCGGCGACCTGAGAAGCACAGCTGCTATTTGCTCCACATGATAATATTTGCGTCAAATCATCTGACGCATAGACGTCATACTTCTTGAACGCCGGATCGTAATAACTCCCGTTTACATTGGCACGCATGTGAAGCAACGAAACAGTCGTTAAATCACCCGTGAAATTACACGCGCCACTGACGGACAAATTATTGATTGCCGCAGGTATCCCACCATTGGCCAACAATTTACATGCTGCATTTGCCCGCACGTCAAAACTTAATATTTTGTTGTTCCCGTCTACTGACGTGGGAACAACAAGCCCAGTCCATTCGCCGAACTGTTGTCCTGTCATTGTCAGAGTTGCCAAGTCATAGGTGGCAGAGATTCCCGCTGCCCGCACCAACTCCAGAAATAGCTGAGTCTGGTCGAAAGCAGTGCCCGATTGGTCAATCAAAGCACCTCTTGCGCCTTTGGTTAGGCCGAATGTAAAGCTGATCTCAATATTATTTTGTACATACTGAAAAGCGTTCGTAATGTACTCGTCATTCGAGATCGCTCCTGCAATCAATTTTTGCCGGCCCAGCCGGTCAGCCATTACAGCAATCTCTGTTTCCGTATGATAACTCGAGTCTATTGATACCGAGTGGCTTTCAGGCGTGCCAAAATAACTTAGAGCGGCATCAATGGAGGTTAGCTCTCCTTTTTTGTATCCATAACCAGGTACTGCGGCCAATACAGGCATGGTTATTATGCAACAGAGCAATACTCCAAACATGGCATGCACTGCCGAAAACACTTTGATCACCTTCATAGTCCCGACCCCCAATGGTCTTGTATAAATTTTCGCTGAACTAATTGGCTCGCCAGTCTCGATACTCATGGGCATCCAACTCCAACAATACAAATTGCTATGCCAGGCTGATGACTAAAACTACCATCGCTAAATCTGTATGTGACTTGGCCCGTACTTCCCCAGTCAATCGAATAAATTGGGATTGTTGACGCAGTATTAAAACCAGTTAATGTCGGTGTACCAGTTCCCGAAACAATACCTTGTTCAGCCCAATTTCCAATAGGTGTTCCATTGACAGCAACATAAGCTGCTCCAGTCGTCGAATTGAAATAAACCCCAACCACATCTCCAGAATCCAAGCGAGGAGAGATACTACTAACGTTAGTGCTTACTGAGCCTCTGGTGCGTATAGTACTGTTACTTGCACTGATCATTGCAAATGGAACATTCTGGTCATCCCACCTAGATGTAATGTTAATCGATTGATCAGCCAACAAACCTAACTCACCCATTAGCGTACCGCCAAAATTGCCTCCATGAATAGCATCAACTTTCACCTCCCAATAATAGACGCCGCCTCCAGTCATGGCTGGGGCATCAACACGTACTGTTTCCTTGCTTCCCGCACCCATACCTGATGGCACAATTGTCAAGTTGCCATTGCTGAGAGTGCCACCAACAGTTGTCGCATCTGATACCTTCAACGTTGCGTTACTAACGATAGTGTCATTGTCATTAATGGTACCTACAGCATTGGTGTTGGTCAGTGCCCCATCTCCACTGACAACTGCCAGTGTCAGGTCGAAAGTTTCTGAACTTTCGGCATCACTATCATCCGTCGTGGAAATGGTGATTGTTTTCGACGTTTCGCCTGAAGCGAAGATCACAGATCCGGAAGCAGTAATATAATCTGTGCCTGCAGTTGCACTGCCGTTGCCAGTGATGTAGCTCACTTCAACCGGATCAGGACTGGTGCCGCTCGCCGCTAAAGTAAAGGTCAAGCTTTGACCTTCCGTAACCGTTACATCAGCCGAACCGACAACCACAGCTGCAGGAGGTGCGCATCCAACGCCAACAACACAGACGGAAATGCCAGGAAAATAAGATAAATCAGCTTGGCTAAACTTATAAGTAACCTGACCGGTACTTCCCCAGTCAATCGAATAAATTGGGATAGCTGTAGCGGGGTCAAATCCGGTCAATGTTGGCGTTCCACCCCCAGCTAGCGCCTCAGCCTCAGTCCAACCGCCAACCGGTGTACCATTTTGAGATAGATAAGCTGATCCGGTCGAAGAATTGAAATACACGCCGATAACGTCACCCGCCACAACACTGCCAAGGCTTGACAGGTTTGCTGTTATATTACCACGGGTCCGGATAGCAGCGCCGGAGGCACTGACCATTGCAAATGGAAGGGTCTGATAATCCCAACGACCCAAAATATTTGAGGCTTGATCTGCTATCAGTCCAAACTCACCACCTTGGCCGCTACGAGGAGCGTCAATAACAATCTCCCAATAATAAACACCGCCACCATTCATGGGCGGTGCGTTAGTTCGAACAATCTCTTTAGACCCTGCGCCCATTCCTGTTGGAACAATTGTTAAATCACCATTACTGAGAACACCCCCAACCGTGGTTGCGTCTGAAGCACTAAGTGCTACACCGCTTGCAATAAAGTCGTTATCAATGATCGACCCAGATACAGACGCGTTCGCAAATGCGCCATCACCTTCAACCACCGAAAAGAGAAGATTGAAACTTTCTGTTTGCTCGCCGTCAGAATCATCCAATGTCGCGACAGTAATCGTTTTCGAGGTTTCACCTGAAGCAAAGGTCAACGAGCCGGATGCAGCGGTATAATCCGCCCCTGCCGTCGCCGTTCCACCACTCGTGCTATAGCTCACTTCAACTGGATCAGAACTGGTACCGCTCGCCGTAATGTAAAGGTCAGGCTTTGACCCTCAAAAACCGTCACATCATAGACACTGATAACCACAGCCGCAGGTCGAGGTGTCACATCAAAGGTTACATAGCCATCAGCTGCATTACCGCCACTTTGGTTGGCTGTAATGGTAGGAACAGCGCCCGTGATTGCTTCCATAGCAACAGCATCAAAGTAGCCTGAGCCACCACCGCCGCCGCCATTATACGAACCGCCGCCGCCGAAATTATCCGCACCGCCACCACCGCCGCCAATAGCAAACAGGCTATCGCCCTGGCCTGCAGCACCAGCCACACTTCCTGTTCCGGAGCTACCACCTTCGCCGGGGCTTCCGCCGCTTCCACCAATAAACTGAGAATTATCGCCCCCCGCGCCGGGGACAGATAAAGTACCGCCTTTGCCACCATTAACAGCACCATCAAGGCCAACGGCGTTTAATCCGCCTCCACCACCCGGTGCAAAGCTTTTCCCGCTCCCCCCGCCGGCGCCGACTATTGCAACCGGCGTCCAATTACTACCGTCCGCAGATATCACAATCGATGTGGCACCGCCGCCCTGACCAGCATATCTGTAGGAAATACCACCGCCATTAATATCAGCCAATGCGTTCTGATAATTGCTATTGCTTTCCCCCTTGCTGCCAACGCGGGCGCGGAGAAAAAAGTCTTGCTGGGCAACGAACTCAAACGTGCTCATTCCGCCGCTACCGCCCAGAATTCCCTCACTCGAACTTCCACCTGCGCCTGCTGCCAAACTAATAGTGACTGTATCACCGGCTTCAACGCGGTATCCATCTGCGCTGTTAGTAGTGGTATCCAAAGATGTTAGCCCAGCAACCAAGTTAGTGATCGGGCGGACGTCGCCGCCTGCTGTTGCGCCGTCCAGGGTGCTGCCACCAGATGGATTCGAGAGAGTAAGCGTGAAGGTACCGCCGACACCGCCTTGGTTGAGCGTTGGCACTTCAATTGTTCCGATCAACTCTCCTGCACCAAAACTCAGCGTGCCAGTCGTCTCGTTATAGTCAGTGCCCGCAACCGCAGTGCCTGCTGATGTGACATAATCGACGCTGTAGCTATTTTCATTATCTGAAGAGCGAATGACATTAAAGAGTGCTGGTGAGCCAGCTGTCGCCTCTACAGTGGCTTCAACGATTGTAAAACTCGGTGCATCATCATCGTCTTCGATGGTCGCTGTTATGCTTGTGTTCTCAAGCACAGCGTCACCCGACACCACAGCCAGCTGTATCGTCAGTTCTTCACGTCCCTCTGTGAGGGCATCGTCAATCGTAGGAATTAGAATGGTTTTGACCGTATCGCCCGGTGCGAATGTCAAGGTGCCACTAGTCCCAGTATAGTCACTTCCCGCCAGCGCATCACCGTCAACTGTTGTATAGCTGATCTCAGCCGGGCCGGTCAGTGTGCCAATCAACTGTGCAGTGAAAACAAGCTCACTGCCCTCCGATTGAGAGACGTTATTCATTGCAACGATTGGATCAATAGAGATTACCACGTCTGTCGGGTCAAACGCCGGATTGCTCTGGCTATCAACTGCACCAAACGTCACATATCCGTCACTCGCATTGCCGCCAGTTTGCGTTGATATAATAGTTGCTGTACCGCCAGTTATGATCTGAATAGCCGTAGCATCAAAATAGCCGGAACCACCACCGCCCGAACGCCTGTGCCCAGAACCACCACCGCCATACCGGCCGCCGCCGCCGCCGCCAGACTCCCAATGGTCAGTGCTTGCGCCGCCGCCGCCGCCAATGCCGAATTCAGCATCTCCAGCACCCGGCAGTCCTCGAAGTGTGCCACCGCCGTATGTTCCAGACTGACCGGGCACCCCTCCAACGCCGTCTTGGTACGTCCCGCCACCGTCGGCGGACGTTGGCGTTGCTCCGGAACCTCCTCCGGCATAAGCATTTTCACCGCTCAAATTCAGGCCGCCACCAGCACCACCAATAAAGTATCCTGCGCCGCCTCCCGCTCCTAAAATGGCCACCGGAGTCCAAGAAATGCCGTCTACCGATATAATAATTGATGTGGCTCCACCACCTTGGGCACCCACTACATTACCCGCCGCACCACCACCGTTTGCATCTGCAGATGGAGTGGCATGATTAGCAAGGTTTGCTCCTTTCAAACCAACACGGGCCCTTAAATAAAAATCACTAGCAGATATCAGTTCAAAAGAGGCCAAACCTCCTCCACCTCCAAGAGACCTGGCATCGTCGCCACCCGAGCCTGCTGCCATTGAGATGGATAGATTGGACCCTGCCGGTACAAAAAAGGCCTGATTGGGGTCTATTGCAGACGCCTCCACACCCTCATCATCCTCGACATTCCCTCTACCCTCCAGGTCACCTATTTGTGCTCCGT
>JAALKD010000068.1 GCA_011088215.1 Sphingomonadales bacterium | reverse complement strand
AAGGGGACAGATCATGGCTGAATGTGAAGTTGTAAAACCCAAAAATAAAGCGGTGGGATGGTTCGAAGAACGCCTACCGGTTTTGTCATTAGTTAACAATGTTGTTGGCCCTGCAACGCCGACACCTCGTAATCTCAACTATTTTTGGAATTTTGGTTCGCTTGCCGGATTGATGCTGGTGATTCAAATTATCAGCGGCGTGGTTCTTGCGATGCATTACACCGCGACCACCGGCCTGGCTTTTGATAGCGTTGAGCGCATTATGCGCGACGTTAACTATGGTTGGCTGATCCGTTACATGCACGCCAACGGCGCGTCTTTCTTCTTTATCGCGGTTTATATCCATATTTTCAGGGGGCTGTATTTCGGTTCCTATAAAGCACCGCGCGAAGTGCTGTGGATGCTGGGTGTGGTTATCTTCCTTCTGATGATGGCAACGGCCTTCATGGGTTACGTACTTCCTTGGGGGCAGATGTCCTTCTGGGGTGCTACGGTTATTACCAGCTTGTTCTCGGCCATTCCGGTGATTGGTGAAAGTATTGTACAACTGCTTTGGGGTGGATTCTCAGTAGACCAACCAACACTCAATCGTTTCTTCAGCCTGCATTACCTACTGCCGTTTTTGATTACCGGCGTAGTGATCCTGCATATTTGGGCCAAGAAAATCTCGGATAGCGGTAACCCGCTGGGTATTGAAGTACAAACTGGTGCGGACCAAATTCCTTTTCACCCTTTCTACACCATCAAAGACGCGTTTGGAGCAGGGGTGTTTTTCCTAATTCTGGCGGCGTTTATCTTCTATATGCCAAACGCGCTCGGTCACCCGGACAACTATATCCCGGCGGATTCGCTGGTAACACCGGACAGCATCGTTCCTGAATGGTACTTCCTGCCGTTCTATGCGATTTTGCGCTCAATCGATTTCCCGCTTGGAATTCCCGGTGTGTTCGAATTGCTTGATGCCAAGCTGCTGGGTGTGATCGCCATGTTCGCCTCAATCCTGGTTTGGCTTGCGCTGCCTTGGCTTGATACATCAAAAGTTCGTTCCGGTAATTTCCGTCCGATGTTCAAGTGGTTCTTTGCGTTTTTGGTCGTTGATATGCTGATCCTGATGTGGCTCGGTGCACAGAAGCCTGAAGGTAACATTCCGCTCTATGGCAAGTTCGCGACGCTTTATTACTTCGCTTATTTCTTTGTCATCTTGCCGGTATTGAGCCGGAAGGAAAAAACATTGCCGTTGCCGGAAAGTATTTCTTCCGCCGTGCTGAAGCCAGCGGAATAAGGGGTTAGATAGATGAAATTCATTAGAAATATCGCGATAGCCCTTAGCTTTTCAACATTGGCTTTGACCGGCGCAAGTGCCGCGGGAACAGCTGAACATCCGTTGCAGGTTGATTGGTCGTTTAACGGACCGCTTGGCAAATTTGATTTGGCATCTGCACAGCGTGGTTGGCAGGTCTACAAGCAAGTATGTGCCGCTTGTCACAGCCTGAAGTATTTCCGGTTCCGGAATTTGGCTGACATTGGCTATGACGAAGACATGATCAAGGCTTTTGCAGCTGAATATGAAGTGGCTGGGGAAGTTGATGAGTACGGCGACGAAACGGTTCGTAAGGCGTTGCCGCAGGATGTGTATCCCGCGCCGTTCGCCAACGATAATGCCGCGCGCGCGGCGAACAGCGGCGCATTGCCACCAGATTTGTCGCTGATGGTTAAGGCCCGCCACGATGGCGCCAACTACGTATACAGCTTGATGGTAGGGTACAAAGATGCACCTGCGGGTTTTGATCTGTCAGACGGCATGAATTATAACCCTTATTTCAAGGGCGGTCAGGTCGCTATGCCTGAGCAGCTGTTTGAAGGTTTGGTCGAATATGAAGACGGCACGCCAGCGACACCTGATCAGATGGCAAAAGATGTTGTTCAGTTCCTGCAATACGTAGCCGAGCCATCGCTTCAGGTTCGCCATCAGATGGGCATCAAGGTTCTATTGTTCCTATTGGTGTTGACCATCGTGCTTTATATTTCGATGAAAGTGATTTGGAAACCGGTTAAGGCGGGCAAAAACTTCTACGAAGAGTAAACGCCCCGGGCATAAAAATAGAAAAAGGCCTCTGAAATTAGGAGGCCTTTTTTTATCATGGTGGCTCGTGCTGGGTATATTATTTGATATGGCTGCCCGTTCCGTCGCCAGTGTTGCGCCATTTGCGGGCACGATTTTCGGACATTTTGTGATTAACTTCTGTCTGCAGGTCAAGGCCGTTCAGCGCGCACAGCCGATAAAGCAAGATCATAACATCCGCCGTTTCTTTGCCGATTTCGACAGTGTTATTTAAGGATACGGCTTCTCTGAGTTCGCTCATCTCGGTTACCGCCCGGTCGACCAAAGCCGTATAGTCACCAACCGGACCGAATGTTTCCTCAGCCCATTGAGCGATACTTGCCTGTGTTTCTTTTCCTGCCATGAATAAGGGCGCCTTATAAAATTGTAATTGGCCTGCTGGCGAGATGCTGGCTCAAACCTTATGGGCGCATTTCAAACTCAATGATGCAGCTGCTGGGTGCGCCTGCGCCCAGGTTCAAATAATGAAGGTCACGAATATGCTGACCGGTTCTGTCGCTGACATCACGCCCACCCAAATCACCGGCAGCGCTGCGCGCATAACCGTATGCCAATAGAAACCTGACGTCGCCGTTACTGTCGCAAACTGGAAATTGCATGGTTTCGAATATGTAGGAATTGCCCGACCGGGTGGTAATTAGGTCGCCTACATAAGCACCGCACGGCGTGGTGAAGATGGTTTTGTGGTGAAAGTTCATTAGTGGTTTCAGGTCGTCGGAGATCAGCGAGTAATAATTTTTGCCGGTGGTGCCCAAACCAGATAACCGCTCCATCTCCGAGCCTATGAAAAGGGCGATCAACTGGTATTTTCCGTCATAACGAAATAGGGCGGTTTGAGATAATAGAGAGCCAAGGTTAGCTGGGTTACAGTCACTTTTTGACGGTAAGAACGCATGACAGCTTCGTGGAAGCTTGTCCCATAAATCCAGAAAGTTCTCGAAGTTTTCGGTTTTACTCACGCGGCACACTTTTTGGTCATCAGCTGCTCCATTTGAGCAGTGTATCGCAGCTTGGCCCGTTTTTAACTATTTTTCAATTTGTTGCAGAACTGCAGACCTTTCCTGCTCGTCGACAATGTTTAGCAGAACTTCCCAAAAACCCGCCACGGCCTCTGGTCCTGCCTTCTTATATGCTTCTGCAACCCGGTTTCGCTGGGTTTCGAAAAGGCTTTTTTCAAATTCCTCGCCCTTGTCAGTTAGAATCAAAAGCCGTTGGCGTCGGTCTTCGGTGCCAGGTCTTTGGTCGATGTAACCATCTTCTACAAGTTGCCCCAGGACACGGGACAGTGACTGTTTGGTAATGCGCAGCTGATGCAGTAGCCCGGAAACGGTTGTTCCCGGGTTTCTCCCCACGAAATACAAGACACGGTGATGAGCGCGGCCAAAGTTTGAGGTTGCCAGAATTTCATCAGGATCGCGCGTGAAATCACGATAGGCGAAATACAAAAGTTCGATGCCGCGGCGCAATTCTTCTTCGCGCAGATACAGGTTAGATTGTGGTAATTTTCTTTGCATTAATTCCCAACTATTTTGGCAAATATTGTTTCTAAATATATGTCAGCTTTGTTGACATAATAGGGTGCTGCTGGTACGAAGATCAAGAAAATTAAACCATGCGCTGTGTAAGGTATCTACACACCGACTTGTCAAAATATATCAGGCTTGGAGAATTATCATGGCGGCTTTGCCCTATGACGATCGTGACGGATGGATTTGGATGGACGGCAAGTACCTGCCGTGGCGTGACTGTAATGTCCATATTCTTACTCATGCGCTGCATTATGCTGGCGCCGCCTTTGAAGGGCAGCGAGCATATAGCGGTCGAATTTTCAAGCTGGAAGAACATACAGATCGACTGTTCCGCTCCGCCAATATTCTTGGCTATGAAGTGCCGTTTTCCAAGCAGGAAATTAACGACGCTTGCAACGAATTGGTTGTTAAAAATGGCTTCGTAGATGCCTATTGTCGACCACTGGTGTGGCGTGGCAGTGAAATGATGGGAGTTTCTGCTCAGCAAAATACCATTCACGCGGCGATTGCAGTGTGGGAATGGCCTTCTTACTTCTCCCCTGAAGCGCGTCTGCGCGGTTTGCGTTTGGATATTTCCAAGTGGCGGCGTCCAGCACCGGATACAGCACCGACAGATGCAAAAGCATCTGGGCTGTATATGATTTGCACCATGTCAAAACATTCAGCCGAAGCGCGCGGCTTTGATGATGCATTGATGTATGATTATCGCGGCCAAATTTCGGAAGCGACGGGTGCGAATATCTTTTTTGTGCAAAACGGTGAGCTGCATACTCCGACGCCTGATTGCTTTTTGGACGGGATCACTCGCCGGACCGTTATTGACCTGGCCCGCAAGCGCGGTATTAAGGTCATCGAACGCGCGATTATGCCAGAAGAAATGACTGGATTTGAACAGGCTTTCCTGACCGGCACTGCTGCTGAAGTGACACCGCTTTCTGAAATTGGCCCCTACCGTTTTGAAGTGGGCGAAATTACCAAAGCGCTGATGTATGATTACGACGAGATTGTGCGCGACGTATAATCTACGAATTTCCATCGGTGATAAAACAGACCTCGCTGCTTTAGTCGGCGGGGTCTTTTGCTTCACTGTCGCGGATTGCATGAACCAAATCTGTCAGTGCCTGACGCAGACTGGTTGCGGGCAGTGATTCGATTTCAGGCATCACAAAATCCAGGTCGTTCATCTTGCCCTTGAACAATTCCTCGCTCGGTGGCAATCCCTGGTAAAAATACCCAACCTCGACCTTTAAAATGTGCGCCAGCAGGAATAATCGACCCGCGCTAATTCTATTGTTGCCGTTTTCGTATTTTTGTAATTGCTGATAAGAAACCCCGAGGATATTGCTGATCTCCTGCTGGGATATATGCAGCTCGCGCCGTCTTTCGCGTATGCGGTTGCCCACATGCTTGTCTACCATGTCAGCTTTGCGGGCAGAACTGTTGTCGGCGTAATCAGCTGGTGTTTGCGCTGTTTTAATAAGTTAAATCTCATTTCTTGAATACAAGGGCAGAATATCAGCGCTTTCGTCATTGGCGGCTTTGCTTTCCTGTGCTAGAAAAATCTCTAGAGCCAACACTAACTACGTTTATGCATATATTGGTTTAAATTAATACACCAATAGTTGTAAAGGGCGTGACACTATAATTTAGGAATTTCAGAGAAAATCTGATCCTGTTTACCGGAGTATTGGGCAACAATGAGTTCTAATTGGCTTAAATTTCCATTTTTGGGAATGATGTGTATTGGTTTGGCTGCATGCAGCTCGGACGATTCTGAAGACACCTATGTCGCGCGCGATGTGGAAGTAATTTATAATGTCGCCCAGGATAACCTGGAACGGGGTAGATATCGTTTTGCTGCGGCTGCGTTTGATGAAGTGGAACGTCAGCATCCCTATTCAGTGTGGGCGCGCAGGGCGCAGCTAATGGCAGCCTATTCAGCCTATATGAGCAATCAGTATGACGATGCTGTTTTGGCGGCGGAACGGTTCCTGCAATTGCACCCAGGTAATGTATCGGCACCCTACGCCTATTATCTTATTGCCCTTAGCCACTATGAGCAGGTTTCTGACGTTGGTCGTGACCAGAATAAAACCGAACAAGCCGAAGCGGCACTTATAGAGGTCATTCGGCGCTATCCTGAATCGGAATATGCACAGGATGCGCAGTTGAAACTGGCGTTAACCCAGGACCATCTGGCTGGCAAAGACATGGAAGTCGGTCGTTTTTATTTGAAGCGCAAAGAGTATCTTTCGGCCACTGTCCGGTTTCGCCGGGTAATCGAGAAATTTCAAACCACAAGCCATACACCAGAAGCGCTGCACCGCTTGGTAGAAGCCTATCTGGCGATGGGTGTATACGACGAAGCAAAAATGGCGGCGGCGGTTTTAGGTGCAAACTACGGCGACACCAAATGGTATCGTTATAGTTATTCACTGCTTGTTGACGGAAAAATATCTCCGGAAGCTAAAAATACATCGTGGTTGGCCAGTTTGTGGCCGTTTTGATAGACTGCTAGGGGAACGGGATGCTGACCGAACTCAGCATTCGGGATATCGTTTTAATCGACAAACTTAGTCTGTCCTTCACTGACGGCCTTAACGTCCTGACGGGCGAAACCGGCGCTGGAAAATCAATATTGTTGGATAGCCTGGGACTTGCCCTCGGTGCGCGGGCTGACAGAGCACTTGTGCGGTCAGGTGCCGAAAAGGGCGTCGTTTCTGCTAATTTTTCTGTGCCCGTCGGGCATTCGGTTCTCAAGCTGTTGCAAGGGCTTGCGATCGATGATGTGGGCGGCGAGGTCCGCATGAAACGACAGGTCACAGGTGATGGTCGCAGTCGGGGTTGGATCAACGACGAACCAGTCGGCCAAGCTGTAATGGCCTCTGTTGCAACTGCTTTGATCGAGATCCACGGGCAGCACGATGATCGCGGTTTGCTGGAAGCGGCAGCACACCGACAGTTGTTAGATGAATTCGCTGAAGCCATGCCGCTGCGCAGCAAAGTTTCAAAAACCCACAGCGATTATAGGGACGCGGTCGCAGAGCAGCAGCGTATACAACAACTGGTTGACGCGCTCAGTCGCGAGGAAGAGTACGTTAGGCATGCGGTCGCCGAATTGGACACGTTGTCACCTGAGATTGGTGAAGACGCCACCCTCGCGGACAAACGTTCACTGATGATGCAGGGCGAGCAGGCGGCCAAGGAACTGATCGAATTTCAGGATATTTTGGGTTCCGGTGAAGGCGTGGATGCCACTGTGCGCGGCGTGTTGCGCAGGCTGGCTAGGCTGGGTGATACCTTGGCAGCTAAATTGGCGCCAGTGGCCACGGCTCTTGATAAAGCCGCCGAAGAGTTGAGTATTGCAAATGACGAGCTATATCGCATTCACGGTGAGCTTGCTTTTAACCCAAGCGAGCAGGAGCAAGTTGAGGAGCGTTTGTTCGAAATCAGGCGATTGGCGCGCAAGCATAAATGCCAGCCCGATGATTTGGCCACCGTCGCAGCGCAGCTTTCGGAAAAACTGGCGCATATCGACAGCGGTGCCGAGCTGCTGAGCGCTGCAGCAAAAGGCGTTGCAGCAACGCGGGAACACTATGGCGCAGCAGTCAAAAAATTATCAGCGGCTCGCATGAAAGCATCAACCGCCCTGGACCGATTGGTAAATGCAGAACTGGCACCCCTGAAGCTGGAAAAGGCGACTTTCAGGACAAGTCTAAAGACGCTGGATGAACTAGACTGGGGTGAGTTCGGTGCGGAGCGCATCGTATTTGAGGTTAAGACCAATGCAGGCAGCGAATTTGGCCCCTTGGTTAAAGTGGCCTCGGGCGGGGAACTGGCTCGATTTATCTTGGCGTTGAAGGTGGTTCTTTCGAGCAAGAGCGCGCCGCTGGTTATGGTGTTTGATGAAGTTGATAGGGGCATCGGCGGCGCCACGGCAAGTGCAGTGGGCGAAAGATTGAAACGTTTGAGCCAGCGTTCGCAGTTGTTGGTTGTGACTCACAGTCCACAGGTTGCGGCGCGCGGCGACACCCAATACCAGATAAGCAAAGAAGAAGTTGGTGGCGGCACACTGACATCGGTTGTTGAGCTAGCACCTACCGATAGAACCGAAGAAATTGCGCGTATGCTGGCCGGAGCGACGGTTACCGACGCGGCGCGTGCGGCAGCCACACAATTGTTGGCGGCAAAGGAAACCTAATGGAACAGCCAAACCAGGGAAGCACGCCGAAGGCTATTACCGAAATGACCGAATCAGAGGCACGGGCCGAACTTGCAAAACTGGCGATGGACATCGCGTATCATGACGCGCGTTATCACGGCGATGACGACCCGGTTATTTCGGATGCTGACTATGATGTGATGCGTCGACGCAACGACGAGCTAGAGGCGGCATTTCCAGAATTGGTCCGCGAAGACAGTCCGTCGAAAAAAGTTGGCTCGCCGCCGAGACAAAGCAAATTCGCCAAAGTGCGTCATGCACGGCCCATGCTATCGCTGGACAATGCCTTCAGCGGAGAGGATGTGCATGAGTTTGTTGGCAGGGTGAGCCGCTTCTTGGGGTTGCCACAAGCCACAATTGTGGAGTTGACCGCCGAACCCAAAATTGACGGCTTGTCGTTGGCCCTGCGATACGAGCGCGGTGAACTGGTTCTTGCCGCTACACGCGGCGACGGCGAGGTGGGTGAAAATGTCACGATAAACACAAAAACTATAGATAATATTCCGCACAAACTTCAGGGCAACGCATTTCCTGACGTTATTGAGATTCGAGGCGAAGTTTATATCGGCAAACAGGATTTTGCCCAACTGAATACCGAACAAGAGGCGGCTGGTGCCAAAGTTTTCGCTAATCCGCGCAACGCGGCGGCGGGATCGCTTCGACAGCTGGATGCATCTATCACAGCATCGCGGCCGCTCAAATTTTTTGCCTATGCTTGCGGTGAAGTCAGTAGCATGCCTGCCGCAACCCAGATGGAAATGGTCGAGCTTTTCGCCCAGTGGGGGCTTGCGATTAATCCGCTGATGAAGCGGGTGGTTGGTGCTGGCGGTGCGGTAGACCATTACGGGCTGATTGAAGCACAGCGGGCTACGTTGGATTACGATATCGACGGTGTAGTTTACAAAGTTGATCGATTGGACTGGCAGAACCGTCTTGGTATGGTTGCCCGTGCCCCTCGGTGGGCCATTGCGCATAAGTTTCCCGCGGAGCAAGCGACAACTGTTGTCAATGCTATTGATATTCAGGTGGGGCGCACGGGTTCGCTGACGCCTGTTGCGAAGCTAGAGCCAGTAACAGTGGGCGGCGTGGTTGTGTCAAACGCCACGCTTCACAACCCGGATGAAATAGCGCGATTGGGCGTGCGGGTGGATGACACAGTGGTGATCCAGCGGGCAGGGGATGTAATTCCGCAAATTGTTTCGGTTGTCGTCGACAAGCGCGGGGCGCATTCTGTTCCCTTTGAATTTCCCTCCGAATGCCCGGTGTGCGGGTCGCTTGCTGCTGCGGAAGGGGACGATGTGGTCGTCCGTTGCACGGGCGGTTTGATTTGCTCGGCTCAGCGGGTGGAGCGTCTCAGTCATTTCGTTTCTCGCAATGCCTTTGACATAGACGGCTTGGGCGAAAAGCAGATTGCCCAATTGTTTGATCGAGGCTGGGTCCATGACCCCGCGGATATATTTAAACTTGGCGTTCGCAACACGGCAGAGGGTGACATTCTGCAAACCTGGAATGGTTGGGGTGAACTATCGGTTAACAATCTTTTAGGCGCGATTGATGAACGCCGAACCATTGAATTTCATCGATTTTTGTTTGGCCTTGGTGTCCCATCGATTGGGCAGGAAAATGCTAAGTTACTGGCCCGGCATTTTGGTACAGTTGATGCCTTAATGGCATTTCTTGGAAAAGCGCAGAGCCTTGCAGAACAAATGGCAGAGCTGTTTGACGCGCAGGAAATTTCGTCGCTCAATTATGTGTTGATGCGTCTGGGTCACTTGAAGGAATTTGCCGCGACATTGATGCCCAGCGATCTTTTTTCCGCTGGCAAGGGTGTGCCTTCATTGGTGGCAGACCGGGTCGCTCGCATTGATGCGGGCAGCTTAAAAGGCGATAACATTAAAATGTCACACCTTCGACGAGTGGCCGCTCTTGTGGAACGGACCGACTTTGATTTTCCAACCGTGCTGGCAGCTGGGCTTTACACTCACAACCAGGAACTCAATGCCATCGATGGTATTGGTGTGGATGTAATTCTTAATCTGGAAGATTTTTATTTCGAGCCACAAAATCGCGAGGTTTTGGTCAGCTTGTTGGAACAGCTTTCTGTTAAGGAGGCCGAAGCAGCTGCGTCCGATAGTCCTATTTCAGGTAAAACCGTCGTTTTTACTGGTTCGTTAGTGGCATTAACTCGCGCGGAGGCCAAGGCAGGTGCTGAGGCGCTGGGTGCTAAAGTCGCAGGGTCGGTTTCCAAAAAAACAGATTATGTTGTTGCTGGCCCTGGTGCAGGGTCGAAGCTGAAGCGCGCGAACGAACTGGGCGTGCGCACCATGTCTGAAGATGAATGGATCGCCTTTACTTCGGCTTGAGCGCCGCCTACCATCCAATTGCACTAACTATCGCGGAGGGAACGATGGCGCTGAAAATGCTGCAGGTTACGGCACCACTGGCTGCGGAACAAAGCATCCGAAAAATTTCCGAAATGGAAGGCGTAATTTCGTTCCATAAGGACTGCGACACTGACGGTGATCACGCAGTATACAGCTTGCTTGCTGATTCGGCTCATCGCCAGCACCTTGTTGATGACCTGCAGAATTTGGCGAAAATGTCATCACGGTTTCGCATTAATATTTATACCGTTGATACCACCATACCCGATGCGGGGTCCGCTTCCAGCGCTGACACCAGAGAAGAACTGAAGGCCAAAATGGCGCAGGGTGCGCATCTGGATTTTAACTATCTGCTATTGACCTTGCTCTCAACCATTGTGGCACTTATCGGCCTATTGCAGAACAACATTGCAGTTGTTATCGGCGCGATGGTAATTGCGCCTTTCTTAGGCCCAAATCTGGCCTTTGCGTTTGGCACCTCGCTTGGCAACAGAGAGTTGATGATAGATGCCTTCAAAACCGGACTTGTTGGTGTTGGCTTCGCTGTTCTTATCGGTGTTGTCTTTGGCTATTTTGACGATGCTGTGCCGGAAAGCGCTGAACTGATGGCGCGAACGAGCATCGGACTTGACGGTGTGGCGCTTGCGGTCGCTTCCGGTGTTGCCGGAGTTTTGTCTCTTACTTCTGGCCTGTCGATGACCCTAGTTGGGGTCATGGTCGCCGTCGCGATATTGCCGCCCGCAGTAACCTTTGGCTATATGGCGGGCGCGGGTGAGATGAAGCTGGCCTACGGCGCCTTCCTGATGGTGTCAGTCAATATTGTCTGCGTTAACCTTTCCGGGTTATTGGTGTTTTTGTCAAAGGGCATCAAACCACGGCGCTGGTTCGAACGCAGGATGGCAAAACCCTATGTTGTTGGCGGTATTGCAGTGTGGACAGCTCTGCTTGGCTTGATGATATTTGCGATCAAATTCCCTTTATTTTAGTCAACAGTTCGCTGATACATATTATTACAATTCCGTGATAGCTGTGATATTAAGCTATGCGTTTTTTGCATGCCTACTACGCTATAATAGCCCTACTGAGAGGGCATTTCTCATCCTATATATCCGTTGTCAGCGCAAGTGCACTGAAACCTGCATCAGCAGGAATAAAAAAATAGCGAGTATTTAGGAGCCAGACCATGGCACGCAAGCAAGTAGAGATCGAATTGATCACAGAGAACTCATTCATGGGTCTATTGGCAACAAAAGGCCAAACTCCAGGCGTAATTGGAACACCGATCGCACCTGAGGTTAGCCGCACAGGACGCCTGTTTGAGGTTGTTGGACGCAAAGAAAAGAAAGCACGACCTTCTTTTCGCATTGTACGCCCGGCAAGCTGGGGCATGATTGTAGGCAACGGTACAACCGGTGGTGCTTTCGCCCACTAAACTGGTTGACAGTTAGCTGGTTGTCCGCCGGCAAGTATAAAATGATGAGAGCCTGCAGAATTTAGCTGTGGGCTTTTTTCATTTTTTAACTACGGGTTAGCCTTTACGCAGCTGAAGAGCAGCCCATTCGCCGCGCTCACACTCGGTCTCCAATGTCATGCGCTCATTCTGGTAAGCTTCAACAACGTCTTGCTTTTGGTCAATCAGCAGACCCGAGAGAATAAGAACACCGTTTTGCTCGACACTGGCTGTAATTGATCTTGCCATATCAATCAGTGGACCAGCGAGAATATTGGCAAACACAAGGGAGTAGGGCTGCTCTGACAGCAGTTCAGGGTCGTTAAGACCGTCTGCAACCATTAAGGCAATGCCTGATTGTTGGACGCCGGTTTTGCGCATGGCAACATTGTTAATGATGCAGTTTTCTCTGGAGACATCCACCGCGACAGGGTCAATGTCCGTGGCGGTTACGCGCGCCAATGGCCATGTTTTTGCCGCGGCCAACGCTAAAACCGCGGAACCAGTTCCAATGTCCAACACAGAGGACGGTGAAACGCTCTCTGCCAAACCATCCAGCAGAATTAGGCACGCTGACGTTGTCTCATGTTTTCCAGTGCCAAATGCCTGCCCTGCGTCAACTTGCAAATTGATCAAAGTTTCATCTGCCTTATCAGCATCATGGGAGCCAAAAACAAAAAATCGCCCGGCACGCACTGGCGACAGCAGCTTTTGGCTTTCTGAAACCCAATCACGATCCTCGAGTGGCGCTAGATCAAAGTTCCAACCGGCAAGGCCTGCATAGTCCAGCAGGGCGGACAGAAAATCTGGTACGGGTTGTTCGGTAAAATAGATGTCCACTCGCCAAAAAATCTGGCCGGCTTGTTCGAAGCGCGACAGGGTGGGGGGAATTATACCCTGCGTTTCGGCAAACTGTTCCAGGTCGGCTTCAAGCTTCTCTGCAAGCTCTGGCGCAAGTTCTCCAGTTAGACGCCATCCAGATTGGTCCACGTTTATTCCTTCCAGCCTAAGCGGGTTTAACAAATCGGTCGACGACGCGTTTTGTCCCGGCTTTTTCAAAGGCGACTAGCAATTTATTGCCTTCCAAATCTTCAACCATGCCGTAGCCAAACTTCTCGTGGAAAACCCGTTCACCGACCGCTATGTCGCTGACCGCCATTGCTGGTGCTTTTGCAGGTGCCGGTTTTATATCAATAGTTATACCACCCTTTTTGCGGCCAACCCGGTCGCCGTAGCTTGTCGACCCGCTGGAAAAGCCGCCACCGCCGCCGGGATTGGCACGTTTTTGCGCGCGTGCCCAGCCTGGCCCGTATTTGTCGCCGCTTGAAGTATAGTATCCTTCGTCCGACCATTCGTCGGAACCCCAGCCACCCCGGGCAGGTTTGCCGCCGTATAGGCCCTGTACGGCCTCCATTTCAATATGATCTTTGGGCAATTCTTCGATAAACCGGCTCGGCAAGCTGGATTGCCATTGGCCAAATATCTGTCTGTTGCCAGCAAAATAGACATGCGCTTGTTGTTTGGCGCGGGTGATGCCCACGTAAGCCAAGCGGCGTTCTTCCTCCAGGCCCTTTGCACCAGTTTCGTCCAAAGCGCGCTGGTTGGGGAAAACTCCTTCTTCCCAGCCGGGCAGGAAAACATGGTCAAACTCGAGCCCCTTGGCGGCGTGTAGGGTCATAATCGAGACTTTTTCAAGGCTGTCATCGCCTACATTTTCCATCACTAGCGCAATATGCTCCAGGAAACCGGCGAGATTTTCAAACTCGCCCATTCCTGATACCAGTTCTTTGAGGTTTTCAAGCTTGCCGGGTGCTTCGGGCGATTTGTCGTTTTGCCACATCTCGGTATAGCCAGATTCGTCCAGAACCATTTCGGCTAGTTCGATGTGGCTGATGTCGTTCAATGTTGTTCGCCAGCGGTCAAAATTATCCAGCAACTGCGTAAGGGATTTTCGCGCAGCAGCACGTAGCTCGTCGAGCTCAAGAATTTGCCGTGCCGCTCGTGTCATTGAAATGCCGTGGCTGCGGGCCAGGTGGTGGATTTTCTGAATCGTGGTTTTACCGAGGCCGCGCTTGGGAACATTGATAATGCGTTCAAATTTCAGATCGTTGTCGGGCTGCGCAATCACCTGAAGGTAGGCCATCGCGTCGCGGATTTCAGCGCGTTCATAAAATCGCGGTCCGCCAACCACGCGGTAAGGCATTCCCAGAGTGATCATGCGCTCTTCAAACTCACGGGTTTGAAATCCTGCGCGCACCAGGACTGCGATTTCACTTAACATGCACTCTTTTCGTTGCAGGTTTTCTATGTCGTCGCCTATCGAACGTGCTTCCTCGGGTGCGTCCCAGACGCCTTTCACTTCAACCTTTTCTCCGTCACCACTATCGGTCCACAAGGTTTTGCCTAAACGATCCTCGTTGGCGGAAATTAGCGCTGACGCAGCCGCGAGAATGTGACCGGTCGACCGGTAATTCTGTTCAAGCCGGACAATCCTGGCTCCTGGAAAATCATCTGAAAAACGCAAGATATTGCCAACCTCGGCACCGCGCCAACCGTAAATGCTTTGGTCGTCGTCACCGACGCAGCATATATTGCGGTGGGCCTGAGCTAGCAGGCGCAGCCATAAATACTGCGCCACATTAGTGTCCTGGTACTCGTCGACCAATATATAGCGGAACTGGTTATGGTATTCCTTCAACACATCAGGATGCGCCTGAAACAGGGTGATGACATGCAGTAGCAGGTCACCAAAGTCGCAGGCATTTACGATCTGCAGGCGTTTTTGGTATTTTTCGTATAGATCTCCACCCAGCCCATTCGCAAAAGCATAACTCTCGCCGTTTGGAACCTTGCTGGGCGTTAGCGCGCGGTTTTTCCAACGATCGATTAACCCCGCTAGTGTACGCGCTGGCCAACGTTTATCGTCGATATCCTCTGCCTGGATTAGCTGTTTCAGCAGCCTAATTTGATCATCGGTGTCAAGAATCGAAAAATTGGACTTCAGACCGATTAATTCCGCATGTTTGCGCAGTATTTTGACACAGATAGAGTGGAACGTACCAATCCACATGCCTTCCACCGGTCTGCCGATTACACTTGCGACCCGATTTTGCATTTCCTTGGCAGCTTTGTTGGTGAAGGTAACTGCTAGAATATTCCATGGCGCCGCCCGACCGGTCGCCATCAAATGCCCAAGCCGGGTGGTCAAAACCCGGGTTTTGCCCGTGCCGGCACCCGCCAAAACCAAAATTGGCCCATCGCTTGCCAAAACCGCCTCAGCTTGCGGCGTGTTTAGTCCTTCAAGATACGGTGGGGCAGTATTGGGTATGCCAACCCCACCCGCCGACGTTTGGGCGGCAGGGAGCGGAGGGTCAGTTTCCAGATCATCAAGGTCAAAAGGGTCGCTAGTCATGATGGTTTCATAACACCGATATTCGCCTTGGCAAACAGATGGATTGCCATTCTGGCTGCTAGATGAAAAATAGTTCAGGTGAGGCGATTAAACGACTGTTTCTGGCCGTGAGATTCCAGTAGCGCGCGCGTGTATTCTTTCATGACATCGCGGTGGCGGATGAGGCCGACAACAACGTTGTCCTGAGATGGTGACACTACCGGCAAGGCTTCTTCGCCGGTGCGGTCCAAATGATGTAAGGCATTTTCCAGAGGTTCTTCAGTTTTGATCAAATGGCCGGGTTCGCGAGTGAATTCACCGACTGCATGGTCATCGGTTCTCCCGGGTTCAAATATCTCAGGAGGCATTTGGTTCAGTGACAGCACGCCCGTGATTTTCCCGGTTTCATTGGTAACAATCAACAAGCCGCCACCTTGGGCTACCAGCAAATCCCGCGCTTTATGCACATTGTCAGTGTCGCGGATGGTAAAGAAGTCGCGGCTCATGTGTTCGCCGACTGTCGCTGACTTTAGCAGGTAAGTGGCGCGGCCGCCCTCAAGCTGAATACCCCGGTTGGCAAGTTGCATGAAGAAGAAAGAGCGCCGATAAAACAGGCTGGTGACCATACTGGCGATGGCGGAAGCAATCATCACGGCGATGGTTACATTATAGTCGCCGGTAATTTCAAACACGATTAACATGGTGGAAATGGGTGCGCCCAGTACGGCAGACGCTACCGCCCCCATTCCGACCACAGCATATAGGCCCGGCGTGGACGCGAGCTCTGGGAACAGGCCTCCCGCTACAATGCCGAAACTACCGCCAACCATTGCGCCGATAAACAGCGAGGGGCTGAAAACGCCGCCGCCAAACCGACCAGCGTAGGAAATGACAGTTGCAATAATTTTGGCAACGATCAACGCCAACAATAGATTGAGTTCATATTCTCCATCGAGCGCGCGGCTCGTGGCCTCATAGCCGATGCTAAGTATTTCCGGATACAATAGCGCCATCGAACCGAGTAGTAAGCCTGCCAATGCAGGTTGAAGGGACGGTGGAATGACGGCTAATTTTTCGCGAATTTTGTCGGCCCAATTGAGGCCGGCCATGAAAACAACAGCAACGATCGCGGAGGCAATTCCCAATATGAAAAAGGCGGGGAACTCCCAGAAGCTGGTGATGAAATACTGTGTTGTTTCAAAAGCAGGAAAATTACCCAAATGAATGCGACTGACGACAGTTCCTGCGATGGCAGCGATCACGATCGGCGCAAATGTTTGCAGCGCATAATGGCCGATGATGACCTCAAGTGCGAAAAAGACACCGGCGATCGGGGCATTGAAAGAGGCAGCAACGGCAGCAGCTACACCGCATCCCAGCAAGGTTCTGGCAGCGGCTGGGTTTAATCCCAATCCATTGGTTACTGTGGACGCCAGTGCTGCACCTATGTGAACAGCCGGCCCTTCGCGGCCCATGGAAGCTCCGCTGCCGAGCGATACGATGGTTGCTGCAGCACTGACCAATCCATCTCTGGGTTCGATCTTGCTGTCGCGCAGAGCGGCGGCTTCAATCACATTCGCGACCCCGCTGGTTTGTTGGTTTTTATGCAGTCGAAGAATTTGCCCGACAACCAAGCCGCCGGCAATGGGAACAAGCATTATGTGCCACCAGTCCAGATTACTGGCGCCTGTTGCCAGCGTGGCTTCATCAACCCCGAACGTGAATTCAACCAGCCAGCTGATAGCCAGGTAAAACCCGATGGAGGCATAGCCTGCAATTACGCCGACAATAATCGCGAGAAGGGTGATTGCACCAAACCCATAGCCGCCTGCACGGAAAATCCGCGCACGAATGCGGCGAACCAGAATATTTATGGGGTTACGGTTACTGTTGGGCATTGTTGTCCTTGCATCATCCCTGGTTAGAAACCCTCTTTAATCAGCACTTTAACTGTAATGCCAAAGCTTTGCGGGCAGCTTAGCTATCATTATGGGAAAGGTTAAGGGTAAATCGGTCGTATATTTGCCAAATTCATCATGTTAACTTGCTGACCTGATATTCGAATTACTGAACCATCAAGCGGACAAGCGGTTGAAGAAAAGAACCATCACTTTCTTCCTTTTTGGAGCGATCACCGTCATCTTAGGAGCGGTGTCGGTCACCCTGTATCTTGTTGACTGGAACCAATATCGTGACACGCTAGCGGGCCTTGCCAGCGAGCGGCTTGGTATGCGGGTTGAGCTGGCAGGCGACCTGAACCTGGGGTTTTTGCCACGCCCGACCGTTACCGCACAAGCGGTTCGTTTGTCGCCGCAGCAAGATGGGTTCAACGATACGATTGCAACAGCCGACAAAATCGAAATGCACTTGGGACTGACGGCTTTGATGCGCGGTTCGATGCAGCTGCAAAGCCTGGTGTTTGAAGGATTGTCTGCAGGCTTGGTTGAAATGCCTGAGGGCTGGACCATAGAGGGATGGCCAACAACGGACAGTGCCGACACCCAGGAAGGTGACGGTACTTTGCTGTCTCTGGATCGGTTTAGGATCAAGAGCGGATCAATTTCCGTACGTCCATTGGGCTCGAAACCTCTTGTTCTTGACGGTGTCGACATTGTGCTAACCGGGCAGTTACCCGGCGGCCCGCTCGACCTTGAGGGTGCCGCTTTTATAGAGGGGACGGCCATTGCTCTGTCCGGAAAAGCTGTTCCCACGCGCACCGCGGGTTCAACATCGGTGCGGGCTAATCTCACGGTAGCTGACAGCCAACTTGAATTTTCAGGAAGACTTGCTGAAAATGGCAAAACCAGCGGTCGTTTTCAGGCGTATGGGAAGGATTTGCGGGCGCTTTCGAGCTTTATTTTGAAGGCCATTGGATCCGCCGATGAATCCCCGCAGGTTCCCGCATTGCCGTTTGGTCTCGATCTGCAACTGGACCGAAGCAGCCGCGGCATAACACGTTTGATTTCCCGGCAATTAACAATTGGGGATACGCGCGGTGCTGTTGACTTGACTATTGCAGAGCAAAATAGCTTCTATCACGTTACGGGCTCAGGCTCCCTTGGGATCATTACACTTGATAGCTGGATAGATACGGCGGGTTCGCAGTCCAGCTCCGATCCAGATGCAGCCCTAGACCCTGACCAAATGGACCTCCCGCTTGCGGGGAATATTGACGTAACTATTGAAGGGATTGAATTTCGGGATGGGCTAGCCCAGCAAATTGAGGCATCCATTGCGCTGGGTGGAGGGCAGGTCTCTTTGCAACAGCTACGAGCGACGCTGCCGGGTGCATCACGGCTAGCTTATATAGCGGAAACGGCAAATGGCGGCGCCGTGAAGTTTCAGTCTGGTGGCCTTCAGGAGATCATTGACTGGGCTGGAATGCCGCTGTCAGATACCATTCCCGCAGGCCGCCTGAGTACAGCAGACATCGAAGGACAGGTCGCAATTTCGGGTGATACGTGGGTGCTCTCAGATGTGTCGGGCACTGTTGATACGTCGGCTGTAGCGGCGGAACTTTCCGGTAAAACGGATTCTTTTGTACCCAATGCAATTCGGCTGGACGTTAATGAACTGAATTTGGATGCCTACTGGCCTGAAGGTCAGGCGAATGCGCTGGCGGACAATGGTCCACTGCCAGCAGTTCAATTTGAATTGGATGTTGCCCGGTTAAGGTGGCTACAGCAGACTTTTGACCAGGTGTCCGTTGCAGGGCGTACCGGCGGTGGCCTAAGTTCAATTAACAACCTGTCTGCTGGCCACCGTGGCGGCAGTTTAACCGGTAGCTTCAGCCGGCAGGAAACCGCTGGTCAACCCGCTGATGTTGAAACATCGCTGTCTTTTGCCGAGTGGCATCCTGCAGCTCTGTCCAAGCTTTCGCCAGAGGCAGCGTCATTTTTGTCCCGCTTTTCTGGCGGCGAGACTTTAACCGGAGTAGCCACAGCAACGGGGCCCGTGATTGAACTGCAGAGCAGGCTGAATGTGGTGTCGGGTGAAAATGCCCTGGATTTTGCTGGTACGGTAAATGCCACGCCCGCCCGTAGTGCGAGGCTTCAAGGTTCGGTGCGACATTCGGATATTGGTCGGGTGTTGGAGCTGGATAAATACACCGGCTCGGCGGGACTAATGGGCACCAGCGGTGCTGACATGCGGGTGACCATTGACGGTACGCTCGACGAATTTTCCTTCAGTGGTAACGGCATAATCGCTGGCGGCCAATCCAACCTTAGTGGCACATATGGGGAAGCAGGAATTGATGCCGATGTCTCGCTAACGATCCAGGCCGGCGCTGAAAGCGGTTTCGACACACTTGCTAAGGCTTACGGAGTAAACCTGAATTCTTCATTGTTACGCAGGTTGCGGCTGAAATGGACGATCGCTGCCGATGAATGGCGTATCACGGAACTGGACGTAAGAAACGGTGACGCGGCCTTGGCCGGAGAAATCGGTGGCAGTAGTGGCGCGCTGAACGGAAGCCTTACAGCGTCAAATATTGACTTGGGAGCTCTGTTGTCCGATGGCGGCGCAGCGGGCGGTAGCGAGTTGCCCAAAGCAGGCACAATAAGGATCGATGCGACCAACATTATCGTGTTGGGACAATCTGTTAATGCTCCGACTGCGACCGTGACTTTTACTGACAGAGCCAGCGATTTTGACGTTGGTCAGGTGGCAATGATGAATGGTGGTACGCTTGAGGCCGAGTTCGGACTTGATAGCCAAACCGGTGATGTCTCAGCAGTACTAACGGCGGCATCGCTTGATATGGGAACACTGGCGCGCCAGTTAGTTGGCACCAGCGGGTTTACAGGCACGGTATCAACCAATCTCAACCTTCGGGCGTCAAAGATTGGCGACAATGATTTGTTGTCGACGCTTAGAGGTGAAGGAAGTTTCGATGGCGGCGTGGGGTCGTTACATTTTATCGCGGCAAACACAATAATATCCAGAATTACAGACAGCACCTCAAGCGTCAATTTTCTGCAGTCTTTGGGCGATCTTCTGAGGACAGGTGAAACCGGTTTCACCAATTTCACCGGTTCCTTCCGCATGGATAGTGGTGTGGCACTGATCGATGAAATTGTCGCCAGCGGGACCTGGGGTAATCTTGGTTTAGGCGGGCAGGTTAATATTCCCGGCGACTTTATCAATATGGAAGGCCAGCTGTCGCTGTCTCGACCATTGGATGCGCCTGCAATACCAGTGGTGTATGAGGGAAGCTTGTCGTCGCCTAACGCTCGTTGGACAAGCCGGGCGCTGGAGCAGTTTGCCCTTGCAGGTTTAGAGCGGCGCTTGCGGTCGCGAATATTCGGGGTATTAGAGCGAGCAGGGGCTGGTCAAACTGCAACCG